>NZ_JACVWA010000023.1:0-336750 GCF_020658275.1 Clostridioides sp. ES-S-0190-01 | reverse complement strand
TATTATACCGATATGAAATGTATAAATCAATAGGAAAGACAACTAATATAACATATTCTATATATATAGTATAGCAAAATTTTACAAATTTTAAAATAAATATAAACTATCCATTTTACAAGAAATGGAAACTTTTGGAATGTGTTTGTTTGCTAGTGATTTATAATCAAATAGAGGTGCTTTAATGGGAGGAAATTTTTATGAGGAAATTACAAAAAAAATTAATGGTTTTTTTATTTATTTGTATAATTTTACAAGTTAAATATACAACACCAGTCTATTCTTTACATAAGCTTTATAAAAATAACTCCATAAATAACCTTGAATTCAGCTTATTTAATAAACAATTTATTAGCTACTATGCATTGCAGATAATATTTATTATGACGATAATATGTCTAGTACTTATTTTTTATATAATATATGATAAATTAAGTTTAAGAGTTAAATTGCAAAAGATAGTATATACAGATGGTCTTACAGGAGCAAGTACTATGGATAAATTTGTAATTGATGCTAAAAAAATATTAAGCAAAAACACTCAAGAGAAATATGCGTTATTATATATAGATATTGATAAATTTAAGTATATAAATGATTTGTTTGGATATGAAGTGGGAAATAAAATTTTATGTAGTTTAACAAATATTATTAAACATAATATATTTGAAGAAGAAATATTTGCAAGGATATCTGCTGATAATTTCACAATAATCATGAAATATAGAGAAGAAGAAGATATAATAAATAGATTAGAATCTATATTTAAAGAATTGGATTTATTTAATAATAATCAGGAAGAAAAATATAAATTAGTTTTAAGTTGTGGAATATACTTTATACTTCCAGAAGATAAAGATATCAACCCAATAATAGATAGAGCTAATATACCTCATAAAATGGCAAAGGGAGGACATAAAAGTTCATATGCATTTTATGACAACAAGATTCATGATCAAGAAATAAAAGAAAAAGAGATGGAAAATACAATGTTCTCAAGCTTAGAAAATAAAGAGTTCATAGTATACTTGCAACCTAAAATAGAACTAAATACAGGAGAAATACAAGGTTCGGAAGCACTTGTACGATGGAAAAGTCGTGATAAGGGATTAATTCCTCCAAATGAGTTTATACCATTTTTTGAGAAAAATGGTTTTATAATAAATTTAGATTTATATGTACTAGAAGAAGTTTGTATACAACTTAGAAAATGGATTGACACAGGTATAAACCCATTAACTATTTCAGTTAATGTATCAAGAATACATTTATATTGTAATAATTTTATAGAAACCTATAAAAATATAATTGACAAGTACAATATACCTGCAAAATATATAGAACTTGAATTAACTGAGAGTATTATATTTGATAATTTTGATATTTTAATTGATATAATGAATAGTTTAAAAGAGATAGGTTTTTTAATATCTATGGATGATTTTGGTTCAGGGTATTCATCATTAAATATGTTAAAAGAAATTCCTATGGATATTTTAAAACTTGACCAAAAATTTATCATGGAAACATATAATAGTAAGAGAAGTAAAATAATTGTTACTAAAGTTGTAGAGATGGCAAAGGAATTGGGGATGAAAGTAATATCTGAAGGTGTAGAGACAGAAGCACAGTTTAAACTATTGAAGGAAGTCAAATGTGATATGGCACAAGGATATCTATTTGGAAAACCAATGCCAATTGAAGAATTTGAAAAATTGATTGCATACACTTCAGCAAAAGAATAATCAGTTTACTTTATAAAAAATGAATAAGTTATATTAAAAATGAACTTTAAGCTAGAGTTCATTTTTTTATGTGGATTTTTATACATTTATTTATTAAAATATGTAAACATTAACAAATATAAATATAGTCTTATCTTATATAGATTAGACAAAACACTAGAATGTAGTATATATTGATAGCATCCATTGACATTACACTCCAGTGTTTATTTTGCAGTAATGATTGTACAACTCCTGAACTTTTGATTTTATCAATGTTTTAAGCTCAATTGGTTCTAGTACTGTGGCCTCTTTTCCAAATGACAAGAAATATTCAGCTACCCAGTTTAGTGTTGTTTTTGAGATATACATATCTATGTAACCGCCATTAGGAAAAACAGTCAATCCTTTTGCTAATAGAAATTCTGCCTCACAGCGTTTTACTCCTATATCTGTTAGTTGAATTTTAATATGATAATCTTTAGCAACTTCTAAATTTTCAAGATATTCATGTATTGAATTTGGAATACTGTATTTTGAACTTGTTATATTTTCTATACTTACAATCTTTTCAATTCTGTCTACACGAAATTCACGGATAGATTTTGACTTTAAGCAATACGCTGGACAGTACCAAAGACCATTCATTGCATATAAACCAACAGGTATAATAGTTCTGATACTTTGGTTTTTATTTGATGAATATTGAACTGTAAGAGCAGAATTATTTGTAATTATGTTAAATAGTTCTTTTAGCAAGGGAGAAGAGCAATGTCTATCTGGTGTCCAGAATACAATTTTATTTTGTATTTGAGTAATATTATGTTGTACATCTGCTGGTAGACAATTTAAAAACTTTTTTAATACAGAGACTCTCTCTTGTTCAAATGGCAAATCACGATAAAAAGCTAACGATTGATAGGCAAAAAATATTGCTTTTGCTTCACTTTCTGAAAAGGTAATTGGTGGTAGTATACGTTCTTTTAACATATGATAACCACCTGTTGCTCCTGTTTTTGAATATAGAGGGAATCCCATGCTTTCTAAAGCTTGTAAATCTCTAAGTATTGTTCGTTTTGATACACAAAATTCTTCAGCCAATTCTCTTAGAGTAAAATTTCTTTTTGCATTTATAGTTATCATCAATTCAATTAAGCGCTCAGCCTTTGACATTTTTCTACTCCTTTTTTTACAATAGTGACAATTATTGTCACTATTATATGATAGGATATTATCGTGTTGAAAGCAATATAAATATTATAGAAAGGATGGATATTTAATATGAAAGCTGACGATATATTCAATTACTGTGTATCAAATTTAGATGATGTTGTTTTAACAGAAAATTGGGGGGAAAGAGGGATATTTTATAATCCTAATGGTATTTTAAAGAAAGGAGTATATGTTCTTACTATCAAAGAAAAAGATGGTGAAAATGACAAAAGTTCATCACTAAACCGAAGTAATGTTTATCGTGTAAATGTATGCTTGAAAAAGGAAACATTTATTAAAAGGTTTGATAATATCCCAAAACGGCCAGATGCTGGGCAAATTGTGAAAATGGACTTTGATTTTACAAAACTGGATACAATTATGCCTCATCCTGTTTATGCATGGATGGGATGGGTGTGTGTCTTAAATCCTTCAGAAAAAACATTTAAAGAATTAAAAGTAATGATACAAGAGTCATACGATTTTGCTAAGAAAAAATTTGCTAAAAGGATAAAAAAGTAATAGCATGTGAACATAATTATAATAAAGGCTACTGAGACCTGAAAATGTAATTCTATTTTTTCACTTCATATATTCTTATAGATTCGTATAAAATTTGGTAGCCTTGAATGTAAATCTCTAACTCAGACAAGAGAAAAATAAATACCAAATGAAATATCAAAAAACATAGTGATTAAGGAAATTTCTTGTATTATACCTATTTAGACCTGAAGATTTTGAGATTTAATAGTAGGTTTTAAAATGCTATTTTTTATAAAAACTATCTTTAAATGAAAAAGCTTGTAGATATTCATAATTTTATTTAAAAATAGTTGACATATGAGCTGTGTTATTATATTATTGTATTAAGTTATTAATACAATAATATAATAACACAATGAGGAGGCATGAATATGGAATGGGAACTTGATAATAACAAACCTATATATATACAATTAGTAGAACATCTAAAGTTAAAAATAGTTTCAGGGGAAATAAAAATAGGTTCTAAATTAGAAACAGTAAGAGCACTTGCTGAGGATGCTGAAGTTAATCCAAATACGATGCAAAAAGCTTTAACAGAACTGGAAAGACAAGGATTGGTTTATAGCCAAAGAACAAAAGGAAGATTTGTAACAGATGATAAGGAAAAAATAAAAGCTATGAAAGAGGAAATAGCCAATGTTGAAATAAATACATTAAAAGAGACTTTAGTAAAACTTGGATATGACGAAGATGAAATGTTAAAACTTATAACAGAAAATTTGAAAGGAGAATTATAAAATGGATAAAAATATAAATGATGTTTCTCAAAATGACATAGTTGAATTTAAAGGTGTAAATAAAAGCTATGGAACTAAAAAGGTTTTAAAGAATGTTGAATTGAATATACCAAAAGGAAAAATAGTTGGCTTGTTAGGTCCTAATGGAAGTGGTAAAAGTACAATGATTAAATTGATGAATGGATTATTACAACCTGATGATGGTGAAATTATGATAAATGGAATGAAGCCATCTATAGAAACAAAGAAAATAGTATCATACCTACCAGAAAGAACTTATTTAAACGACTGGATGAAAGTATCAGATTTACTTAAATTTTTCTATGATTTTTATAGTGATTTTGATGTTAGAAGGGCAAATGAAATGATTAAGAGTTTAGATATTGATGTAGATGAAAAATTAAAAACAATGTCTAAAGGAACTAAAGAAAAAGTACAACTTATTCTGGTTATGTCAAGAAAAGCAAATATATATATTTTAGATGAGCCTATTGGAGGTGTTGACCCAGCTGCAAGGTCATATATACTTAAGACTATACTAAAAAACTATTATGAGGATAGTACTTTGCTGATTGCAACTCATTTAATAAGTGAGATAGAAAATATATGTGATGAAGTAATATTTATATCTAAAGGTGAGATAGTACTACAAGGAGATGTTGAATCAATAAGAGAGGAAAAAGGTAAATCTATAGATGCATTATTTAGGGAGGAATTCAAATGTTAGGAAAACTATTAAAATATGAGTTAAAGGCAAGTGGAAGAACGTTTATACCATTATATATAGCTATAATAGTAGTGGCTATATTAAATGGAATATTTATGAAGATTGATATATTCCAAATACAAGGAATAGGAATACTTGTACTTACAAGTCTTTTTATGGCACTGGGTGTTTTAACTATTGTAGTTACAATTCAAAGATTTAGAAAAAATCTTTTGGGAGATGAAGGCTATTTAATGTTTACTCTTCCTGTTAGTACTAGTTCACTTATATTATCCAAATGTATAACAGCACTTATATATGCGGTACTTAGTTTTATAGTTGCAGTAGGTACATTTGCAGTACTAATGTTTTTTAGTGCTTCTGGAATTGCATTTGCTGAGATTTTAGATTTTTTTAATAATGTTTTCAGATTGGGGTTTGAAAATTTTTTAGATATGTTCTTGCTATTATTAACAATGCTTATTTCATATACTTCATTTATTTTATTGCTATATACAGCAATTTCAATGGGGCAATTACCAAAGTTTAATAAACATAGAAATGTATCTGCATTTGTTTCTTTTATAATTATAAATATGATAATATCAACTGTTGGTAGTACAATTGAAAGATTTTTACCAGGAGAAAATACTAACATGATTTATCATTTATATCAAAGTTCTCATTTTATGTTTGCTATACTTGGTAGTATTATAATTTTAGTAATATTATTTATTGCTACAAAATATATACTAGATAGAAATTTAAATTTAGAATAGATATTTTTATAAAGAGCCATCTTTTAGAGTTACTTTAAAAGATGGCTCTTGTTTACTTTAAGAATTAATTAAGTATTATATAAACAGGAATAAATTCTTATATATGGTTAAATGTGTATGTGTATTGTATAATAGAAATGCATATTAAAAATTTTGATAAATAATTACAAAATTCTTATAAACACATACTGTAAATAGAAAGTCTACAAACAGAGTAATAAAAGTTAAAATTACATAGATTTGAGGGAGAAAATATGAAAAGTTATACAAAGACTAAATGGAGTGTTTGGGGCATAATTACATTTTCATTTATTTTAGTCTTATTTTTAAGGATGTCAACTGCTGTTGTCTCAGATAATTTAGCAAAAGAGTTAGGGTTTAATTCTATACAAATATCAAATATAGCATCATTTTGCCTTTACTCATATGCACTTATGCAAATACCAGCAGGTATATTAATTGATAAATATGGAGCAAGAAAGATTAGTAGTATTGGAATAATAACGGCTAGTATAGGTTCGATACTATTTGGATTAATACAAAATATAGAATTAGCATATCTTTCTCGTATAGTTGTAGGAGCAGGAACATCAGTAATATTACTCTGTATCTTAAAAATTCAAGGTAGATGGTTTGATAAATCGGAGTTTGCTTCTGCAACAGCTAAGTTCTCATTTGTTGGAAATGTGGGAGGAGTTCTTGCTACTTTTCCGCTAGTATTTTTGTCCGAATTTATTGGTTGGAGAAATTCATTTTTATTAATAGGTATAATAGGTATTTTAATTGGATGTTGTATGTATATTATTGTTAGAGATACACCAAGAGAATATGGATTTAATGTAAATGTTGATATTTATGAAGAATCAGAAAAAATTAGTATTATTGAAGGGATTAAGTCCGTTATAATTAATAAGTCAACATGGTATAATTCAATAATAATGTTTTCTTTTGTAGGTTTAACAAGTGCATTTACAAGTCTTTGGGGAGTAAGATACATAATGGATGTTTATGGAGTTAGTAAGAGTTTTTCTGCGTTTATAGTATCATTTTTTACATATGGATTTATATTTGGTTCAATAATCATGGATTTTGTGTTTGCAAAAATAAAGTCTAGCAAGTTTAACATAATAAAATATGGTGCAATGATAGACTTATTTATATGGATAATAATTGTAATTGTTTTTAAAGTAAAACCACCAATAATGTTTTTACCAGTAGCATTTTTTATAATGGGGTGTATAGTCATGTCACATCTACAAGTATTTAATGATGCTAAATATAAAAATAAAGAGATTTATTCTGGATTGGCAACTAGTGTTATTAATACCTTTGAATTTATAGGAAGTGGTATTATTAATTTAATCATAGCTATATCTTTACAAATAAATTTCTATAATACAGTTGATGGATATAAAAGAGGATTTATTGTATTTATAGTATTAAGTATTATAACTATAATAGCATCTCATATTGGTGTAAAAAATGATGATTTTAAAACTCAATAGCATTTTCATAGTGGCTTAGCATAAAGTTCTACAAATAATAGAAGGTTTGGATTTAGAAAAAAGAGCTAACTGGAATATAAATCTTGTTTACTATGATTAAATGATATTGTATCATATTAAATAGAAAAATAAGAACTTTAAACTATAATATTGGTTCTAAAATATAAAGTAAGGAGTTTTTTCTATGGATACAACAAAAATAGATGATATAAGTAAGTTAGATTTAAATAATCTAGATATTAATAAAATGGACATGGGTGGTTTGATGGAAAGCCTTTTGGAATGGGCAACTACAAGTGGAGTAAAACTTATAATAGGTTTACTCATACTTTCAATTGGATTTAAAATAATAAAAAAAATTGTAAACCATGTCATGACAGTTCTTGGCAAAAGAGATGTCGATTTAACTTTAAGAAGGTTTTTGAAATCTCTTCTTTTAAGTGTACTTAAAGTTGCTGTTATAATAGTTGTTCTTGAATACTGGGGGATGAGTTTATCTAGTTTTGCTGCTGTAATAGCTTCAGCAGGGGTAGCGATAGGTTTAGCGCTGCAAGGTAGTTTATCAAATTTTGCTGGAGGATTTATTATACTTTTGATTAGACCTTTTAAAGTAGGAGATTACATAGAAGCAGCAGGTCATGGAGGAACAGTTGAGCAAATAGGACTTTTTTATACTCAATTAGCTACTCCAGATAATAAGCAGATACTTATACCAAATGGCTCTGTATCAAATGATAGTCTGATAAATTATTCTGCAAAAAATACTAGAAGGGTTGATTTAGTTTTTAGTGTAGGATATGAAGATGATATATTACATGTTAGAAGAGTCTTAAAAGAAATTGTAAATAGACATAAATTAATAATAAATGAACCAGAACCATTTATAGGAGTAGTAGAACATGGAGATAATGCCATTAAATTTGCAATTAGGGCTTGGTGTAAGACAGAAGACTATTGGACAATTTACCTTGATTTATTAGAAGATGTTAAAATTAGATTTGATGAAGAAGGAATTACAATACCTTATCCTAAAATGGATTTAACAGTTAGGGAACTAAATAAAATTTAAGTTTTTAATTATATAAAAGGGATGCTATTTAAAGCATCTCTTTTAGTTGTTTTTATTTTATGTAGATTTTTTATTTTCATATTTAATTAATGATAATTTTTACTATTTTATAGATTTAAATTTTAAAATTCTGGTATAATAAATTATATTATATAGATTTTAAAAATATTTCATCTTTGAGCGATACACGTATAGTTAAATATTATTTTACGATAGACAGAAAATCATCTTATCTCAGTATTTTAAAATAATAAGAAGTTGTATAACTTTGGATATTTGTGTATCATCCAATTTCATCTCAGTTTATCTCAACATTTCTATTTTTAAGAATAATTATGATTTATAAACAGGTATTATATTAGAAATTTAAAAATTTGTACTCATATCTTATTATTTAGGTTAATTTTCATATAAGTAATATTAAAATAGATTTTTAGCTTTTGATTATAAAGCTTTGAAAATAATTAAAATAAAGTAAGGAAAATATGCAATATAAAAGGGTAAATGAAGGGTTTAAAGGGCATAATATAGAATAAATTAATTATTATTTAAGGAGGATTTTTATGTGTAAAAAATTATATTTATTAGTAGCAAGTATACTTATTGCAGGTTTATTAACTGCATGTAGTGGAAATTCAAATTCAGGACAAGCACCTCAAAATAGCAATACAAAAAAAGAAGCAAATGCTTCAAATAGTGATTTAAAAGATGGCAAAATTGATGAAAGTTTAATGGAACAAGACTTCAAAGTACCTTATACAGATGCAATAAATATGTTTAAAGACAAATATAAGGATGCTGATATAGTAGATTTAAGTCTTGAAAGCGATTTAAATAAATATGTTTATACTGTTGAAGGTGTAGATGATAATAATGAGTATAAGATGAAAATAGATGCTAATACAAAGGATGTATTGCAAGATAAAACTGAAAAATTGGATTCAGAAGATTTAAATGGTAAAGCTAGAAAAGAAAAATTAGATTTAAATGATATAATAACACCTCAAAAAGCTATGGAAATTGCATTGAAAGAACAAGATGGAATAGTAAAAGAATGGAGTTTAGATAAAGATTTAGATGTTACTTTTTATAAAATAAGAATAGATAAAGATAAAAATGAATATGACATAAAGGTAGATTCTAAAAAAGGAACTATACTGGAGGTAGAAAAAGAAGATTAAGAGTTTCAAGTTGCTTTTAAAATAAATTCTTTTTTGAATAAAATTTGTTTAAAATATAACAAATAGGGTATAAAAAGGTTAAATAACTATTTTAGGAGGAGTACGGTATGTCATTAAAATCATTGAAAATAAAAGAAAATTTATATTGGGTAGGTTCACTTGACCCTGATTTAAGAGTATTTGACATAATTATGTATACACCTTATGGAACAACTTATAATTCATATGTCTTAAAAGGCACAGAAAAAACAGTTTTATTTGAAACAGTTAAAGATAAACATTTTGAGAAATATATTGAAAGATTAAATGATTTAAATATAGACTTTGAAAAAATTGACTATATTGTGGTAAGTCATACTGAACCAGACCATGCAGGAAGCGTTGAAAAGCTATTAGATTTAGCAAAAAATGCAAAAGTAGTAGCTTCAGAAACTGCTATTAAGTATCTAAAGGAAATCGTAAACAAAGACTTTGAATATATTGCAGTTGCAGATGGAGATGTGCTATCAATAGGCGATAAGACTTTAGAATTCTTCTCTGTACCTATGCTTCATTGGCCAGATACTATATACACATATATAAAAGAAGATAAAACTCTTGTAACATGTGATTCATTTGGAAGTCATTATAGTAATGACAAGATAGTAAACACTCTTAATGAAGATGAAGAAAAGGATTACTTAGATGCCTTAAGATATTATTATGATTGTATAATGGGGCCATTTAAACCATCTATGGTAACTGCTATAGAAAAGATAAAAGATTTAGATATAGACACAGTGTGCCCAGGTCATGGACCAGTATTGACTGAAAATCCTAGAAAAATTATAGACCTTTATTATAAATGGAGTGTAAATGAACAAGTAAAATTAGAAAAAGAAGTTACAATTTGTTATGTTTCTGCACATGGATATACAAAAATCATGGCAGAGGCTATAAAATCATATATTGAAAAAAATAGCAATTATAAAGTAAATTTATTTGATGTAATAGAGCATAAGCAAGAAGAAATTCTAGATAAAATAGCAGTATCGCAAGGTGTATTATTTGGAACACCAACAATATTAGGGGATGCATTAAAACCTATATGGGATATATTAGTATCTTTAAATCCAGTTCTTCATGGTGGAAAAGTTGCATCAGTATTTGGTTCATATGGATGGAGTGGAGAAGGTATAGAAAATGCTATGGAGAGAATCAATCAGCTTAGAATGACAACAGTGAAACCATTTGCTGTTAATTTTAAACCATCAGGGGAAGAAGTTGACAAATTATATGCTTATACAGGAAAATTCTTAGATAAGTTAAACTCTACTTTTGGAAGTAAAAAGAAGACTAAAAAGTTTAAATGTGTAATTTGTAATGAAGTATTTGAAGGAGATAGTGCTCCTAGTATATGCCCTGTATGTGGAGCCAAAGAGGACCAATTTATAGAAGTTGAAGAAGATGAGGTTACTTTTAGAAAAGATACTGACGAATATTTTGTTATAGTAGGAAATGGTGCAGCTGGTTTCTATGCAGCAGATGCTATAAGAAAAAGAAATAAGACTTGTAAGATAACTATGATTTCTAATGAGGAAGAGTTAACTTACTATAGACCTGCACTTTCTGATGGTATAAATGAAGAACTTAATTCTGATTTCTATATGGAAGATAAAGCTTGGTATGACGAAAACAACATAGTAGTAATATTAGGAACAAATGTAGATAAATTAGATGAAGCAAATAAAACTATTGTAGTAAATGATGGAGCTATTAAATTTGATAAGCTTGTAATAGCCACAGGAAGTAGAAATTTCATACCACCAATTAAAGGTCATGATTTAGAAAATGTATTTACACTTAGAAATATAAAAGACTTATATAATGTAAAAGAAGCATTAGAAAAGTCTAAGAAAGTTGTAGTAATTGGTGGAGGACTATTAGGTCTTGAAGCAGCATGGGAATTTAAATTAAAAGGCTTAGAAGTAGTAGTGGTTGAAGCAATGGATGGTATATTATCAAAACAACTTGATAAAGAAGGCAGTAAAATACTAGAGCAATGTGTAAGAGATACAGGCATAGATGTAAGATTAGGTGTGGCAGTTGATGGTATTGATGGCAATGGAAGGGCTCAAAAAGTTGTATTTAAAGATGGCAATAGTGTTGACTGTGATATGGTAGTCTTTTCAATTGGAGTGAGAGCAAATACTCAGATGGTTCAAGATACATCTGTAAAAATTGATAGAGGTATTGTTGTAGATAATACATTACAGACAAATGTTAAAGATATATACGCTTGTGGAGATGTTGCACAAGTAGGAAACACTAGTCTAGCAATATGGCCATCTTCAGTAGAAATGGGAAAAATAGCAGGAGCAAATGCAAGTGGAGATAGTTTGAAATTTGAAAGTGATGTATATCCAGTTTCATTAGATGCTATGAATGTTAAAGTATTTAGTATTGGTAATATACAAGATTTTGATAAAGAAATTTCATCAAAAGATGAAGGTAAAAGAGTATATAAAAAATTATTTATGAAAGATGGTTCATTAGTAGGAGCTATACTTATAAATGATTTAAGTTGCACTGTTAAATTGATAAGATTAATATCTGAAAAAGGGGATTTTGAAGATGTTATGAAGTCAGATATACTATAGTTTAAATATATCTAGATAAAAAGAAAAAGTCTTGAAATATGATAGATTCATATTTTAAGACTTTTTTGTTATAATATATAATAAAATAAAGATACCTTAACTGTAAATTTACATAAATTATTTACTTTTGAATATTAGATTCCTTTTTGAAATTGGTATGTAATAGCAATATAGAGTATATAATAATAGTTAAAGTTAAAAAAGGGGAAAAGCAATATGCAGTATATACAAGAATTACTTGATTTAACTCAAAACTATTGGGTGTTAGCCACAATAATTGGTTTATTAAGTGCATTTATAGAAAGCTTTATACCAGCCTTACCACTTGTGGCGATAGTTACAGCAAATGCTGCTATACAAGGGTTATTACTTGGGTGTTTGCTATCATGGATTGGCTCAGGGCTTGGGACAACCTCATTATTTTTATTAATAAGTAGATTTACTGATAGTAGACTTTTTAATAAGTTGAGAAATAGTAAAACTGAAAGAGCAATAAGTTGGATGGACAAACAGGGATTTAAACTGCTATTTATAGCATATGCTTGTCCATTTATGCCTGGGTGTTTAGTTACTGTTGCATCAGCTTTTTGTAAAAAAGATATAAAAGATTTTGTTCCAGCAATGTTGGCAGGAAAATTTGTAATGTTTATAGTAATAAGTTATGTGGCAAGTGATATAGAAGGATTTATAACAAGTCCACTAAAGATAGCATCATTTATACTATTAGTATTTTTATCATGGAAGATTGGAAGTAAAGTTAATAAAAACCTTGAAAATCATAACTATGAATTTCATCATAAAAAACACGATAATGATAGAGATAACAAAAGAATTTAACTTGTCAAAAAATTAAAATTGTCTTAAAAGAATTAGATTTAAATAAAAATTAAATTTAAAAGTATTCTTTTAAGACAATTTTTTTTAATTTATTTAATTAATTTATAAATATGTAGCTATAAAAATACATTAAAATAAAATGTAAAATTGATATCCGATTAAAAAAATAACTATGAAGTTTAAAAGTTTAGATATGAATTTTTCTGTTTTTGAACTAGTTTTTATAGGGAGTAAGGAAATGTTTATAGTAATGGGAAAAAACAATTCGATACCTTCTTTGGTAATAAGGTCAAGACACATGTGAGAAAAATATCCTATTATAAATCCACTAGACAGACATGAAAAAACTATATTGTTGTTGGTAAAGATTGTTAGAGACTTAAAAAAACTACTAATGAGTAATAATGCAAGAAGACTATGGGTAAACCCTCTGTGTCTAAACCTACTTCCAAATAATTTGTAAATTAATATGAATTTTTTACTTATGTAAGAACCTCTCATATCTATATCTGGAAACAATGAACCTAAATATGCAAAATAGATATAGATTATAATTAATACTATTTTATATGTAGTATCGTATTTGACTAAATATATATTATTTATAAAGGGGAGTATCAAAAGCGCTAATATATATCCTCCCCTTTCATGTGTTTCTTTTATCATATAAAAATCCTCCTGAATCGTCACTATAAACACAATATTGGTAAATTTAGACTATCTTTTATTATATTATATAGCAAACATAAGTTTTTTTCAAAAGGATTTTAATATTTAATTACTCTTGAGATTTTAAATTTTTGTAATTTTCTAAAGCTCCATTCCAATTAACTACATTAAACCAGTTGTTAATATATTCATTTCTTCTGTTTTGATATTTTAAATAGTAAGCATGTTCCCAAACATCAAGACCTATGATAGGAGTCAAGTTTTTACTTACAGGGCTATCTTGGTTTGGAGTAGTTATAATGGACAATTTACCATCTTTAGTGGCTACCAGCCAAGCCCAACCAGAACCAAAAACATCTAAAGCTGCTTTTTGGAATTCTTCTTTGAATTTTTCAAAAGAACCAAAATCTCTGTCGATAGCTGCTTTTAAAGATTCAGAAGGTATAGTTTTCTCAGGAGTCATTATATCAAAAAAGAATTTATGATTGTAAGCACCACCTGCATTATTTCTTACTGTTGTAGCAATGTCTTTAGGCAAAGAATCTAAGTTTTGTAATAATTCACATAAAGAATAATTATAAAGCTCAGGATATTTTTCAAGAGCTGCATTTAACTTATCAACATAAGCCTGATAATGTTTATCATGATGTAAAATCATAGTTTCTTTATCTATATATGGCTCAAGTGCATCATAAGCATAAGGTAATGGTTTAACCTTAAACTTGTTATTTTCGGGTGTAAAAGCAAATAAAGTTATACACTGTGAAAGTATAAATAAAGACATAATAACTGGTATTAACATTTTTTTCTTCATAAAAATCACCTCCTAATATAGTATTTCTAGAAATTAAAAAATTATGAAAGATTAGCAGATAATTTATAAAAATTTGATAGTAATTTTTTTAAAATTGAATAAGTTTTGAAGGCAAAGACAAAACTATGAAATAAGGATAACACTAAAAATTAGGAAGGAAATTTGATAATATGTGTGGCAATATTTCAATTTATTATAAAGGAGATATATCTAAAAAAGAAGATATTAAATTTAAAATAAAAGAATCTGTAAATAATATAAATCATATAAGTCTTGATAGTAGAGGATACTTAAAAGGTGAGGAAAAAGAGTTTGATTTTAATAGATTTGATGTAATAGATGTTATACATGGAGTTAAACCATTTGAAAAAGATGGAAAGGTTATAGTTTTAAATGGTGAAATATATAATAGTTGCGAGATAAAAGAAGAATTGATTAAAAAAGGGTACAGCTTTGCTACAGATAGTGATATTGAAATCTTATTAACATCTTATATAGCATTTGGAAAAAATTGTGTACATAAGATAAAAGGTATGTTTAGCTTTATAATATATGATAAAGAAAATGAAAGCATATTTGGGGCAAGAGATTTATTTGGAATAAAACCACTTTACTATATAAATAAAGAAAAAGTGATAATCTTTGCATCAGAATATAAATTTATACTCGAGTATGTTAAAAAACTAAACATAAATGAACGAAGTTTACAGAGTTATTTTTCGTTTCAATATGTTCTTCCTGAAGATACTATGATACAAGGAATAAGATTGATACCAGCAGGACATTTTTTTAGAGTGGAAAACGGAATACTATCTTTAAAGAAATACAATAAACTTGAATTTAGAAGTAGTACAAAATTTTTTTACAGTAAGAATCATTTAGGGAATAGAGATATAGGCGAAGAAGAAATAAGAAATGTAGTAATAGATTCGGTAAGAAGACAGGTAGCAGAAAATAAACAAATTGGGACATTTTTGTCTGGTGGTATAGATTCATCAATTATAACCTCTATAGCTTCACAAATTAATCCAAATATAAAGTCTTTTTCGCTAGGTTTTAATGTTAAAGGGTATAGTGAATTGGAAATAGCTAAAAAAACAGCTGATAAATTGGGTATAGAAAACATTCCACTCAACATAACACAAGATGACTATATAAAAGCATTACCGAGTGTAATTTATTTTTTGGATGACCCTGTGGCAGACCCATCAGGAGTAGGTCTTTATTTTTTAATTAAAGAAGCTAGTAAATATGTTAAAATAGCTTTGTCTGGAGAAGGTGCTGATGAATTATTCGGGGGATATAATGTATACAAGGAATATAATAATGTGAAATCAGTTATAAATTCACCAGTGTATATTAGAGGCGTATTAAATAGAGTTTCAGAGCTTATGCCTAATATAAAAGGCAAAAATTATCTTTACAGAGCTACAACACCTTTAGAAAAGAGATATATAGGAAATGCGAAGATTTTTGAAAATAATGAAGTAAAAAGATTCTTTTTTAAATATAAGGAAAAGAATATACATGAGTATTTATTATCAAATTTGTACAGAGAAGCGCAGAAAAATAATTACGATTATATAAGTAAAATGCAACATATAGATGTAAATACATGGCTTCAAGGTGATATACTTCAAAAAGTTGATAAATTTTCTGTAGCTGAGCATCTAGAACTTAGAGTACCTTTTTTAGATAAAGATGTATTTGATGTAGCAAAAAATTTAAGAGTTGAACAAAAAATAACAAAAAATAACACAAAAGTGCTACTTAGAGAATCTTTTAAAGATATAGTACCAGAGCATGTTATTCAGAGAAAAAAATTAGGATTTCCAACGCCAATAAGAGTTTGGTTAAAAGATGATTTAGGAGTTGTTGTAAGAGAAACTATTTCCAATGCAAATGTAGACGAGTTTATTGATAAAAAATATATAATAAAACTTTTAGATGAACATCTAAAAGGTCACAAAGATAATTCAAGGAAAATATGGACTATATTTACATTTTGTCTATGGCATCAATTGTTTATAGAGCATAAAAACATCAAGTATTAATTTTTTCATGATATGGAGAGGGCGAACATATATAATGTTCTCACCCTCTCTATTGGTATGAAGAAAGAGTAAATTAGTTTATTATTTCGATAAAATTATTGGCAAATATTTTGACAAGATGACTTTCCACTGCTAGATTTAAGTTTTGTCCATCATCATATCCAGCAGAAATTAATCCCAGTAAATTGCCAAACATATCTAAAAGAGCCCCTCCAGAACTACCACTAGAGATTGGAGCTGTAAATTGTATCATTTGAACTGTTTCAAAGTCACGAAAAGCAGAGATAATTCCATCTGAAACTGTATTGAAAAGACCTAAAGGGCTTCCAATTGCAACTATTTTTTGGCCTCTTACAGGTTTTTTACTAACCTTGACTGGTATTGATTTACATTCTCTATCAACTTTTATTACAGCCAAATCATAATCTGAGTGGTATTTTATGATTTGATGTGATGTATAAACTTTATCATCATTTTCAAATCTAACTAAAAATGAATAGCCTTCATTAACTACATGGAGATTTGTAAGTATGTAACCTTCACTATTTATGACTACTCCAGAACCGCTCTTGAATGGTTTGTTTTCATTATCACACACAACAATCATAACAACGGAAGTTGATAATTTTGCGAGTTCTTCATATGTAAGTTCTATTTCTTTATCTTTTTTATTTTTTGTAGATGTAAAGTTTGTGTCAACAGAAGTTTGTTCAGATTGAGGTTTATTTATAGGAGTATAAGTTTTGTTATTATTGATGTTCTTATTTATATCTGTATTTAATTTTTCCAAAGGTATATCTAGCATAGTTGGACTTTTTTTAGAAAATTCAACTAAAGTAGAAAATCTAGAACATTCAGGATACAAATCAAGGATATCCTTATGAGGATTTATATATAAAATATCACATCCAAGCTGTGATAAAAAATATAAGAAAAAAAGTTCCTGTCTCTTAATATTTCCAAAATACACTACCTTGGGTGAAACAGTAATTTTAATTTTATTATAAAATAATTTAGGTAGAAAATAATCTATCCAACATAAAAGTTTAACAGCAAAATTTTTAACAATAGAAGGTGTTGAATGTGGTGTGTTTTTAGAAAACAAATCTAATGTATTTTTAAATGCAATTTTTTTTGTCCAATCTAATGTATCATTTTCTATCTTACAAGGAAATTCAATATTGTATAAATTCCAACTGTTAAATTTAGCATCATTATAAGTATTGAAAGTATTGAGCATCTTATCTGTTTGTGATTTATCAAAATTTATATTTAAGTTGTTTAGCCTAATATAGGGAACTGTTATATTGTTAAAAAAATGAGCATCTATATTTTTGATGTTTTTTATGTATTTATCAATCGAATTATCAATACCTATATATCGTGTAAAGTAGACTTCTTTAATATAAGAAGAACTCTTATTTGTATAAGACTTACTAGACATAAATTCATTTAAAGGCTCTTTTGAGTTCTTTATTACAACTTTTAATGGTTTAATAGTACAAATCATATTTTTTCTCCTCTAATAAGATGATATAATCTATTATAAAACATCTTAAAACAATATAGTACAAAGAATTTTGTAGTTTCAAAATAAAATGTATACTTGTATATATAAATGATATATAATTACATATTAAACATAGATTTTATCTATTTAAAAAAATATGTAAAATCTATGTAAAAAGTAAGAAATATAAACATTTTTTTAATTATATTTTAAAAATATCAAGTAAGTTTTATTCACAAATGAATAAAAAATGTTATAATATGATTAAAGAAAAAGATAAATAATTAGCAAGATTTGTTTAGCTAAAATTAACAAGGGAGCGATAAATTATGGGTATAACATTATCAAAAGGCCAAAAGGTTGATTTAACTAAGGGAAACCCAGGGCTTAAAAATATTTTAGTAGGGTTAGGATGGGACACTAACAAGTATGATGGTGGATTTGACTTTGACTTAGATACAGCAGCATTTTTAACAGGAGCAAGTGGAAGTGTTACTAATGATGGAGATTTTGTATTTTACAACAATTTAAAGCATACTTCTGGAGCAGTTGAACATTTAGGTGATAATAGAACTGGTGAAGGTGATGGAGATGATGAGCAAATAGTTGTTGATTTATCTAAGATTCCTGGAGAAATAAGCAAAATTTCTTTTACAGTTACAATTCATGATGCTACAGAAAGAACACAAAATTTTGGGCAAGTAAGTAATTCTTATATAAGAATAGTAGATAAAGATACAAATGAAGAGCTAATAAAGTATGAATTAGGTGAAGATTTTAGTATAGAGACAGCTATAGTAGTAGCTGAAATATATAAACACAATGGAGAATGGAAATTTAACGCACTAGGTTCTGGTTTTGAAGGTGGACTTGCTGCGTTATGTGGAAACTTTGGAATAAACTTATAATTTTAAATATAATAAACTAGAGGGGGTATTTTCCATGGCTATAGTATTAAAAAAAGGACAAAAAATTGATTTAACTAAGGGAAATCCAGGACTTAAAAATATTAGACTTGGACTAGGATGGGATACAAATTCATTTGATAGTGGATATGATTACGATTTAGATGTCAGTGTTTTTATGGTAGGAGAATCTCAAAGAGTTGAAAGAGATGAAGATTTTATATTCTATAATAATTTAAAACATCCATCTGGAGCAGTTGAGCATTTAGGTGATAATAGAACTGGTGAAGGTGATGGAGATGACGAAGAAATATTAGTAAACTTAGATACAATGCCAAAGCATATACAAAAAATAGCTGTAACAGTTACAATATATGAAGCTGCTGAAAGAAAACAAAACTTTGGACAAGTAAGCAACTCATATATAAGAGTTTTAAACTCTGAAAATGACCAAGAAATATTAAGATATGACTTAGGCGAAGAATTTAGTATAGAGACTGCAATTACAGTATGTGAGATATATAAATATAATGGAGAATGGAAGTTTAGTGCAGTTGGAGCAGGATTTGAAGGTGGCTTAGAAGCACTTTGCAGAAACTATGGATTAAGTGTTTAGTATGAGTAACACAGTATATTAAATATAAGTAGCCTATACAAATAATGTATAGGTTATATTATATAAAATTTTATGGAGGTTTAGTATGTCAATTAATTTATCAAAGGGTGATAAAATAGATTTAAAAAAATCCAACCCAGGATTGAGTAATATACTTGTGGGCCTAGGATGGGACCCTGTGCAACAGGCAGGTGGAGGATTCCTTAAGTCTTTATTTGGTGGAGGACAAGCTGATATAGATTGCGATGCATCTGTATTTATGCTAAATCAGGAAGGAAAATTAAGTGGTATAAAAGACTTAATTTATTTTGGAAATTTAAAGAGTGCCTGTAAGTCAGTTTTACATACAGGAGATAACTTAACTGGTGAAGGTGTGGGTGATGATGAACAAATTCTAGTTAATTTAGATAAAGTTCCATCAAATATTCACAGATTATTATTTGTAGTAAATATATACAATTGTATAGACAGAAAACAACACTTTGGGATGATAAAAAATGCCTATATAAGAGTTGAGGACCAAAGCAATAAAAAGGAAATAGCAAAGTATAATTTATCTGATAATTATTCAGAAAAAACTACTCTTATAGTAGGGGTTATATATAGAAAAGATGGAAGTTGGCAGTTTAAAGCAATAGGTGAAGGAACAAAAGATGCGGGTCTTAAAGAAGTAATGCAAAATTTAGACAGGATTGAGTGTGTATATGGAATTTAATAACGATATCAAATATTATAATGTTGACAAAGAAGACGTAACTAAAGACTTATCTGTTAACCCTGATAGAGGTCTATCAGAATCAGAAGTCAAGACTAGAAGAGAAAAGTATGGTTTAAATGAATTTACACCAAAAGAGGAAGGAAGCTTTTGGGATGATTTAAAAGACAGTTTAAGTGAACCAATGATAGTTATTTTAATTATTGCAGCAGTAGTAAGTGCAGTAATTGGAGAAACTCATGATGCAATAGGGATTGTAGGAGCTATAGCAATAGGTATAGCAATAGGTATGATTACAGAAGGTCGTTCTAAGAAAGCAGCAGATGCTCTTTCTAAGATGACTGAAAATATTGAAGTTAAAGTACTAAGAGATGGAGAAATACATCAAATTTCTAAGAATGAACTAGTACCAGGAGATATAGTATATATTGAAACTGGTGATATGGTACCTGCTGATGGTAGACTTATAGAAACTATAAATCTTAAAATTAGAGAAGATATGTTAACAGGAGAATCAGATGATGTATCTAAAAAATGTGATGTAGTAGTTCCAATGGAAGAAATAGAATCTAAAGGAGCACTAGTGGTACAAGAACCAATTCCTGCAAAACAAATAAATATGGTATTTGGTGGTACACTTGTTGCTTATGGTAGAGGAATATTAGTTGTAACTTCAATTGGAGATAGCAGTGAAATGGGTAAAATCGCTCAAAACTTATCAGATGCAGATGAGCAAACTCCACTTCAGATAAAGCTTGGAAATTTAGGCGGATTGATAGCTAAAGTTTCCAGTGCAGTAGCAGGACTATTATTTATATTCATGGTTTTCCAAATGGTAAGTAAGAATGTATTAAATGTTGATATGTCTGGAATTTTACCATTTTTAGAATCAATAGACCCTGTTAAAACAGCCTTTACAGTATGTGTTGCATTGATAGTTGCAGCAGTTCCAGAAGGTCTGCCAACTATGATAAATATGACACTTGCAATAACAATGCAAAAAATGGCTAAAATAAATGCCTTAGTTACCAAAAAAGAAGCTTGTGAAACTATAGGTTCTGTTTCTGTAATATGTTCAGATAAAACTGGTACATTAACAGAAAATAGAATGACAGTAGAAGTTGCATATATTGATGGAAGATATATTGAGAGCTCAGAAGAAGAAATAAATAGTTATTTTGAAGAAAACTGTATGATAAACTCTACAGCTGATGTAGAGCATAATGATAATGATGTTAAGTACCTAGGAAGTGCTACAGAATGTGCATTACTTCTATATTATAAAAATGTAGATTACAGACAAGTTAGAAAAGAATCTAATATAGTAGCTCAAAATCCGTTTACTTCTGATTCAAAGAGAATGACATCTGTCATAGGTCAAGATAATAATCATGTGTTGTTATCAAAAGGAGCACCAGAAGTATTGCTTGAGCTATGTTCACACATTCAAAGAGGTAAAGACATAGTTCCAATAACTGAAGGTATAAAACATGAGATTTTAGAAGAAATAAAAAAATTACAAGTAAAATCAATGAGAACCTTAGGTTTTGCATATAAAGAAATTTCCCAAGCTGAAGAAGAAGCAGCAGTAACTGCTGAAAGTGATTCTATGAATGTAAGTGCAATGGAAAGTAATTTAGTATTTAGTGGATTTGTTGGTATAAGAGACCCACTTAGAAAAGATGTTATAGAATCAGTGAATACAGCAAATAAAGCTGGTGTTTCTGTAAAAATGCTTACAGGAGACAATATAAATACAGCAAGAGCTATAGGTGAAGAGTTAGGTCTATTAAAAGGAAATATGAGAGCAGTTGAAGCTTCATATATAGATACTTTAGATGATGAAGAATTAAAACAAGAAATACAAACTATTTCGATTGTTGCAAGAAGTAAGCCAGATAGTAAAATGAGAATAGTTTCAGCTCTTCAAAAGAGTGGAGATGTTGTTGCTGTAACAGGTGATGGGATAAATGATGCCCCAGCGCTTTCAAAGGCAGATGTTGGTATAGCAATGGGTATATCTGGTACAGAAGTATCAAAAAGTGCAGCAGATATAATTTTAACTGATGATAGTTTTAGCACTATTGTAAAAGGTATTAAATGGGGTAGAGGAATTTATGATAACTTCCAAAGATTTGTTCAATTCCAATTAACAGTAAATGTAATTGCATTTTTAGTGGCTATAATATCTCAGGTTATGGGGCAAGAAATGCCATTTACAACAATACAATTGTTGTGGGTAAATATAATTATGGATGGGCCACCAGCACTAGCATTAGGTTTAGAGCCTGTTAGAGACCACGTATTAAATAGAAAACCTGTTGATAGAAAAGCAAATATAATTTCTAAGTCAATGGTATATACAATAGTATTAAATGCATTCTATATAACAGCAATACTAATGTTACAATCTACATTTAACTTCTTAGGTGTTGATGAAGCTCATAAGGGAACTGTAATGTTTGCGTTATTTGCTTTTAGTGCATTATTTAATGCATTTAACTGTAGAGAATTTAGTGCAGATAGTATTTTTCCAAACTTTACACATAATAAACTAGCATTACAAATAATAGTTTTAACAGGTATTGCACAAGTAATATTTACTCAGTTATTCCAAGATTTCTTTAATTCTGTAGCTATGGATGTTATGACATGGGTAAAAGTTTTATGTGTTGCAGCAAGTGTAGTTGTAGTCAATGAAGTTGTAAAGTGTGTAATAAGATTAGTAAAACCAAAGAAAACAGCTTAAAACAAATTTTATAAAAAAACAAACTGGCTCAAAATATATATTTTGAGTCAGTTATCAATAAACAATTAAATTGGGAGGATAATTATGGGTGACTCAAAGGTATTTGAAAAAATATTCTCCAGCCAATCAGATAGAGGAAATTACACTCCTTCAAAGGGATATCTAAGTTATTTTATTTCATATATTGGTTTAGAAGATGAGATTTTGTATAATCTTGAAATATTTAAGGCGAAGCAAAATATTGATAGTAGAAAAGATATTGCCTTATTTACTGATGCTATAGCAAATCCTAGTGATTTTGACATTATTAATTATTTTAAAAATGGGCTTAAAAATTATAAAAACAGTACAGAAGATGTAGACATAAGTATTTTAGGGTTTGAAGAAATAGATTATAAAATAAAGCAAGCAATAGATAAAGTATTAAAAGAGGAAGAAAAAGATTTTACTAATGATAGAGTTAAACAAAATTTTATAGTGAAAATAATGGCATGGATAAAGACTTATATTGGTGCCTTAGATATAAATAAAAATGATGCTCCAAAAATAATATTTTATGGAGACATAAAAAAGCATGAAGTCTATCTACTTTTAATATTGTACTTAGCAGGATTTGATATATTATACCTTAATCCAAACTCAAAGAGTAATATAAGTATCTTAAATTTAGAGAAATATAAGATAGAATTAGAAGAGGCTAATATAATAGAAGAAAATGTTTCTTTTGAAGATAGAGTTGTTTCAGGTGAAAAGATAGATAAAGGCTCTGTAAAAAAAGCTTTTACTGTTGGAGCAGAAGCATCAAAAAGAATAAGTGAAGAATTGTTAAATGATGCTGGATTTATAAAACCCTGGCAACTTCAAGATAGAAAAATAAAAAGCTTGCTTTTAAGTTCAACTATTGATGAAATATCAATATATTGGAATCAGCCATTAAAATTGAGACCAGGATTTAAGTTTAATGATACTATAGTAGAAACTCCAGTTTTCTTTTCTAAAATCAATGGAATATATAATGATAAAAATGAATACATTAAGTTTTTAGATTTATTAAGAGATTCAGAAAGTTCAACATTTATTGAATTTAATGGAGAGATAGATAGATTTTCAAAAGAATTTACAAGAGAAGCTTTTAGCCTATCATTTGTATTAAATTCAAAAGGTATTATAGATAAAAATTCTGTTTTAAATAATAAAGAATATTCTATTTCAACATTAGCATTAAATCAACAAATTATGATTTTAGAAAAAGTGGAAGAACTTATAGAAGGCAACATGTTTTTAAATGGACTAAGTGGAGAGGATAAAATAAAAGGCTTATTCACAGTACTTCATATGGATAAAAAGCTTGTTCATATGATGAATAATTTCGATTACTCTCTCATAAATCCAAAGTTGGTTATATATATGTATAAGAGCATTGTGTTTGATAAAGAAGTTGTATTCCTAATGCTTTTACTTAGTAAAATTGGATTTGATATTATTATATTATCTCCAGGCGGAGAAAATAATATAGAAAATGTTATAAATAACCAATTGATTGATATACACAGATTGGATAAAATGGTATATGACCTTAAATTGAACTTACTTGAAGATGGAATACCTTTACTTAAAAAAATTTTTGGCAAGAGGAGACGATTTTAAATGGGGATAAATATAAATAATTTTTCAAAAGATAATAATTCTGTAGAGACTGTTGAAAATTTACCTACGACTATACAAGAAGAAAATTTTGATATAATGGAATATACAAATAATAAAAAAAATGAACTTAGAAAGTCTAAAGAGGTGGAGGCTTTAACTTCTCTTATAGAAGTAGAAAATCCAGATACAATTTTACAATTTGGTAGAAAAGCATCTGAAGGAGTAGCTAGAGTTTCTGATAGCCTATTAAACACAATAAAATTAAATAGAAATGAAGAAAATTCTAAGATGCTTGTTCACTTAACTAAAATAATGGATAAGTTTGATTTAGATGATTTTCAAGAAACTAAGGAACCAAATTTTGTTCAAAAACTTTTCAAAAAAGCTAATAATGCTATTGAAATGATGTTTCAAAAGTATGAAACACTGGGAGGAGAAGTTGAAAAGATTCAAATTGAACTTGAACAATATGAAAGAGATATAGCTCTTTCTAACAAGCAAATTGGTGCTATGCTAAATGAAAATTTTGACTTTTATAATGAACTTCAAAAATATATTGTTGCTGGAGAAATGGCAGTAGAAGAAATGGATAATGAAATACTACCATATTTCAAACAAAAATCAGAGACTAGTGGAGACCAAATGGATATTGTCAACTATCAAGAACTATTAAAAGTCTATGATATGTTAAATCAAAGAGTCTATGATTTAAGGATAGCAGAAAATATAGCTATTCAGACTATACCTATGCTGAGAGGTATGCAACATAATAACTATGGTTTAATTAGAAAAATCAATAGTGCCTTTGTTGTAACTCTACCAGTATTTAAACAATGTTTATCTCAAGCTATATTACTTAAAAAGCAAGAATTACAAGCAAAGTCTTTAAAAGCTCTTGATGATAAAACTAATGAATTACTGCTTAGAAATGCACAAAATGTAAGTTCTCAAAGTGCACAAATAGCTAGAATGGCTGGAACAAGCTCTGTGCAAATAGAGACATTAGAAAAAATGTACAATACCATTAAATCTGGTATAGATGAAACTATGAGAATAGAAGAAAATAATAGAGTTACAATTAAGGATAATACAAAGAGATTAGAAGAATTAAATACAGCTATAATTTATAATAAGTAGTATATTAAGGGCTAATTTTGATAAAGTTGGCCCTTTCTATGTATATGAGGAGGCCACACATTGAAATATTTCGATTATATCTGCAAAGAGGATTTAGAGAAAATTTTTTTGAAAGTGCCAGAAGACTTTAATGCCAATACTGAAAAAGATGTACTGAAATATGCACTAGGTGCTTTTTTATACGTTCCAGCGACTCAATATAACATGATTTATAAAAGTATTATAGGTGATGTTAAGGGAGTTAGACCATTAGCTATTTGTTTAGAAGATGCTGTTGGGGCAAATGGAGAATCTGAGGCTATAGAAAATCTTAAATTGATTTTGAAAAATATTAGCAATGAAAATATAACTAATAAAGATGGTATACCATTAATTTTTGTGAGAATAAAAGATGTAGAGCAATTGCTAAGAATTAAAGATATTATAATTAAAAACAATAATACAATAACAGGAATATTGATTCCTAAAGCAAATTCTGAGTTAATTGAAAACTGTATAGAAGTTTTGAATTCTATAGGTCTTCAAAATATGTATGTTATTCCAATAATAGAAACAAGAGAATTCATATATAAAGAAAACAAAGAATTAAGCTTCAGTAGTTTATATAATACTATTTTAAGATATAAATCAAGAATACTCAGTATTAGAATAGGTCTAACTGACATATTAGGTATGTATGGTATAAGAAGAAATAAAAATTTTTCTATATATAATAATTTAATTTGTTCTTCTTTTATATTAGATATAATTACATATCTTCAAAGACCAGAGATAGATATACCAATAAGTGGAGGTGTATCGGAATTTTTTGATATGACAAATGAAGAGATAAGAAATAAGTATATAGAAGAAATACTATTGGATAAATTTCATGGATTAGTTGGAAAGACAGTAATTCATCCAATGCAAATTCAAATTGTACAAGCTTTGTCTGCAGTATCATATGAAGATTTTACTGATGCTTTAGAGATACTTGATAGTACAAATAGTAAATATGGTGTGAGTAAAGGCATATTAGGTGAGAGAATGAATGAAACTAATCCTCATTTTTTATGGGCTAAAAAAACATTGATTTTATCTAAAATATATGGTGTATTAAATAAAGGAGTAGACTATGAAGAATTGCTTAAATTTTAATTGTGAGATTGACATTGTTGATAATCCATTGAACTTAGATTTAAATGATTTTTTAGATATAGGAATAAGAAATAACAGCAAAAGACGTTTTTTATTTATATCAAAAAAACTTGGAAAACATTTAGCTTGTAAGCCAAGTGAAATGGATAATTTAGGAAAACTAATGGCTACGATTTATAATAAAAAAAATAAGGTGGCATCAAATGGAACTGTAATAGCTTTTGCAGAAACTGGGACAGCCGTTGGGCATAGCTTTTTTGATTACTTATCTGGAAATTATGAATTTATTCATACCACTAGAGAGCAATTTGATGAGCTAGAAAATTTAGACTTTTTAGAAGAACATTCTCATGCAACAGACCAAAATTTATATTTTGAAATGCTAGACAACTTTAAATTTGGCGATGAAGTAATTTTGGTAGATGATGAAATTACTACAGCTAATACATGTATGAATATAATCAGAAAGATTCAAAGTATCTATCCTAAAAAAATATATACTATATGTTCTATACTTAATTGGGTAAGTGATGAAAATTTAAGAAGAATTAGTAGTCTAGAAATAGAACTTGGATGTAAAATAGAATTTGTGTATTTATTTAAAGGAGACTTTAATTTTGATATAAATGAAGATATTGTTGCAAATTACAATGATAATTACAATATTAGTAAATTGAGTATTATGAAGGATGATAAAATAAATTTAATAGTAAATCATATCAATGTTGATTTAGAAGATTATATTGGAAATAAAAAATATATAAGATATACAGGTAGGTTTGGAATTAACAAAAGAGAACAAATTAAATTAAAAGAAATTATAAAAAGAGAAAGTAAAAAAATAGTTATAGAAAGTAAAGAATCTTTAAAAAAGAAAGCAGAAAAGGTTCTATTTTTAGGCACTGAAGAATTTATGTATATACCTATGTTATTTGCAAAAGAAAAAGAAAATCAATGTGATATATACTATCATTCAACAACTAGAAGTCCAATAATTAATATTGATAAAAATAATTATCCTATTAGAAGTAAGTTTAAATTAAAGAGTTTTTATAATTTAGATGTTCAAAATTACATTTACAACATAGACAGACATAATTTTTCTGAGTGTTATTTATTTGTTGAGTTAGATAAAAGTGAGAATTCTTATCTGGAATTTATTGATATAATTAAAAATACAAGTATAAAAAAATTGACTATAGTATGTTGTAGCTAAAATGTTTTATTGCGATAAAATATATCACAGTTTTAAGATAGGAGTTGAGTCATATGAGAGAATTTAGCACATATTCTAAAGATGATGTTATCTTTTTATTAAAAGATATATCAAATTTAATTGAAGAAGAAGGAAACAAAGAGAGAGAGTTAAAAATACAAAATGGTAGACATTATTCGGAAATGATACCAATAGAGTATGAGGTTAGCGAAGATTATCTGAAATTATATCATGATAAACTAGAAGAAAATAAGAATAAACTTGCATTTTCTATAGGTGTTATGTGTGAAAAGATAATTAAAAAAAATGGAAATGATGTTGTACTAGTTTCGCTTGCTAGAGCAGGAACACCAATTGGTATTTTAGCAAAAAGATATCTAAAAAATAAGTATAGTTTAAATTTACCTCACTATACAATATCTATAATAAGAGATAAAGGAATAGATATGAATGCAGTTGAATATATAATAAGTAGTCATCCAAATTCAAACATACAATTTTTAGATGGATGGACTGGCAAGGGAACAATATCAAGGGAGCTAGAAAAAGCATGTGATGAGCTTAAAATTAAATTTAAAAAGAATTTTGATTCAACACTTGCTGTATTAGCTGACCCTGCTGGATATTCTGGACTTTATGGAATTAGAGAAGACTTTTTAATACCAAGTGCATGTTTAAACTCAACTGTTTCTGGATTAGTGAGTAGAACTGTGCTAAGAGAAGATTTGATTGGTAAGGATGATTTTCATGGTGCTAAGTTTTATAGCCATTTAAAGGATAAAGATGAGTCTATAAATTATATAGAAACTATAGAAGCATGTTTCAAAAACCAATTTGAAAATATATCTGATGAAGTTGAAAAATGGAAAAGTGATATTATAACTAAAGATGGTTATTTTGATGTTTTAAATATAAAGGAAAAGTACAATATAAAAGATATCAACTTTATCAAGCCAGGGGTAGGAGAAACAACAAGAGTTTTACTTAGGAGAGTTCCATATAAGATACTTGTTAAAGACTTAAATGATAAATCTTTAGAGCATATATTTATTTTGGCAAAAGAAAAAAATGTTGAAGTTGAGAAAATAGATTTAAAAGCTTACAAGTGTTGTGGCATAATAAAGAATATGAAAGATGTTTAGAAAATATATTTGACAGGAGAATGCTGAATGATTGTTTTTTCAGACTTAGACAGGAGTATTATTTACTCTGATAAATTTTTAAATACTAATAAGAGATATACCAATATAGAAATCTATAAAGAGAAAGAAATCTCTTATATATCTTTAAATACTATAAATTTAATAAAACAAATACAGTACTATGGTATGTTTGTACCAACTACTACTAGAACAATAGAGCAGTTTAAGCGTATAGAATTTAATAAATATGGTATTTACTTTCCATGGAGTATAACTTCAAATGGAGGAGTTATACTTAAAGATAATGAAATATTGAAATCATGGAGTGAAAAGATAGACAAATTAAAATCTGACTATGAGCCTATTGAAAGCATGGTAGATAAATTTAAAATTTATTTGAATGTAGAAGGAATAACTAATTTTAAAGTTGCAGAGGATACATTTTTTTATATAGTTGTAGATTTTAAAAAATTTAATTTAGATTCAATTAGGGAGTATATAAATATATTAGAATCAAAAAATTGGAGATTGTATGTGAGTGGTAGAAAAATTTATTTTATACCAAAAAAAATCTCAAAAGAAAATGCCATAGAATATTTAACCAAAGAATTAGGAATAGAAAGTTTTTATGCAATTGGGGATTCTATTATGGATTATGGGATGCTCGATATTTCAAATAAAGCTTATGTATTGAAGCATGGTGATATAAATAAAAATGAAATAAAAAACACATTTATATCAAGTAAATTTGATGGAATGAGTGGAACTGAGGAAATATTATCTGAAATTTTAGATGAAAGTTGTCTACTCAATATATAACCAATAAACTAGAAAAGTCTGAAATAAATTAGGATAAAATTTATCATACTAATTTATTTCAGATTTTTATTAATTTATATTTAAACAAGAGCTGCATATATTAAAATGAAGGTGGAGTCATTGCCCAGACGGAAATACATTCATCAGCATCACAGTTTTCATATATATGTGGTATAGTGCTGTTAAAATAAAAACTGTCACCCTCCTCTAATATATACTCTTTATTACCAAGTGTTATTTTCATTTTTCCTTTTATTATGTATCCGCATTCCTCTCCTTCATGTGTAACAAATTCATTACTTTTTTTTGTATGTCCATTTAATGTAACAAGTATAAATTCTATTTTTTTTCCAATTAAATTAGGAACAAGAAGCTCGTAAAATTTTGTAGAATCGTTAGTTACTATTTTCTTTCGATTGTTTTTCTTTACTACTATATTAGAATTATCCTTCCCAATATCATCAAAAAAATAACCTATGTTTACATCAAGCGTTTTTGATATTTTCCACATTGCTATAATTGATGGAACAACCATATTACGTTCAATTTGACTTATTAAACCTGTACTTAAACCAGACTCTTTTGCTAAGGTAGCTATACTTATATTTTTAGATTTTCTAAGAGCTCTAATTTTGCTTCCAACATCTATGTCCATTAGATAAAAACCCCCTCAAACATGATTATAACATATATAGTTTTCAAAATTAATAAAATAAAATAAAAGTTATATAATGCATGTATTTACATCGTTATATTGAATTTTCTGAAAAGATGAATTATAATAGTATTAATATTCAATATATTGAATATTAATACTGATATTTTAATTTAATGAAATGGAGGCGGTTGAGATGAGGAGTTTTGTAAGTCCTGATAATATTTGGGTATTGTGGGCAATTGTAACTGGATGGGCAGCATTTAGTATTTATTTAGAGCAAAAGTATAGTTGGGCATCAAAAATATCAGGAGCAATAATAGCTCTTGTAGGAGCAATGTTATTATCAAATCTAAATATTATACCAGTAGAGTCTGTTGTATATGACCAAGTCTGGGGTTATGTTGTCCCTTTAGCCATAGCTTTGTTGTTATATCAATGTAATATCAAAAAGATATGGAAAGAAAGTGGAAGATTACTTGTAATATTTCTTGTAGGTTCTATAGGAACTGTACTTGGAGCTATGATTGGATTCTTGGCATTAAAAAATGCAGTACCAGATTTAAATATTGTTGCAGCTATGATGACAGGTTCTTATATAGGTGGAAATGTAAACTTTGCAGCTATGTCAGGAGCATTTGATGCACCTGGAGAATTGGTATCAGCAACTGTTGTAGCAGATAATCTTTTAATGGCATTATATTTCTTTGTTTTAATAGCTATCCCATCTATTGGATTTTTTAGAAAACATTTTAAACATCCACATGTAGATGAGATGGAAAGCATAGGTGTAAATGAAGGCGAAACAATAGCAGCAAATTATTGGGGAAGAAAAGAAATATCTTTAAAAGATATAGCAATAGCCATTGGTAGTGCTTTTATAATAGTTGCAGTATCAGTAGAATTGTCAGGTTGGTTTAAAGCTATAATACCAACATCAAATCCATTTTTAGCAATGTTAAATACTTTATTTGGCAATCAATATCTAATAATAACTACTTTAACTATGATGTTTGCTACCTTTATGCCTAATTTCTTTAGTGATATAAAAGGAGCGCAAGAGCTGGGTACATTTTTAATCTACATTTTCTTTGTCGTAGTAGGTGTTCCTGCTTCAATCCCATTAATAATTCAAAAATCACCATTATTACTTTTATATTGTGGAATAATGGTACTTATAAACATGCTAGTTACATTTACAGTTGCCAAAATATTTAAGTTTAGCTTGGAAGAAGCTATTCTTGCATCTAATGCAAATATTGGTGGACCTACAACAGCAGCAGCTATGGCAATATCAAAAGGGTGGTCTAAGTTAGTAGGGCCAATACTTATAGTTGGAACATTTGGTTATATAGTTGGTAATTATTTTGGTCTTTTGGTAGGAAATATTTTAATATAAGTTTTGTAAAGAGTGAAAAACAAACGTTTGAAAAAGATTTTATTTAATTGGAGGTTGTCATGATTTTTGATGGACATTCAGATACTTGGTCAGATGTAACGATAAGAAGAATTAATGGAGAGAAAGATGTATTTAGAAGAATCCATCTTGAAAATTTTAAAAAAGCAAATATTGAAGGGGCTATTTTTGTAATATGGATAGACCCACCATATGATAAAAAGCCTGAAAAGAGAGTTAAGCAGATAATAGAATGTGTAAAAGAAGAAATTGAAGATATGAAGGATATTGTAAACATAGTAAAAAAATATTCTGATATAAATAAAGGTCTAAATGAGAATAAAATAAATATTTTAATTGGTCTTGAAGGTTTAAGCCATGTTGGAAAAAATTTAGACTTAATCGAATATTATTATAAAGAAGTTGGAGCTAGACATGCATCATTAACTTGGAATGAGCAGAATGAACTTGCTACAGGGTGTTTAGGAGATGAAAACAGAGGCTTAACTGCAATAGGAAAAAAAGCAGTAGATAAGTTAGAACAATTAGGTATGCTAATAGATGTATCACATCTAAATGAAAAATCATTTTGGGATTTGATGTCTGTTGTAAGTAAACCAGTTATAGCATCTCATTCTAATGTTAAGAATCTATGTGATGTAAAAAGAAATCTTACAGATAATCAATTAAAAGAAATTTCAAAAACAGGTGGATTAGTGGGAATAAATAGCTTTAGAGCATTTACCAATATTAATCCTAAGAAGCAAGATTTAATACATTTAGTTGACCATATAGATTATATGGTGAATCTTATAGGTATAGAGCATGTATCTTTTGGTTTTGATTTTAGCGATTATCTAGGAGAAGAGACTATAGGTTCTTTTACTGAAGAAAATTCCAAAAATCCAAGTGTAGATGGGCTTAAAAGTACATATGAAGCTAAAAATATAATAGTAGAGCTTGAAAAAAGAGGATATAAAAAAAGTGATATAAATCTAATATCGAGTGGAAACTTTTATAGAGTGTTTAAAGAGATACTAAAGTAAGATAGTAATTAAATTAGGTGTAGAAAATACTATATTTAATAAGAAGCATTCATATATATAGATTTATATATGAGATATGGTTTAGATTAAATTTAAATGTTACTAGAATTTTTAATTCTAGTAACATTTTTTATATAAAAAAACAAATATATATACATATTGACAATGATAATTATTATTGATAAAATGTAAAAAGAAATGATAATAATTATCATTTTTAGTAAAAAAATTAAGGAGGGAGAATGAAAAAGAGATATTTAATTATAGGAATAATAATTTTATCTTATTTTTCCTTATTTATAGGAGCAGAAGATATAAACATAATGCATATATTTGCAAAAAATCAGCATAAACTTATGATATTTGTCATGAGTAGAATACCAAGATTAATAAGTATATTAATTGCAGGTATAGGAATGAGTATAGCAGGCCTTATAATGCAACAGATAAGTAAAAATAAATTTGTATCGCCTACTACAGGAGCAACAATAGATGCGGCTCAATTTGGTATAGTAATTTGTATGCTTTTAATACCAAGTGCATCGATTTTCACGAAGACCATAATAGCATTTATATTTTCTCTTATAGGAACATTTATGTTCATGAAAATAATAAGGAAGTTACAGTTTAAAAGTATAATATTCGTGCCATTAGTAGGTATAATGTTTGGAAATATAATAGGTTCTATGACTGATTTTATTTCATATAAATATGATTTGAGTCAAAATGTAAGTTCTTGGATGCAAGGTGACTTTTCTATGATACTTAAAGGAAATTATGAAATATTATACATAACAATACCTCTCATAATAGTAGCATATATTTATGCAAATAGATTTACTGTTGTTGGGATGGGGATGGATTTTGCAACTAACCTAGGTCTAAGTTATAAAAAAGTCGTTAATGTAGGTTTAATAATAGTAGCTCTTGTTACAGTATGTGTAGTTGTTACTGCTGGTAATATACCTTTTATAGGTCTAATAGTTCCTAATATTGTATCTTTGTATATGGGTGACAATATAAGAGATAGTATATGGCATACGGGATTATTTGGGGCACTATTTGTACTTATATGTGATATTTTTGGAAGGCTTATCATTTATCCATATGAAATATCTATAGGGCTTACAGTTGGTGTTATAGGAAGTATACTATTCCTTTACTTAATACTAAGGAGGAATATAAATGAAGCTTAGTCTTAATAAAAAAATTTACTTAGTGACTGCATTACTCTTGATATCAATGGCACTTTTTTTAACCTATGGAATAGATATGAATAATCTAGATTATGCATTATCACAAAGAATACCAAAAATACTTGCAATGATACTTGGAGGAGGATGTATAGCATTTACTACAGTAGTATTTCAAACAATTACTAACAATCAGATATTAACACCAAGTGTGCTAGGATTAGATTCCTTATATGTAATGATTCAAACTATAATAGTATTTATATTTGGAGCAAGCAGTAATCTCATTACAAATGAAAATTATAATTTTATCATTAATGTGACTATAATGATTGTAGCTTCAATGTTATTGTATAGGGCATTGTTTGAAAGAAAAGAAAATAATATTTTCTTTTTAATCCTAGTAGGAATGGTATTTGGAACTCTATTTAAAAGTGCAACAACATTTATTCAAGTAATGATAGACCCTAATGAATTTCTAGCACTACAAACTAGCATAATGGCTAGTCTAAATAATATAAATACAAATGTATTGTTAATTGCATTTATAATAGTTATTGCAACAATACCTTTTATATATGATGATATAAAATATTTAGATGTACTATCATTAGGTAGAGAGCAAGCAATTAATTTAGGTGTAGATTTTGATAAAGTAGTAAAAAAAATGATAATCCTAATAGCAATTTTAGTTTCAGTATCAACAGCACTTATTGGACCTATGACATTTTTAGGTCTTTTACTAGCCAACATAGCTAGAGAAGTTTTTAAAACATATAAACATACCTATTTAATTTTAGGTTCTATATTGCTAGGAATGATTACGTTAATAATAGGTCAATTTTTTATACAACATATATTCAAATTTGATACAACATTAAGTGTAGTAATAAATTTTATAGGAGGAATTTACTTTATCCAATTATTATTAAAGGGGGCAAATAGATGATAGAAATAAAAAATATATTTAAAAAATATAAAAATAAAAATGTTGTAGATAATGTTTCTTTTAATATAGAAAAAGGAAAAATAACATCTTTTATAGGTCCAAATGGGGCTGGTAAAAGCACTGTGTTATCAATAGTAACAAGACTTATAGGAGGTGATAGTGGAGAAGTATTGATAGAAGGAAAAAGCTTGAGTTCTTACAACAATAAAGAACTTGCAAAAAAAATAGCTATACTTAAACAATCTAATAATATAACTTTAAAACTCACAATAAGAGAATTAGTTGGCTTTGGAAGATTTCCATACAGTGAAGGAAATTTAACTCAAGAGGATGAAAAATATATTAATGAAGCAATAGAGTATATGAAATTAACTGATATACAAGACAAATATTTGGATGAATTAAGTGGAGGTCAAAGACAAAGAGCTTATATAGCAATGGTAATAGCCCAAAATACGGAGTACATATTACTTGATGAACCACTTAACAATTTGGATATGAATCATTCAGTACAAATGATGAAGGTACTTAGAAGTCTTTGTGATGAGTTAGGTAAGACTATAGTGTTGGTCATGCATGATATAAATTTTGCTTCATGCTATTCAGATAATATAGTTGCACTTAAAAATGGAAAAATTGAAAAGGTAGGTCGTACAGATGAAATAGTTAATGAAAAAGTTTTAGGAGATATTTACGAAATGAACTTTGACATTAAGCATATAAATGGAAATAGAATATGTGTTTATTTTTAAAACACTATAGATAAAAATCTATGAATTTTCTAATCAAAATTTAAACTAAGACAAGTATTAATAAAAAATGAGGGAGACATTAAGATGAATAAAAAAGCAGCAATAATAGCAACCGTGGCTATAGTAGGATTAGTAGCAGTATTTGCATTAGGTGGGAGTAAAAAAAGTGATAAGAAAACATTAGATGCTTCAAATGCTACTATAAAAATAACTCATAGCTTAGGAGAAACAGATGTAAAGTTGAAGCCTAAAAAAGTAGTAGTATTTGATTATTCAGCACTAGATACAATGGATGCACTAGGTGTAAGTGAGAGTTTAGTAGGACTTCCAAAATCAAGCTTACCAGTATCTTTAGAAAAGTATAAAGATGAAAAATATGCAGATTTAGGTGGATTAAAAGAACCAGATTTAGAAAGTATAAAATCAACAAATCCAGATTTAATCATAATAAATGGAAGACAAGAAGATTTTTATGAGCAATTATCTAAGATTGCACCAACAATAAGTACAAGTAAAGATGATAAGAAGTATTTAGAATCTGTCAAAAATAATATAAATAAAATAGCTAAAATATTTGGAGTAGAAGAGAAGGCTAATCAAGAATTTGTTAAAATTGAAAAGAAAATAGAAGTTTTAAATAAAAAAGTAACAGAAAAAGACTTAAATGCTTTAACTCTTATGGTAAATGAGGGGAATTTAAGTGTATTTGGTGAAGAGTCTAGATTTAGCATATTATATAATAGTTTTGGATTTAAGAATAAAGATAAAAATATAAAGGAATCAAGTCATGGTCAAAATATTACTTTTGAATATGTAGCTAAACAAAATCCAGATATTATGTTTGTTATAGATAGAGGTATAGCTACTGGTAGTGATGTGAAAGCTGGTTTAACAGCTAAATCTGTTCTAAACAATGACGTAATAAAGTCTATGGATGCTTATAAAAATGATAATATAATATACTTAGATGCACCAACATGGTATGTAAATGATGGTGGTCTTACATCTTTAAATAAGATGATAGATGATGCTTCAAAAGCAGTTAATAAGTAAGTCTATTTTTTATGGCAAATGTGTTTTATATAATGATTATGTAATCAGCCACCTTAAAGTGGCTGATTTTTTTTGATTTAAATACTTCTGTGGACGAGTTTTGTAGACTTGTATAAATCTATAACAGTTTCCTTTATTGCTGAAAAGTAATTAATTGAATACTTTTTTGAATTTCTTCATCTTGTTCAGAGATGATAATAGAAGTTAGTTTAACTCTAATTGAAATATAGCCAGCATCTTGTATTTTTGATAGAGCAGTACGAGCTGTTTGTGGTGCAACTCTAAATTGCTTGCAAATTGTTTCAATAGATGGTAGAGTTTGCCCTTTTTTATAATGTCCAAATAATATACTCTATACATAGTATTCATAAATTAAATAATACAAGCCATATTCGTGTTTCAAAGTATTTACACTTCCTATTATTATACAACTTATTTGATGAATCTTATTTTATCATTCTATGTTTAAGGTTTAAGAAAACTAGCTAGAACTTGCGGTTTATTAGTTATTTTGATACAATTAATCTAATACATACATGAACAAGGTTATGTTATTATATTAATAATTCAATGGATATATATTTATTATATAATCTCTCAGGAGTGGTTTAAATATTAAAATAAAATCTTCTAAAAAAACGTTTTTCTATTTTTGTTACTAATTATTGATTTTATCCGTATAAAACCTCCAGCATATGCACTAAAGAAAGAATGTAGAAATTGATTAAACAGACCCTTATTTCTCAACTAGTTTACATAAAAAATACTTTGCACAACAAAACTTGAAAAACATTTACAAGTGTATGGACTTATGAGTGATTATTTTATTAAGTATGATTATAAAAAACACATTGATATTTTCAATACCACCTACAAAGGAGAATGAACAACCTAGATTAATAACAATGAAAAAAAGGAAAAAGGTCACGATAGATTTTAGATTGCAGATTTTGAATAAAAATAAACAAACATTAAACTTGCAATAGCTATTATGATTATAGTATTTATATAGGTTCTAAAGTTTGTTAACAGAAACTAAACCTAGACCTATTGGAAAATTTGAAAAAATGATGATTTACAAAAATATGCAATGTCAAAAATAAACTATGTAGAATAAAATCTTCTATATTTTAAGTAATAAGAGAGTTTTATTAAGGTTTAATACACGTTATTTGAGAAAATGATTATACAATATTTTACTAAGTTGGTTATTAAAAATGTTTAGAAAATTTATTGAAGAAATCATATTAATTATTTATAACATATAAAAACCTAGTTAGCATAATTGTAGAATATCTGATAAACGTGAAAACATAGGGGATAGAGGTATTTTATGAAGAGATTTTTAAAGATAACTATCTTAGTTTTATTTGTTTTATTAATTTCTATAAGTTACATTTCTGTTCAATTAATTCACAACATTGGAGATTATGGAAAGTTGATTAATTATGTTGGTATTGTTCGTGGAGCGAGTCAACGTCTAACTAAATTAGAAATGAATTTTCAACCAAATGATGAACTAGTAGAATATATCGATGAAATTTTACATGAATTAAATACAGGACATGGAAAATATGGTCTAGTAGTCACTGATTGTAAAAAATATAACGAGTATTTATCTTTATTAGAAAGAAAATGGGAAAATTTAAATATTGAAATTAAAAAAGTAAGGATGGAAGAAGATAGTAGTCAGTTACTACAAACAAGTGAAGAATTTTTTAAGATTGCAAATGACACAGTATTTGAGATAGAACATTATTCGAAAGAAAAAAGCGATTACTTAATGACTTTAATAATTATAATATCAATTGTAGGTATAGTAGCATGGATTATATTGATTATGCAGTACAATAGAAGATTAATTAGACTTGAAAAATTAAATGTAGATTTAAAAAATATTGCATATAAAGATGAACTTACAGGAGCAAATACTATAGACAAGTTTAAGTTGGATGCAGAACAGTATATTTATAAACATAAAGACAAGAAATTTGCTATATTTTATATCGATTTTGAAAATTTTAAGTATATCAATGATATATTTGGATACGATTATGGGGACATGATATTAAAACGCTATTCTAATTTCATGATGGATGATATTGGAAAATATGAAACATTTGCAAGAGAGATTGCAGATAGATTTGTTGCATTAAGATGTTATGTAGATAAGGAAGCTTTACTAAGAAGACAACAAATTGTAGATGATAAGTTGATTAACATTACAGATGAAATTAAAAATAAATATAGTATTACTATTGTCAGTGGAATTTGTTGTATTGAAGATGTGAATGAAAAATTAAATATAGATGACTTGATAAATCGTGCAAATTTTGCACAAAAGACTGTCAAGAATAAACCTGGTACTAAGTATGCTTTCTATAATGAAAATATTCGCAAAAAAATGATTGAAGAAAATACCATTAAGAGTAGAATACATGAAGCACTCGATAGAAGAGAATTTGTTGTTTATTTTCAACCTAAAGTTAATTTACATAATCAAAAAATAGATTGTGCAGAAGCTTTAGTACGTTGGATGACACCAAACAAATGTGTGATATCTCCAGCGATATTTATTCCAATATTAGAAAAGGAATTTTTTATTAGCTTAGTAGACCAATATGTATTTGAAGAGGTATGCAGATGGATTAGAAAGAGATTAGATGAAAATGAACAAGTTGTTCCCATCTCAGTTAATGTTTCTAAGATTCAATTTTATAATGCTAAGTTTGTAGAAACTTATTCGCGTATACAAAATAAATATAATATACCTAAAAATACTATAGAAATTGAATTTACAGAAAGTGTTGCTTTTGAAAATCAAGAGCATCTTTTAGAAATTGTACATGACCTACATGAAAGTGGCTTTACTTGTTCTTTGGATGATTTTGGAAAAGGATACTCGTCTCTAAGTGTTTTGAAGGATTTACCATTTGATGTTTTAAAGCTTGACTCAATGTTTTTTAAAGAAAGTTTAAATAAAGAAAAAGAGAAGATAGTAATAAAAAATATTATACATATGATAAAAGAGTTAAATATTATAACTGTTGCTGAAGGTATTGAATATAAAGAACAGGTTGAGTTTCTTAAAGAGATTGGGTGTGATTTGGTTCAAGGGTTTGTCTTTTATAAACCAATGCCAATATTAGACTTTGAAAAAATATTAGATGAAGAAACTGTTTATAGTTTATAATAGTTAAAGTATATTTTAATATATACTAATCTAATAAAGTGCTTATAATATAAGTGCTTTATTAATTTTGTTAACTATCTAAAATGTACAGTGATACAAATATTGAGAATAACATCAATACATAATATACAACTTTATTTAAATAATTACATGAAAACTATAAATTCTTATAAGGTTTTATGTGAGGTGTAAATAATATAGAGTTATGTTTTAGAGAAGATGAACTTATTGATAGTGTTGATGGCGAATACATAAATAAAGACTATAAGTAGATTTACTTATAGTCTCTTAAACATTGTTATTTTTTCCCTGCAACCCATTTTAAGCCCCAGTTAAATTCATTATCCATTTCTCTATGTCCTTTAAAGTATTTAACTACCTTTTCAACACTAAATGTTTCATCGTTTACATTTTCTATTAATGCTATTGAACACATATTATAGCCATTTTTATGCTCATCAAGCTTAACCACTAAATCAGAATCTTGTTTTTGTTTAATAGTTACAACTCCGTCAGCTTCTGACCAATTAGCCACACCTTCATAAATAAAAGCATAAATCAATATTCTTTTTATTTCTTTTATCTTGTTACCATTGATTCTTATATTTTCGCCTTGTGTATTGCTTCCTGTTCGGTCATCTCCATCTAGTTGAGCAAAAGGAGGATGTTCTAAATTGCCAAAAGAATTGCCTAACGCTTGAACAGCACCTTTTACACCATTTTTCATTTCAAACAAGCAACCTAAATCTAAATCTATATTACTATTTCTTAGAGCTCCAAAAAAGCCCTTTTTTTGTACTTTTTGATTCCAATTTAAATTAACTAAAATCTCACCTAAATCGGTATTTTCTTTTTTTGTAAGATTTATTTTTTGTCCTTTTTTCAATTCTATAGCCATAGTAATCTTCCTCCACAAACATAGATTTACTTAAATGGTAGCACTTAACAAGTCAATATTCAACAAGATTACAATAATAATATTAAAATTATACTAATTCTACTAAAAAACAGGAATTACAATTCCTTTGTATTTTTCTTTAATTAAGTTTCTTGCTTTATCTGATGTAAGAACTTCTTGTAGAACTTTAATTTTTTCACTATCTTTATCTTCACTTCTAAATGCTAAAAGATTAGCATATTCATCATTTACCGGTGCTGTGTAGATTCCATTTTTCTTAGCATCAAGATCAGCAGGTACTGCGTAAGTAGTGTCTATAAATGCAGCAGTTACATCTGGAAGAGAAGATGGTATTTGAGCAATATCTAATTCTTTGAATTGTATGCCCTTTGGATTTTCAATTATATCTTTAGGACTAACTAAATTATTTTCTTTAGGTAAAGTTAAAAGTCCTATACTTTCAAGATATCTAAGGTCTTTAGAACAAGAAGATGGATTGTTGCTTATTGCAATTGTATCTCCCTTTTTAAATTCATCAACAGATTTTATTTTGTAAGAGTAAAGTATCGCTGGGCATACATATAGTTTAGTTCCTGCCATTATTTTATAACCTTTAGCTTTAACAGCTTCTTTTAGATAAGGTTCATGTTGAAATAGATTTGCATCAATTTCGCCATTATTTAAAGCTTCATTTGGAAGTATGTAATCGTCAAAGTTCTTAACTTCTAAAGTATAACCTTTTTCTTCAATCAGTGGTTTTAGTTCCTCTAACAACTCTCCACCTGGAACTAAAGTAGCACCAACAACAATTTTTTTATCGTCTTTAGATTTTGAACATCCAACTACAGATAAAGTAAATACTAGACATAATAACAAACTTAATAATTTTTTGAATTTCATAAAAATTCCCTCCTGAATATAATTGATTAGTTAAAAATAAAATACCCTCTTTTTATCACATTGTGAAAATAAAATAAGCCTGAGTGTAAACTCAGGCTTTAAAAGCTAATTTAAACTCATCTTTCAGTACAATACTGCAGGATTTAGCACCAATGTATATTAAAAAATATACTGGTTGCTGGGTTTCACAGGGCCAGTCCCTTCACCACTCTGGATAAGAAGTATTAATTTTTAATTATGTTATACATATTAGCATGATTTTTTGTATCTGTAAACATAATTTTATAAATATTTTAAAGTTTTTGTTATTTCTATTTAACACCCAAAATTCCAGAAACTAAAATATTAGTATCAGCACCCAAGAAATAGTCATTTATTTCAATAGCATCTAAAATAGCTCTCAATGAATTCTCCTCATGCTTTGTACCAATAAGTTTATCTTCTACAAAAGATACATCACACTTCCCAAAGAAATCTCCAAAAAACTTTATACTAGTTATTATACCTTTATCAACATTTAAATTAAATTCTACATTTCCACCAGCATATTTTAATTCATTTGAAAGAGAGTATTTTGGTGAATTACCAAAATTCCAATCCCAAGTTTCATATTTTGATTTAGTAAGTTTTTCTATTTCTTCTATGTCATATTTACTTAGAGAGTAATTTGTATTACCAGTATTTGTTGAAAAAAGATAATTCATTATAGCATCTTTAAACTCAAGTATATCCATATCAGACTGTAAATGTTCGCTTATATTGGTTACACGAGACTTTACAGATTTTATGCCTTTACCTTCAAACTTTATGGGTTTTACTTTTAGTGCATTTGAAAGGTCATTTATTTCAGATGAAAATAAAAGTGTCCCATGATGCATCACTTTATTTTTATAGTTATGTTGAGCATTTCCAGAGAATTTTTTACCTTCTATAAGAAGGTCATTTCTTCCAGAAAACTCAGCATTGACATCTAAGGTTTTAAGCAAGTCTATTATTGGTTGAGTGAATCTTCTGAAATCACTAAAGCTATTATTATTACAAGCTATAAATGTAAAGTTTATATTTCCTAAATCATGAAATACAGCTCCTCCGCCAGATTGTCTTCTAACAACTGGTATTGAATGTTCTTTTATATATTCTAAGTTTATTTCAGAAAGTGTATTTTGATTTTTTCCAACGATTATAGAAGGTTCGTTCCTCCATAAAATAAATAAATCTTCGTCAAAGTTTTTAAGTAGATATTCTTCCATTGCTAAATTAAAATAAGGGTTTGTTTTTTCATTGTAAATTAATAACATTAAAGTAATTCCTCCATATAATTGATAAAATTTTTTTAGCTGATTTTAGTACAATTATTTTTATAATTCGACAATAATATAAAAAATCCTTTAAAGTAAAATTTTTAAAACTTCCTTGCAAATTTTAAATAAATAATATATACTCAAAATATATTTAATAAAAGTGAATAAAAGGGTAGAGGCGCAATAATCTATCAGTACCAATAAGGAGTTAAGCACAAAGAATTATTGGGAAAGGGGATATTGCCGAAGTTTTATAATCGATGCTTTAAGATTATATTGCTGGGGGTACATAAAATATATGTACAACTGTCACAGGTTTATTTGTGGTGAGCTATCATTTAAGGAATTATATTATATTTGTTTTTAGTATTATCAATGTATTGTAATGTTTAAGCCTTGAGTGTTTACCACTCAAGGCTTTTTTATTTTATCATAACCCATAATACCCTATATAATTCACAAAATTAAAAAGAGAGGGAGATTTATATGAGAAATAAAAAATTTAACATTATTTTTCTGACGACAATTATGTTTATAATGTCAACTGTAATGGTATTTGCAGAGGAAGATATAGATACAATTGCACTGGCTAACGCAGAAAAATTTGGAATTTTAACTTTAATACCACCATTAGTTGCTATAATACTTGCATTTATAACTAAAAATGTAATAATTTCTTTATTGCTAGGAATTCTTTCTGGAAGTTTTATAATTCAAGTCAGTGGAGTTAATGTATTTGCTGCATTTATACAAGCGTTTTTAGACTTAGTAGATAGAGCTTTAGTATCTCTGTCAGACCCATGGAATGCAGGGATAATACTACAAGTCTTAGCAATTGGGGGAGTAATAAATCTTGTTGCCAAGATGGGTGGTGCTAAGGCTATAGCTGAAGCACTTGCAAAGAGAGCAAAATCAGCTAAAGGTACACAGATTATAACTTGGTTTTTAGGTCTTTTAGTTTTCTTTGATGATTATGCTAATTCATTAATTGTAGGACCTATGATGAGACCAGTTGCAGATAAAATGAAAATATCAAGAGAAAAATTAGCATTTATAATAGATGCTACAGCAGCACCAGTTGCTGGGCTTGCTATAATATCTACATGGATAGGTCTTGAAGTTGGTTTGATACATGATGCTTTTGAAAGTATAAGTGTAGATGTTGATGCATTTGGCATATTTTTAAATACAATACCATTTAGATTTTATAACATATTAATATTAGCATTTATTGTAATTTCAGCGTTATTATTAAAAGAATTTGGACCAATGAGAAAAGCTGAAATAAAATCTAGAAGTAGAAAAATTGGTACAGACCTTGATGAAGGTGTTGAAGAGTTGGATGATTTAGCTCCAAAAGATGGAGTGAAATTAAGTGTATGGAATGCTATAATTCCAATAGGTACATTAATAGTAGTTGCACTAGCATCATTCTATTATAGTGGATATACATCTATAATGGGAGGAGAAGATAAGACTTTAATACAATTATTTACAAATTCGCCATATTCTTTTGAAGCAATCAAAGAAGCGTTTAGTGCATCTGATGCATCTAGAGCATTATTCCAATCTGCATTAGTTGCAAGTCTAGTTGCTATTATAATGGCTGTAGTTAAGAAGATTTTTACAGTATCAGAAGCAATTGATGTTTGGATAGATGGTATGAAAAGTTTAGTAATCACTGGTGTAATATTAATACTTGCTTGGTCATTAAGTTCAGTAATAAAAGAGTTAGGTACAGCTAAATTCTTGATACATTTATTATCAGGTTCACTGCCTCCATTCTTACTACCAAGTTTAATATTTGGATTAGGAGCAATAATATCTTTTGCTACTGGAACTGCTTATGGAACAATGGGTATACTTATGCCACTTGCGATACCACTTGCATATTCACTAAATCCTGACATGTCTTATGTAATAGTAAGCACAAGTGCAGTTTTAACAGGTGCAATATTTGGAGACCATTGTTCTCCAATTTCAGATACAACAATACTTTCTTCAATGGGAGCTGGATGTAATCATATAGACCATGTTAATACTCAAATGCCATATGCTATATTTACAGCAGTAATTACTATTGTATTTGGATATATACCAGCTGGATTTGGATTGCCAATATATATAGTATTGCCAGTTGCTATAGCAGCTGTATTTGTAGGTCTTCAAGTTATAGGTAAGAGAGTTGATGAAGCAGAAATAGAACTTGCAGAATAAGGCTGTAAATGAATTTTACCTTTTATTATCATTATTTTGTTTATTTTTAGATAATTTAAAAAAGTTATTGAAAATAATAGCGAAATATAGTAAAATAAAAGAGTAATATAAGCGGATGTGGCGGAATTGGCAGACGCACTAGACTTAGGATCTAGCGCCATTGGCGTGGGGGTTCGACTCCCTTCATCCGCACTTTACAGTACTTAGTTGTGCTGAAAAAAAACTGGGGTTGCTGGCTTTCGGAGTGGGCTATCCCGTTTTTATTTTTTGATAAATAACTATATTAAATTAATAGGGATACCTAATGATAGGAATTTGCTATATTGTTATTTTTAGAAAACTTGTAAAAAAACTCAATAAGTTCTTTTTGTTATACAAAAATAAAATTACATATACAACATTTAAAATGTATGTAAATAAAGGTATAAAATTTTATAGCAATGTATTTTAAAAGTATAAAATGATTAAAATTTTAAGAAATATTCAAATCACATAACCATTCAATAGTTGTAATTCTATTAAAAATATTCTATTTTAAAAATCTTATTTTTCACAAGTTTAAAATTGTAAACGATTTCATCAAGTGTATGAATATACTTTTAACATGTTATAGTAAATCTCGATACAAATTTACATTTGGTTCTTTGTGTGTTATTTTAATAATAAATTAAGTGAAAATGTTATTTTGCATTAATATATAATATGTTTGCAGAAGAGTGAATAATATAAAAGAGAAATAATTGATAATAAAAACTTAACAAAAAAATTAATACATAAAAAAAAATAAATATAATGTGTTGACATTTGATTTAAATATTCATAAAATAAAATTGAAAATAAATATTTCCAAGTGAGATTAGCGAGAGAGACCTTTATACAAAAAGGCGCCGAAGAAGAAATTTAAGAAATGCCAATTCTTAGAGAAGCTTTCAGGCAAAGATATCGCTAATTGATGGGACTCTGGAGAGACTTAAGTTAAATACTATAAGTCACCGAAGAAGCAGAATAATATTAAATTATTAAATCTTTCAGGTATACAAACAGGGATATATAGGCTAGGATTATTTCCTATGCTTATATATTTTTTTTTATGGGAAAATACAGGACATAATGGCGAAGTTGCTTAAATAGAATAAGTTTAGTTTTATAGGGAGGGTTATATATGAATGAATTAAAAAGAGTACCTTTGTATAATACACACAAAGAGCTTGGTGCAAAGCTTGTTGAATTTGCTGGTTGGGAAATGCCTTTAGAATATGAAGGAATAAACAAAGAGCATGAAATGGTTAGAAAAAGTGCAGGTATATTTGATGTATCTCACATGGGAGAGATAGAAGTAAAAGGAGTAGAATCAGAAAAATTTATACAAAATCTAGTTACGAATGATATAAGTGTATTAAAAGTCAATGACATCATATATACACCTATGTGCTATGAAAATGGTGGAGTAGTTGATGATTTATTAATATATAAGTTTGGGGAAGAAGATTATTTGTTAGTAATAAATGCAGGAAATATAGACAAAGATGTTGCATGGATAATGAAGCAAAGTGAAGGGTATAAAGTAAATATAAAAAATATATCTAATGAAGTTTGTCAATTAGCAGTTCAAGGACCTAAAGCAGAAAAAATTCTTCAAAAAATCACGGACATAAATTTAGAATCAATAAAATTTTATAAGTCAATGCCAAAAATAAAAGTATCTGGATACTCTTGTTTAGTTTCAAGAACAGGATATACTGGAGAAGATGGTTTTGAAATATATTGCAAAAATGAACATATAAAAGCAATTTGGGATGAAGTCCTGAAAGTTGGAGGAGAAGATATATGTCCAGCTGGTCTAGGTTGTAGAGATACTTTAAGATTTGAAGCAACTCTACCTCTATATGGACATGAGATAAATGAACACATATCTCCACTTGAAGGAGGATTATCTATTTTTGTAAAAGTAAATAAGGAATCATTTATTGGCAAATCAATCTTAGCAGAAGAAAAAGAAAATGGGATTAAAAGAAAATTAGTAGGATTTGAAATGCAAGGTAAAGGGATGCCTAGAAATGGATATGATATAAAAGTTGGAGATAAAACAGTTGGTTTTGTAACTACTGGGTGTGCATCTCCAACAACAGGAAAAATCTTAGGAATGGGAATTATAGATGCTGAATATGCAAAAGCAGGAAATGAAATAGGTATAGCAATTAGAAAAAAAGTTGTTCCTGCTATAACAGTTAAGAAGCCTTTTTATAAAAAACAATATAAAAAAGATAATGTTGTAGTAAATAAAGAAAATAAATTTTCATATATACCTGCCACAAATGAAGATAAGGAAAAAATGTTAAAAGTAGTTGGATTAAACTCAGTTGATGAATTATTTTCAGATATACCAGATGAACTAAAATTAAAAAGAGATTTAAATCTAGATAGTGGAAAATCTGAATTGGAAGTTAGTAAAATAGTAAAAAGATTGTCAGAGGAAAATTTAAGTCTAGAAGATTTAACTTGTTTTCTTGGAGCTGGTGCATACGACCATTATATACCATCAATTATAAAGCATATAACTTCAAGGTCCGAATTTTATACAGCATATACTCCATATCAAGCAGAAATAAGTCAAGGAACTTTGCAAGTAGTGTTTGAGTTCCAATCTATGATTGCAGAAATTACTGGTATGGAAATTGCAAATGCATCAATGTATGATGGAGCGACTGCTGCAATAGAAGCATGTATAATGGCAATGAATCAAACTAGAAAAAGTAAAATAGTAGTATCAAAAACTACACATCCAGAAACTTTATCAGTACTAAAAACTTATTTACAATATAAAGATTGTGAAATAGTAGAAATTGATTTTTGTAATGAATATGGAACTACAGATATAGAAAAATTAAGAACTTCTGTAGATAAAGATACAGCATGTGTCCTTATACAAACTCCTAACTTCTTTGGGATTATTGAAGAGATGGAAGAAATAGAAAAAATAACTCATGAAAATAAAGCCATGTTAATTATGAGTGTTGACCCAATATCATTAGGTGTTTTAAAAACACCAGGTGAAATAGGAGCAGATATTGTTGTTGGAGAAGCTCAATCACTAGGAAATCCTCTTAATTTTGGAGGTCCTTATGTAGGATTTTTGGCTAGTAAATCTAAATATACAAGAAAAATGCCTGGAAGAATAGTTGGGCAAAGTTTAGATACAGAAGGGAAAATTGCATATGTATTAACTTTACAAACTAGAGAGCAACATGTAAGAAGAGAAAAAGCAACTTCTAATATATGTTCAAATCAAGCTCTAAATGCTCTTGTAGCATCAATATACATGTCTACTATGGGTAAAGAAGGATTTAAAGAAGTTGGTATGCAATCAATGAAAAAAGCACACTATGCTTATAATAAACTTGTGCAAACAGGAAAATACAGACCTATATTTAAAGGCAGATTTTTTAAAGAATTTGCAGTACAAGGAAATTATAATATAGACACTATAAACGATAAACTTTTAGAAGAAAATATATTAGGTGGTTATAATTTAGAACACAATTATCCAGAATTAAAAAATTCAACTTTACTTTGTGTAACTGAAAAAAGAAGTAAAAATGAAATAGATAAGTTAGTTGGAATAATGGAGGGGTTATAATGAAAGAATATAATAGTTTGTTGATAGATATATCTAAAAAAGGTAGAAAAGCATACTCACTTCCAGAATTAGATATAGATGATATAAAAATAGAAGATATGATTGACCCAACTATGGCTAGACAAAATGAATTAAACTTACCAGAAGTTGGTGAATTAGAATTAGTTAGACATTATACTTTATTGTCAAATAAGAATTTTGGTGTTGATACTGGTTTTTATCCTTTAGGTTCTTGTACAATGAAATATAACCCTAAAATTAATGAAGATATGGCAGCACTTCCAAACTTTACTGGAATGCATCCATATCAATCTTCAGATACAGCACAAGGGTCTCTTGCTCTTATGTATGATTTATCAAATAAACTTGCAGAAATTACAGGTATGGATGAAGTGACACTTCAACCTTCAGCAGGTTCACATGGTGAATTTACAGGTCTTATGCTTATAAAAGCGTATCATGAAAATAGAGGAGACTATAAAAGAACTAAAGTAATAATTCCAGATTCTGCACACGGAACAAATCCAGCAAGTGCAGCTATGGCGAATTTTGATGTAATTCAAATAACGTCTGATAAAAATGGTGCTGTAGATATAGATGTATTAAAAGAAGTTTTAAATGATGAAGTAGCAGCCCTTATGCTTACTAATCCGAGTACTCTTGGGCTATTTGAAAAAAATATAAAAGAAATAGCTGACCTTGTACATGAAGCAGGTGGCCTTTTGTATTATGATGGTGCAAACATGAATGCTATTATGGGAATAACAAGACCAGGAGATATGGGATTTGATGTAGTCCATCTTAATCTTCATAAGACATTTTCAACTCCTCATGGTGGCGGTGGTCCAGGGGCTGGACCTGTTGGAGCAAAAAAAGAGTTAGTGTCTTTTTTACCAATTCCAATAATCGAAAAACAAGAAGATAAATATGTATTAAACTATGATAGACCAAAGTCTATTGGAAAAATTAAAAATTTCTATGGAAACTTTGGAGTCCTTGTAAGAGCTTACACATATATATTGACAATGGGAAGAGATGGACTTAAAGAAGCTAGTGAAATGGCAGTTCTAAATGCTAATTATATAAAAGAAAGTATAAAAGATGATTATATTTTACCAATAGACACTTTATGTAAACATGAGTTTGTATTAGGTGGATTACCAAGAGGAGAAGCAAATATAAAAACTATTGATATAGCAAAGAGATTGTTGGATTATGGATATCATCCTCCAACAATGTATTTCCCTCTTATTATAAATGAAGCACTTATGATAGAGCCTACAGAAAGTGAGAGTATAGAAACATTAGATAGTTTTATTGAAGCTATGAAGAATGTCGCCAAAGAAGCTAAGGAAGAGCCAGAATTACTAAAAACTGCTCCACATAATACTTTAGTTAAAAGAGTTGATGATGCAAGAGCAGTGAAAAAGCCTATATTAACATGGTCACAAAGATAAGTAATTAAAATAATAAATAATTTAAATATACAAAAACTTTGTATTTGTATTAAAAAGCTATCTAAACTATTTTAAATTAGATAGCTTTTTTGTATATATGTTGACATACATGGTATGTACTGTTAAAGTTTTTTATATATTACTAGAAAATGTAAGGATTTAAATCCCTCTTGATTTTATGTATGTTTCAACCATTTCTATATTTTATGCTTGAGACATTTGGAGTTATAATAATAAATTTACAAAATACAGGTAATCAAACAAGTAGTATACTTGGAAGAATAATGATACTTGTGGCAGTAATTTGTGCAGGTGCATATGGTGTATATGTAAGAAAATTATCTAAAAGTGAATTTACACCAATTGAAATAACAGCAGCAGTGCAACTAATTGGAACAATATCATTTACATCAATATTATCAAATATCGCTATGGTAGTATCTATATTTGCAGGAGTATTTTTACTGAATGAAAAGTTCAATTTTTATAGTATTGTAGGAAGTATGCTTATAATAATTTCAGTTATAGGAATGGTTATATATGGTAAAGGAAAACATGAAGATTTGGAAATTGAATATATAAACTAGTTTTATTTTATAGGGAATAAACCTATTTGTTCTTTTAACTTAATTTAAACTTAATAAGAATATATCGAAATTCATAAAAAATTTAGGAAATCTTAAGAATTATGATATTTAAATCTTTAGATTTATGTTTTATTATATAAACTACAATAAGATATATTAAACTAAATTAGAATTTTACAATATATTTATAGATATTACTATTAAAGAAAAAGTTAAGTTGAAAGGAGTATAATATGGATAAAGTTAACTTAAAAAGATATAATTGTGATATAAATGTTGGATTAAACCGTGAACAACTTAAAAGTAGAAGAGAAGACAATTTAATTAATGTATTTGACAATGGAAAAACTAAAACATACAAGCAAATTTTTAAAGATAATATATTTACACTTTTTAATCTTATAAATATTGTTTTAGTTTGTTTGCTAGTTTCAGTTGGCTCTTTTAAAAATACCTTATTTATATTTATTGCTGTAATTAATACTATTATTGGTGTGATTCAAGAAATAAGAGCAAAAAGATTGTTGGACAATCTATCTGTTATAGTATCAAGCAAAGTATCTGTTATAAGAGAAAAAGAGAAAATAGAGATTGATGTTCAAGAATTAGTGCTAGACGATATTATGATTTTAAAAACAGGAAATCAAATTTGTGCTGATTCAAAAGTTTTAGAAGGAAAGTTAGAGGTAAATGAATCTCTAATCACAGGAGAATCTGATATTATTGTAAAAAGCAAAGGTGATTTTTTATATTCTGGTAGTTTTGTAGTTTCTGGAGATGCATTTGTAAAAGTTGAAAACATAGGAAAAGATAACTATGCAAATAAGATAGCTAGTGACGCTAAAATTTCCAAGAAACACAATTCTCAACTCAGAAATTCATTAAATGCAATATTAAAAGTTGTTGGTGTAATAATTATTCCTTTAGGAATTATATTGTTTGTAAAACAACATTTTGGAAATGGAGATTCTATAGTAACATCTGTAGTAGGTACTGTGGCAGCTGTAAATGGAATGATACCAGAAGGATTAACTCTGCTTACAAGTATTGCCTTAGCTGTTGGGACAATAAAACTTGCAAGCCACAAGACTTTAGTTCAAGAATTATATTGTGTAGAGACTCTTGCTAGAGTTGACACATTATGTCTTGATAAAACAGGTACAATTACAGAAGGTAAAATGCAAGTTGATGATGTAGTAATGCTTGAAAAAGTTGATGTAAATGAGATTATGGGAAATTTGTGTAATTCTCTTAAAGATGATAATGCGACATTAAATGCTATAAGAGATAAATATGATATTTCAGATACGTATAAAGTTAAAAATTTGATTCCATTCTCATCAGCAAGAAAATACAGTGGTGTTGTTTTTGAAAATGAAGGTACATACTTAATAGGAGCCTTTGAGTTTATTTTTAAAGATAGATATAAAGACTTAAAAATAGAAATTGAAAAATATTCTAAAGCAGGAAATAGAGTAATAGCTTTAGCTCATAGTAACTCTTACATGGAAGATAATAAGATACCTGAAGATATAAAACCGCTTGCTTTTATATTGATATTAGATAAAATTAGGAATGAGGCTAAGGAAACTTTAGAATTTTTTTATAATGAAGGTGTAGATATAAAAATTATATCTGGAGATAATCCAATAACAGTAAGTGAAGTAGCAAGAAAAGCAGGTCTTAAAACAGCTAATAGATTTATTGATGCAACAACACTTAAAAATGATAAAGACATATACGATGCTGTTGATAAATATAGTGTTTTTGGAAGAGTAAGCCCACAACAAAAGAAACAAATGATTGTAGCATTAAAACAACAAAATCGTACAGTAGCAATGACAGGAGATGGTGTAAATGATGTGTTAGCACTTAAAGAAGCTGACTGTAGTATTGCAATGGCATCTGGAAGTGATGCTACCAAAAATGTTTCTAATTTAGTTTTATTAGATTCAAATTTTGCATCCATGCCAAAGGTTGTTATGGAGGGGAGAAAGGTAATCAATAATATTCAAAGAGCATCTTCTTTGTTTTTAGTAAAAACAATCTTTTCATTCTTCTTATCACTATTAACATTATTTTTCTTTAGTAGACAGTATCCATTTGTGCCAATTCAATTATCATTGATTGGAGCTGTAACAGTAGGTATACCATCATTCTTTTTAGCTCTTGAGGCAAATAGAAGTAGAATTTCAGGAAATTTTTTACTTAATATATTAAAAAATGCTTTACCAGGAGCATTATGTGTAACATTAAATGTAATTATTGTTTACAATATAGTCGAATATTTAGGTTATAGTTCAAGTGTATTTTCCACAATGTGTGCTATATTAACTGGTATATGTGGTCTTTTAATACTAAGACAGCAATGCTTGCCATTTAATAAAGAAAGATTATTTTTAATTGTAAGCATGACCATAGCATTTGTTATTGGGATTCTATTTTTAGGTGGATTATTCTCATTTGTAGCTCTAAGTAAAGAGCTAATCCTTATAACTATGGTATTAGCAGTGTTAATGCCGATTATGATAAAAGTTATGTTATTTGTATTAGATGAGATACTAGACACAATAGTTCCAGATTTAAACTAATTTGAGCAATATAAAAAAAAGAGCAACTTAATATTAAATATAGTTGTTCTTTTTTTATTTACATTAAATTTTATATAAGAATATCATATATATTTATTAATCAGCTATGTATGAACAGCAATAGTCAACAACTTCATTAACTTTTAAATCAAAACTTGAATCAGAAGGAACATTAAATTTTTGACCTTCTTTATATGTCACAAATTCATTGCTTCCAGGTAGTTTTACATCCATGCTTCCAGCAAGCATTTCCATTATTTCTTCTTCTCTAGTAGAAAAAGTATACTCTCCAGGTAACATCAATCCTAAAGTTTTTCTTTCTCCATTAGGAAATATTATTACTCTACTACTTACTTTACCATCAAAATAAACGTTTGCTTTTTTTACTGCAGTAACATCTTTAAATTCACTCATTAGACAAATCCTCCAAAATTATTTACTCATATATATTATATAGAAATAATATAAAAATTGCTATATATTTACAAATAAAATTTAGTATTTATAAAAAAAATTAATAAAGATAAAATAAGAAAAAATTCATATTTTTATTATATTGACTTCGCAATTTTATAAATATAATATGAAAAGTACTTAGGAGAAGTACCATATGCTACACATCAAAAACATAAAGATAGTGTATAATCTAAATATGTTATACAATCTAAAGTTTATAATTATAGAAAGAGGGGATAAGCTTGTCAAAGAGAATATTGGTCATAGAAGACGATATAGATATCCAAAATATAATAAAAACATTTTTAGAAAATGCAGATTATACTATGATAACAGCAAATAATGGTCTTGATGGAATTGAAAAGTTTAAAAAGCAACAATTTGATTTTATTAGACATACTGATGCCAAAAATAGATGGCTTTGTAGTTTGTGAAATAATAAGAAATGAATCTAATATTCCAATTATTATACTTACAGCATTGGATGAAGAAACAGACCAAGTAAAAGGATTTGAATTAAAAGTGGATGATTATATTACAAAACCATTTTCTACAATTGTTCTTCTAAAAAGAGTAGAGGCAGTATTAAGAAGAACTGGGGATAAGGAAGAAAATCATGAAGATAGAGAATTTTTATCATATAGAGATATCAATGTTGATGTTGAAGGATATAAAGTTTTTATTAATGGTAAACAGATTGAATTGACTGCTAGAGAATTTGAAGTTCTAAAGGAACTAATAGAACACAAGGGGCGTGTACTTACTAGAGAAAATTTAATAAATAGCCTGTGGAAATATGATTTTTTAGGAGATGAAAGGGTTGTAGATACACATATAAAAAATCTTAGAAAAAAGCTTGATGTGAATTACATAGAAACAATAAGAGGGGTAGGATATAGGATTGATGTATTGGATTAAGAAAAGTCTAAATAGAAAAGTTTTTTTAAGTACAACTTTGATACTTATTTTATCCTGTACACTAATTTACATATTTATCATGATGTCAATGCCCAAAACATATAAATCATACTTAACAGATGATATCAAAAAAAATCTGAATGAATTTGTTAAAGTTATTGAGAAGACTAAATATGAGGATTCTACACTTAAATTTTATGATTTTATAATTGAAAATAATGTGTCTATTAATTTAATGAAAAATGGAAAATCAGTAGAAATACCATCTAATATAAAGTATGGGAAATTAGGTGATGAAAATATTATATTAAATAAGAAGCAAAGAACCATATTCAATGAAGATAATTTTTTATATAATTACCTAAATAATAATCAAATTTCGGGAAGTAGTTATGTAAGTGCCATATCCACTGATATTACATTTAAAAATAGTTCAGATAAATATATTCTCTCTGTTATGCCAAAATTGATGGTAGTTGATGAAGCTTCTATGGTTTTATTAAAATTGATACCAGTAGTTGCAATAATGATTTTGATAATATCACTAGTTACTTCATTTATTTATTCTAGAGTAATTACAAAACCTGTTGTCAAGATAAGTAATACTTCAAAAAAAATTGCACAGATGAATTTAGATGTTAGATGTGATGTAGAAAGTGATGATGAAATAGGCTCTCTTGCTTTAAGTTTAAATGAGCTAGCACATAATTTATCAAGCACACTTAATAATCTTGAGCATGCAAATTTAAAGCTTCAAGAAGACATTGAAAAGGAAAGAAAGAATGAAATAAGTAGAAGGACTTTTTTTGCAGCAGTATCTCATGAGTTAAAAACACCAATTACGATTATAAAAGGTCAACTTGAAGGCATGATATACAATGTTGGCATGTATAAAGATAGAGATGCTTATTTAATACATTCACTTAAGGTAATGGAAAGTATGGAAGAAATGGTACGTGAAATTCTCGATATTTCTCGTATGGAGTCATCTGGATTTAAATTAAATACAGTAGAAATTAATATGAGTTCATTAGTACAGAAATCAATACAAAATTACTTAATATTAGCAGAAAATAAGAATATAGATGTTATTACTGATATAGAAAAAAATTTATACTCTTTTGTAGATATAAAATTGATGAAAAAAGCTATTTCTAATATTATTAACAATTCAATTAAGCACTCAAAAAATGGTGTTTTGGTAAGTATAAAATTGTATAAGAATAATGAATGTGGAGTTTTTGAAGTTGAGAATTCAAATACATTTATAGAAGAATCTGAGATAGAAAATATTTTTAATCCTTTTTATCGTGTAGATAAGTCACGAAGTAGACAATCTGGTGGAAGTGGTCTAGGATTGTATATTATTAAAGTTATATTTGATATGCACAAGGTCAAATATAAAATTGAAAATACATCAGTAGGTGTAAAATTTACAGCTATATTTCCTATCGCATTAAAAAATACATTGCAGTAAATATTTTATAAATAAAATAACCCTATACTAAAATTTTAAGGTTAAATTTAAATTTTAGTATAGGGTTATTTTGAGTATAAGAATGTATTTAAAAAGTATTTAGCTACCATATAAAAAACAAGATAAGAACATATTAACTACATACTTCATTTATATAATAAAAAATGTAATAAGAAACTAAAAAACGTGAAAGGTGAGTGAAACATGAAAATTGATGTTAAAAATTTAAATATGACTTATAGAGCAGGGAAGGAAGCACTAAAAGATATAAATATAAGTCTTGAAAGTCCAAATTTGATAGGCTTACTTGGTCCTAATGGAGCAGGTAAAAGTACTTTAATGAAACTTTTGACTTCAAGAATACTTCAAACTTCAGGTAAGATTTTAGTAAATGGTAAACCCCTTAAACAGAATGAAACAGATTTAAAAAGTAAATTAGGATATTTACCACAAGAATTTGGTTTGTATGATGAGTTGACAGTGTATCAATTTCTTGAGTACATGTCAGTTTTAAAAGGTATTAATAAGAACACAAAAAAGATAATAGAAGAAGTTATTAGCCAAACTAATTTATTAGAAAAGAGAGATTCAAAGATTAAGACCCTATCAGGTGGTCAAAAACAGAGAGTTGGAATAGCTCAAGCAATAATGGGAAATCCAGAGTTATTAATACTAGATGAACCTACAGTCGGACTAGACCCTGAGGAGAGAATAAACTTCCGTAATTTATTTTCAAAAAACTCAAGAGATAAGATTGTAATATTGTCCACACATATTATAGAAGATGTTCAGTCTGTATGTAATAGATTAATAGTAATAAATAAAGGAAATGTGCTCTTTGATGGAAGTTCTGAAGAGTTAATTAAAAAAGCGGAGGGACATGTTGGAGTTTATGAAGATAAAAATGGAAAAATACATAGCAATAAAACAAGCAAATTTAAAGTTACATCAAGTATTCTTACTACAACAGGGACTTCATATCGTATTGTAAGTCATAAGCTTCCAGAATTTGCGATACCTGTAGAACCATCATTAGAGGATGCGTATATGTTTTTAATATCTGAGGAGGAGATAAAGTAATGCAATCAATTAAATTTATCAAAGATGAGATAAAGAGGATTTTTAGCTCAAAGATTACATGGACTTTCATAGTAGTAATAGCACTGATACCAGGTCTATCAATAATAATGTATGAAAATCCTGGATTATTGCCCCAAGGTAGTTCAGGACAATCACTTAGTTTGAGTATACCTGTTTTACTTAATCCAGCAAAGTTAGGGGCTTTAATAGGTACAGTTTTATTCTCAATGTTTACAATATATGAGATGGATAGTATTTATAGAAACAAAACCAATGGTATCATAGAAACTATTATGGATGCTAAAAGTTTAAATTTAGCTAGAGTGATTTCTATTCTTGTATCAACTATAGTATCTGTAATAATTTCGATGATTATATGTTTTCCATATTCTATCATTAAGATGGGTGATAATTTTAGTTTAAGTACTTATCTTATAAACTATTTAGTTTTAATGTTACCAGCCTTATTATTTGGTATTTTACTTTCAGCAGGATTTTATTCTATAACAAGACGTATTGATTTAAGTATGATTATACTCCTTGTTCTAGTATTTTTATCTATAAATATAAAAGATAGTTATCTTATTGATTGGGTACAGACAAAAGTTACTATTTATTCTGATAGCTTTGGGAATACTTTGCAATTAAAAGCTTTATGTTGGAATAGACTACTTTGGAGTTTTATATCAATATCAACGTATTTATTAGGTGTGATATGCACAAGAAAATATGAAAAAAATGTTTTTTCATCTATACTAATTAATATGAAAAAGGTATTACTATCAATTTTAACTATAGTATTAATTGCAGGTTCTTATAGTGTATATGCATTTGAACCATATTATGATGATACTCCTCCACCTAAAATGGAAAAGGTATCAGATAAGAAGTCTGGCTCAGGTGCTGTTATGTCTACTGGTGCTGATGAAAAGCTAAATAAGAATATAAAATTACTTGATTCAGATCTTGATATAAAAATAAATCCTAAAAAGGCAAGATTAGATGGCAAAATACAATACACTATGGAAAATACTAGTGGAGAAAATCAAAACTTGGAATTTGATTTAAATCCTGGATACGATATTAAAGATATTAAGATAAATGGTAAGAAAGCTAAATATGATATTTCTAAGAAGAAACAAGCAGAAGGAAGACTTAGTTTGAATATACCTAAAGAAAAAAATCTTAAAATTGAAATTGAGTATGGAGGGAAATTAATAAACAATCAACTATTTGAAACTATTCTTGCAGGAGATACAATAAGTAAAGATAAGGTTGAGTTACGTAGTAAAGGTTCAATATTTCCAAAACCTAAAGTTGATGCTATGAATACAATGGAATCGATGATTAATGGTAATATAACTCTACCTACTGGAATAACACCTGTAGTAAGTGGAATCAGTACAGAAAAGGTAAAAGGTGATAAAAAGGATAATGAATGTACATGGAAATTTAGCACAAGAGGAATAATGTTGACTATAATAGCTGCAGACTATGTAAAAAAAGATATAAAAGCAGGTGGGATTGATGTGCAATTTTACTATAATAGAAAGCATGGAGATAAAATAAATAAAATGAATGCAGAGAAAATTATAAAAGATTCTATCAATTTCTATACAAAACAATATGGAGAACTAGAACGTTATAAAGTTATTCCGCTTAAGCTAGTAGAAGGAGGAGCCTCATCAGGACAGGTAACTGGAGGAAAAGCACATGAGAATATAAGTTATATGGATGAAAGTATTTTCAACCCAGATGTATTTGATACTCACATAGGAGAGGGAGAAAATGGATCTGAAGTTTTGGCTCATGAAATATGCCACCAGTGGTGGGGGATTATAGTACAAGTTGACCAAATGACACCTCCTTGGTCACCAGAAGGAATAACAAATTATGCAACTAATAAGTTCATGGAATACGAGTATGGAAAAGAGTATAGTAAAAAAACTATAGATAATTGGAAAGAAGAAAATGATAAGCTTAAGAGAAATTTCTATATGAATAATCCGCAGTATTTGGAAAAATTGCCTGAAAATTATGTATTCAATATTTTATCACCTAATTCTATGAGACTTCTATATAACAAAATGCCATTACAAATTTTGAAGGCAGAAGAGATTTTAGGACAAGATAAGTTTGAAGCTATTCTTAAAGACTTATATAACAAATATAAGTACAATATATTAAAATATGATGATTTCTTAAAGGCTTGTAATCTTACAGGGGAGGAATTGAATTTTGAATAATTTAAAAATAATAAAATATGAAATGAAGAGATTGTTATTCTCTAAGGTATATTTGGTTTTAATATTAATAACAGGATGGTTCTCCTACAATGTCCTTAAGACAAAGACAATCTATGGTTTAAACGACACAGCACCATTTTCAGAGTGGAGCTATTCTGGTTTTTTACTTGATGTAAATCCATTTTTACTAGTTATAGTTCTTGTGTTTTGCACGTACATCTTTTCAAAGAGAGAAGAAGCTGTAAGGACAATTACTATGACCACTAAGATAAAACCTACAACATATTTTTGCTTAAAAAGTGTTACAATAGCAGTTGCGTATCTTCTAACAGTTGCAGTTGTAATTGCAATAAGTTTCATTTTTTACAATAGATTATTTCAATTTAATGATTTTAGTCAATTTATAAAACCTATAATTCTAATTTTAATACCATCTGTGTTATTTGTATCAGGTATGGGCATGTTTATTGGTAATATAAATGGAAACTTTCTATATATTTTTATTCCAATAATATTTCTTATAACAAATTCTGGTACACTATCTATTATATCTGGTAAAAATCTAGTGAACTCTATACTAGAGAGTAAAGTTGCAGACACGATGGGTAATCTTGCATTTGATATTCCACAGAGATTTGTAATAAGTAGAATAGCTTTGGTGATTATAGGTATAAGCTTAATAGTTATTGTATGCAAAGTATACAATAAAACTAAAATTAAAGCTTAGAAGGGTATTACAAAGAGTAATTTAGTTAAACTTCATAAAAATTGTAGCATTCTTATTTAAGGACTAAGAGTAATGTGTACAAATTAAAGTTTAGAAAGAAAACTGACTATGAAAAAACACAATATAATTATTAAAATTAAATACAACTAGAAATAAATCAAAGATAATCTAAAAGAGTATGTTTTAATCTATGATTTCATGGATTTTAGTACATACTCTTTTTATTGAGTATATGAATTAAGTAAGGTATGTACAATAAAAAATTTTTATTATAATTCTACAGAAGGTTCCTCAATTAATTTTCCACATACATATCTATGAATAATATTTCTGTCATCACCAACATAGATAAATCTTTCAAGTCTTTCAAGTATAGAGTAACTGTCATGATTTAAATCTGAATCATCAATAATTAATGCATCAAAATCATAATTTTCTTCAAAGCTACCAACTTTTCCAAAAAAACTTCCTCCACTTTTAGTTGCAATATAAAAAGCCTCAGATAACGATAGGAAATTACATTTCTTATTAGAATTTACCCAGTATAATTTAGATAGCTGGATTGCAGATACTATTGCTTTAAATATTGACAATGTATGACCACCACTTATATCTGAACCAAGAGCTAGTTTTATATTATTATCAAGTAATTTTCTAATAGGCATGGCTCCACTACCAACATTAAAATTAGAAGCAGGACAATGAACAGCCATAACCTCATTTTCTTTCATTAAATCTATTTCTTCTTGAGAGCAGTGAATACAATGAGCCATTAATGTAGCTGTTTGACCAAATAAATTGTATCTATTGTAGGCATCTCCGTAAAATTTAGATTCAGGTTCTAAACTTTTAACCCATTCAATTTCATCATGGTTTTCAGATAAATGTGATTGTATAGGAACATTATACTTTAAACATAAATCTCCTAATTCCCTTAAGAGATTACTTGTACAACTAGGTATAAATCTAGGAGTTATAATTGGTTTTACAATAGAATTTATGTCACTGTATTTGTTTATTATTTCTTCTGTATCGTTGATAGAATCCTCAGTATTTTCTAGTAGAGTGTCAGGACAATTCATGTTCATATTTACTTTACCAACATATGCTCCAAGACCAGCTTCTTTAAAAATATCCATAAGTTTCATAGATGCTTCTTTATGTACTGTTGCAAATACAGCTATTCTAGTAGTACCTGATTTCCATACTTCTTTTACAAATTTTTTATACATCTTTGTAGCATATTCTATATCTATATACTTTGATTCTTCTGGGAATGTATAAGTTTCAAGCCATGGTATAAGTTCCTTGTCCATAGCCATGCCTAAATTTCTAAACTGAGGTGCATGGCAATGAAGGTCGTTCATACCAGGTATTATAAGTTTATCAGTATAGTCTACGATTTCTGAGTTTTTATATTCTTTAGGTATATCTTTAAAGACACCTTTTACTTTGCCTTTGTTTAGTATAATGTAGCTATTTTCAAATACTGTGAAAGTATCTGAAGTCTTTGTAAAAATTATATTTCCTTTTATTGCTTTTAACATATAGCTCTCCTTAGTTTTAAATTTGTTAGCTTTAATATATAAGTAAATATATAGGGTTTATTAATTAAAATTTTACCCTATGTATTATATCAAATCTGAGTTATAAATACTATTAAATAATAATAAATATTATTGAATTTGAGAGGATGAAAATAATGAAACAATACAAATGTATTGGTAAAGGAAATACATCTAAAATTTATGATTATGGAGAGAATAAAATAATAAAATTATATAAAAGTGAAATTTCAAAGGATTCTTACATTAGGAAATTTTGTATTACAAAAAATATATTAGGAATTAATAAGATTATAATATATGGCAAAATGAACAAGATTTATCATATATTATAATCATGTTAGAGACATCTATTGGTAGGAGTATTCTCTTTATAAGTGGATTAAAAAAATATTAGGTACATTACTTAACAGTTTTTAAAATCGATTTAAATGAATCTTTTTTATGACATAAATTGTACAATATACAATTTCCTTTTATTGTATTTCATTAATTTAATTTTGGTACTATATTTCACTATAAGCATTAAATTTTAAGGAATAAATTGGAATAATGCATTTAAAATATGATTAGTAAAATTAGTTTAAGACTATTATCTATCTTATGGGTTTATATTCCATTTTAGATTCTTCATCAGTTCTCTCAATTTTAAAAATGACAGGACGAATTCCATCATTACAGGAGCATATAGCCACTCCTTCTTTATCTATCCAATCTCCATAGTAAAATTTTTCACTACCATGAGATAAAGCAAATACATATTGATACATTGCTTTCCATGCTTCGTCACATAATTTTTCAGGTTTAGCAAAATCTCCAAAAAATACTTCTCCTACTTTATGCATAGGGCATTTTCCAATACCTTTACATCCATACTCATCTGCTAAATCTTTATGGAATGTTGTTTTTATTACTTCTATTTTACATTTTTTCATGAAAGTCATCTCCTCGTAATTTGTAACTTTTATTTATATAAGTATATGTGCTATCTTATATTTAAACAAGTATTTACTTTTAAGTAAGGTACTAACATTTAGGATAGTATCTTTATTATAGGATGGTGATTAAATGAGTATGAAAAACTATAATACATCTGATTTAACTAATATAACTTCTACACCATTTGGATATACTCTTTCAATTATTGGAGGAAAATGGAAGATGATTATAATGTTTTGGTTAGTCGAGTATGATGTATTACGTTATGGAGAACTTAAAAGATGTATTGGTTCAATAACTGATAAGATTCTCAATAATCAGTTAAAAGAATTGGAACGAGATGGTATTATCATACGCAAAGAATATCCTCAAATTCTTCCTAAAGTTGAATATTCACTTTCCAAAAGGGGATTGTCATTAATGCCTATTTTAGAAGAAATGTGTAAATGGGGTGAAAATAATAAACTCAATTTGTAAAATAAAAGCCCAGTAAAGATTTTGCTGGGCTTTTATTTTATAAATTAGAAATGCTAAAGTTAATTTACAGGTATATAATTTTCTGTGATTAATACTTTGAAAATCACTAATTAAAATCTTTATTAGTGATATTTTTTAATATAAATTAAATAAAAAAATAAAAAATATATCTAAATAAAATGATTATTTTTCTTGAATTTTTTATATAAATATGGAAATTTGTCTAGTTATACATTTTTATTGACCAGTTATGCAATTGATATTGAATATTCTAAATATTGATGTTACTTTATATATGATTTAAGTACAATAGGGGGATATTTTATAAATATGATTTGCGTTATAGATAGATAAAATTTGGAGTAGTAAAAACTTAGATTCATATTTGATGAAATTGTAGAATATGTGTATAGAATGATTCTTGTGTTTCAAGAGAATATAAAGGATGTAATTTGTATAGTTGTTTTATTTTATAGTATATACTTTTAGATTATATAGTGAAAAAGTAAAGATGTACTCCCAATACATCTTTACTTTAAAATAAGTTATAGTTACTTGAAAAGTATAAAAAATTATATAGTTATTTAAGGTAGAAAATCTAAAAAGGTTTTTCTAGAAAATGAAACTTAATTTTAATTATATCTACTTACTAACAATAAAACTTGATATAAACAAGATTCAACTACAGTTTCTCCATATTCTGATATAAAATCATCTAATTGTGTATCTATAAAATTACAATAATCATATGAACTACTTATATAAGCAGTTAATATATGTGTACATCTGTCTATTTCTCCAATAAACATATTATCCATCCCCCTAAAAACTTTAGTAAAAATAAAAAAATTATATATGTGCTAACTTGCTAACGTAACTTACAAAGAATTTTTTAGTACTTATCACTATAACTTTATTACTAAATTTTTCTAGTTTTACCAATTTAGCTTTTATTCTACAAGTTAATAATACTAGAATATGATTTATTATTCAACATGCTTGTTTTAGATTAAAAAATATTATAAAATTATATTTATTTTTTGAAGAATAAACTCTGACAATAAGCTGATAAGGTTTACATGAATAGATTGAATTAAAGGTTTATATATTTGAATTAATTAGATTCAAAGTAGAGGATAAACTAAAAAAGTATTCAGGATATATTATTAAAATGAATGTAAGAATAAATAAAGTGAGATGCTAGAATATTAAAATTAACAATAATATAAAAAATAAAATTTATTGTTAGTAAGAACTTTAAGATAGATATTTTAAAACGGATATAAAAACTAATTGATTTACTTATAGATATTTAAAAGATATAAAGAGCTTGTAGATAGCTCTTTATATCTTTTTTGTTATGCTAAAAAATTTTAAGAGACAACAAAAAAGATAAGAGCATATCTATAACACATATATATGTTCTTTTATAAAAATAAATAAAACAATGTAATTAAATTTAGTTAAACTGTATTATTTATATGTAATATCTTGATTATTAATAATAAAGTTTTTATATTAAAAAAATTCCTTTTAAATATAGAATGCAATTTAAGTCACTATTTGATAATTTTTCCACAATATGGGCAATAAGTACTATTCTTTACAAGTTCCATTCTTGAATCTAAATAATGATTACAATTTGGGCAACGATAAAATTTCCAATCAATAAAAATACCAACAAGTACAAAAATAATTGATACTATATAATTTTCTATAAAAAAGATAAATGCTGCTCCAATAATAAACATAGCCATAGATGTTAAGAAGATTATTTTTAATTTTGTATAAATATCTATACTTTTCATACAATCACCAACTTATCTTAGATTTAATCCTATTAATAAAAGTATAGCAAGTTTATTATAAAAAATGTAAACTAAAAAATTACAATAAAAATAAGTAGTGAATAAAACTAAACACATAATTTAAGTTTTATTTAAGGTTAGAATTATATTGATATAAGATTTAAGTTTTATTATGTATATAAATAAAAAGCAATTAAAAAGACTTAGGAGGAAATGTATATTGATAAGTTGGGAAATAAAGAAATTGATTAAATCTAAGAGCATGTTGATATCTTTAGGGATATTAATATTCATATTATTAATCAGTATATTTGTTAAACCTGTTTTAGAAACAGAAGATTATTATATTGATGAGAAAAAAGGTCATATAGAATATACAAGTAATAGAACAGATATAGCTAATGATAAATTTCAAAAAAAACTTGATATTTTAAAACAACTTTCAAATCAAACATATAGTGATAAATTTTCTAAAAAGATTAAATCCATGTCAAAAGAAAAACTTGATAATCTAAATGTTGATGAATATAAAAATGTTGACTTTTGGAAGGTATTTAATTATAGAGCCACAAATTCACTTATAAATATAGGGATGTTGATTGTCATAATCATAACTGTATCAAATCTTTATACAGATGAAGTAACTTCTTCAGTAAAAGATATTATACTATCATCAAAAGAGAAGGAAAAGGCATTAAAATCTAAAATAGTTATTGCTATATTTATACCATTAGTAATTTATTTTGTTTATTTAATCTGGATATTTATTATGACCTGCATACAACAAGGATTACCAATTAATGGTGACTTAGAATCGTTTAGGATAGTAGACAATATAGCTACATTAAAAGCAAATTCAAATATAACCAATTATGTAATATCAAATATAGCTATAGATATTTTAATGTTTGAAGGATGGGCAATGATAGCTATGTTAGGTTCTTTTATTAGCAAATCTTCAATATCATCAGTAGGTTTTCTTATTTTAAGTATAGCTGTAGCTAAAGTGATGTCAGTAGTTCACATATTACCTAAAGGATTGCTTTCGATTATTTCAACGGTAAATTACTATGATTTAATATTTGGATTTAATAAAATAATAGGAAATTATTTAGGTGATATTAGAATATTTAAAATGAATATAGATATTGTCAATCTATCAATAGGACTTTTAGTAGTAATATTTTTAGGTATAATGACTTTGTGTTTCTCAGTAATAAAGTCAAAGTATATAAATAGATAAAAGGGGAATTAAAATGAATAAATTAGAAGTTAAAAATATTTCAAAGATATATGGAAAAAAAGTAGTAAATGATAAAATTACAGTTACATTAGAAAATGGAGTTTATGGTCTTTTAGGACCAAATGGAGCAGGAAAATCCACTCTAATGAAACAAATAACCACACTAATAAAACCTGAGAGTGGGCAAATACTTTACAATGGTAAGGATATATTTAATATGGATGATGATTATAGAAATATTTTAGGATATTTACCACAAGAATTTGGAGTATATAAAAACTTTACAGCTAGACAATTTTTACAATATATAGGAGCGTTGAAAGGTCTAAAAGGTAGAAATTTAAATTGTAGGATAGATGAATTGTTAGAGCTAGTAGGTCTTTATGATGTCAGAAATAAGGCTATAGGAAAATTCTCTGGAGGTATGAAAAGAAGAGTTGGCATAGCACAAGTTTTATTAAACAATCCTAAAATAATAGTACTTGATGAACCAACAGCAGGCCTTGACCCACAAGAAAGAGCGAGGTTTAGAAATCTAATAGCAAAAATATCAAGGGATAAGATAATAATTCTTTCTACTCATATAATTTCAGATATAGAATCAGTTGCAAAAGAAACAATAATGATTAAAAATGGTAAACTTCTTATGAAAGGAACACATAAAGAAATATTAAATCATATGCAAGATAAAGTTTATAATATTCAAGTTGAAGATGAGTGTGATATTGATGAGATTCAATCTAAATATAAAGTTATAAGTATTCAAAGTGATGTTAATTCAATAGTAATTAGAGTTGTGTCAGAAAATACTCCAACTGAAGCTAATGCACAACTAGTTCAAGCAAAATTTGAGGATGTATATATGCTTTACTTTGATTTAGAAGATGCAAAGGAGATATAACAGATATGATAAATTTAGTTAAAGCAGAAATAATAAAAGCCTTAAAATTAAAAAGTGTTTGGATGCTTTGGATATTTTTACTATTATTTGGGTTTGTATTGATTAGAAAATTTAATGTTTTTGACACATATTCAGATATATTTTATAAGATAGAGGGTTCTATACCTTTAATAGGGTTGATAATGTTTATAATAACTTCTGGAAACTATACAAAAGAATATGATTCTAATATGACAAGTCTAATAAATACAACTAAAAATGGGAAAAAGTCAGTAGTAGTATCAAAAATAATAGCTAATGGATTGACTTTGTCCATGATTAACATTTCTTTTGTATTATTGGTTGGGATTAGAGGATTTAGTTTTTTTGAATTTAAAAATTTGAATGAACCAATTAAGAACTTATGGTATTTTAGTAATAGTAATTTAAATCTTACCGTAATACAAATGTACTTGATTGTTATAGTATCAGTCATTTTTGGTTCTTTCATATTTGCACAAATAGGACTAGCACTTTCTTCAATATTTAAATCAGCTGTAATGCCTTTCATATTAGGAGGCTTAATTATGGCTGTTCCATACTTTATTACAGGCTTTATACCAGATAATGCTATAAAATTTGTTTCTATTACTCCAAACTGGATTATGATGAGTCAACAAATTGTTAAGTATAATGTACCAAATACTTTAATAGGTTTATCTATATTAATCTCAATCATATTGATAATAATATTAACTAAAATAACATATAAAAATTTTACATCAAGTAAAAGGTTTTAATTAAGAATAAAAAAGAACAATGATTTTGTTTATATATTGACTTGATTTAAAATAATATAAATGAAGCTTAGAGAAGATATATGTTAATATATAGATAAATTATCATAGGAGGTTATTTATGGAAAATAGCATTTTAGTAATAGATGATGAGGTAGAAATTTTAAAACTCTTAGAAACTGTATTTAAGAAAGAAGGTCTTAACAATGTGTATACTGCAAAAACAAGAAAGGAAGGATTGGAAGTATTTAAAAAATATAATCCCAACTTAATCATTCTGGACATTATGTTGCCAGATGGTGAAGGGTACGATATTTGTAAAGAAATAAGAAAAAACTCTAATGTACCAATCATATTTTTATCAGCTAAGACGGAAGAGTTAGATAAATTACTTGGACTAGCAATTGGAGGCGATGATTATGTTACAAAGCCTTTTAGTCCTAAAGAAGTCGCTTTTAGGGCAAAAGCTCATCTAAGAAGACTAAATTATTTTAATGAAGAACAAAATGAAAGCATAAACTCAGATAATAAAGAAAAGATTATATCATTTGGTCCATATAAATTAAATGAAAGTAGAGCAGAACTCATAAAAGATGGTAAGTCTATTGCATTATCTGCAAAAGAATTAAAAATATTGTCTTTATTTGCACACAATCAAAATCAAATTATAAGTAAAGAAAAGTTATGGGATAAAGTATGGGGTGAAGATTATATTGGATTTGATAATACTATAATGGTTCATATTAGAAAGATTAGAGAAAAATTAGAAGATAATCCTTCAAAGCCAGAATATATCCTTACGATAAAAGGACTTGGATATAAATTAGCAGTAAAGGAAGATTAGAATATGAAGTGGAAGATTACTAGAAACTTTATGTTTACAATCGTATTTGTAGTTATATCAGTGGTTATTATAAATATTGCGTCTATTTTATATGTGATTTCGACTAATAATTTTTTTAATGTTGTAGGTTCTAAAAACAGTCCTGAAGAGTTTGCTCGTTCTTTTGAAAAAGATCTATATGAAAAAAATGGAGAGTTCAAGTTATCAAAAGCTGGCATTGACAAATTAAAAAAATCACATTCTTGGGTACAAGTTTTAAATGACTCAGGAGAAGAATTGTATGGAGTAAATGTGCCAACGAATACTCCAAAAAAATATACTCCTTTTCAAATGGTTAATAACTACAAATATATAGAAACAGAGTATACTAATTTTGTTTTAGAAAAATATTTAGGCAACAAACATCTAAATATAATAATAGGTATGCCTAGTAGAGATGTATCGAGAATAATTTTAACTTATTCTCAAGATAATGCTAAAGCAATTTTAAATAAAATTATCACTTTGACATTGGTAATTGATGGGATGGTAGCTTTAAGCATAGGATACTTATTTAGTAGAAAACTTACAAAGCCAATATCCAATGTAATATGGAGTATTGAAACTATGGCTAACGGAAATTATAGTTTATATCTTAAAAACAGGGGAATATATGAAGAAGTTTTTGAAAATATCAATATGTTGGCTGATACATTGAAGGTAAACGAAGCAGAGAGAAAAGAAAATGAAGAGATGCGAGAGGAATGGTTAGCTAATATAACACATGATATAAATACACCACTGGCTTCTATACAAGGATATGCAGAGATAATCAATGATAAAGATTATGAATTTGTGGAAGAGGAATTACGAGAATATACAGAGATTATATACAATAAGTCCAAGTATATAAAAAATTTGGTTGATGATTTAAATTTATCAACTCGATTAAAAAATAATAGCTTAGTTTTGAACAAGAAGAAAATAAATTTAGTTAGTTTGGTTAGAAATATAATAATAGATATTCTAAATGACAATAGATATAAAAATAGAAATATTGAGTTTGTAAGTTATGAAGATTTAATTGAAGTATATGTAGATTCAATTTTATTTAGAAGAGCTATAACAAATCTCATATTTAATTCAATAGTGCATAATAAAGAAGAAACTCTGATAAAAATAGAAATAGTAAAAAAAGATACTATAGAAATTATAATAAAAGATAGTGGAGTAGGAATAAGTAAAAATGATTTAAAGCATATTTTTGAAAAATATTATAGAGGTACTAATACAGGTGAATTACATAAAGGCTCTGGTCTTGGAATGGCTATTTCTAAAGAGATAATAGAGATTCATAAAGGTAGTATTTATGTGAATAGTGAAATAGGAATAGGAACAGAAGTCGTCATAAAAATAAATCAGAAGTAGGAGATATGATATGGATTTTCTTAAAAAAGGTTTCAATGGATTTACTATTAAAATATTAGCACTGGTATTTATGACATTTGACCATATAGCAGCTTTTATGCCACAAACAATGCATATACCAGTTTGGTTTCATTGGTTAGGTAGAATATCAGCACCATTGTTTACGTTTATGGTAGTAGAAGGGTTTTGTCATACAAGCAACAAAAAAAAGTATATTGCTAGATTATATGTAGGGGCTATCATTATGGCAATAGGGAATCAAATAATTAATACTGCTTTCCAAAATCCAGAAGGTTCAATTATTATGAATAATATTTTTGCAACATTATTTTTGGTAGTAATTTATTTACAGGCTATAGAATTTATAAAGAAATTTAGAACAGAAAAAGAAAAAAAGTATCTTGTGAGAGGGCTTTTGATGATAAGTGTTCCTATAATTTTAGGAATCGTTATATTAACTTTACTTTTTAGCTCAGCGGATAAAGTACTTATGTTTATTATGATTTTTGTACCAGTACCATTTTTGGTAGAAGGGGGACCAATTTTGATTGCACTGGGGATTATTTTTTATTTATGTAGAGGAAAGAAGTTTAGTTTAAGTATTTGTTATTTTTTGATGTGTATATTTATATTTGTAGCCATAGCAGGAGGAGATTATAGCTTGAAAAAATCTCTTCTAGAAAATTACCAATGGATGATGATTGCGTCACTTCCTTTTATGTTGCTTTATAATGGAGAAAAAGGTAAGAGTATGAAATATTTGTTTTATTTATACTATCCAATACATATATATATATTGTATATTTTAGGAGTGTATTTGATAAAAATCTAAGAATATAGAAGACATTGATAAGTATGGTTATTAATAACTTTCTATATTTCATACAAATGTCTATGGTCAATATATTCTACTTATTAATGACTGGCATGTTAAATAATTATGGAGTTGCTGTCTCAGCAGTATCTGGAATTGGATTGAAGATAAATACTTTTGCAGGGATGCTATGTTGGGCAGTTGGTCAAGCTGTCATTATTAAGCTTGGTTGTAACATTTATTTCCATTGTTTTTGTACAAATATTTGCAGAACCAATAGTTGTATTTTGGGGGTCTAAAAATCAAGCAGTTATTAGAGAGGGAATTGTGTATCTTAGAATTTATTGTTTAATTAACAGTTTGATTTATGCAGTAATGCATATTTATGATTCATTTGTAACTGGTATAGGTTTTACTAGTCTAGCTATGTTTAATGCATTGTTAGATTCTGTAGTTATTAGACTATCCCTTAGTTATACACTAGGAACTATTTTAGAATATGGATTTATAGGCGTTTATTTTGCTCAATCTTTATCACCAATACTCCCAGCTATTATTGGGTTAATCTATTTTTATAAAAGAAAATGGAAGGGTATAACTGAGCATGTCAGAAATTAATCGTTTTAAACAGATTAAATAATAAAATAGTGGTTTTGATATAAATAGAATCAAAACCACTATTTAGGTATTATACTGCTTTCTATGCGCTATTCCATTTATTAAGTATCACTTTAATTTTAAATTAACAATTAATAAAACCAAATTATTTATTGTATAAAATTAGTCATAATTTTTTCTTCATATTGAGGGTCTTTGACTCCTGTTTTTTGCCCAGCTGAAATACACTTAAGAAGCCATGCCATGTTTTCACCTAAAGTTCTCATAGTTTGTAATCCCTCTTTATCTTTCATAACATCCTCTGGTGTAAAACCATGAACCTGATTCCAGTACTGTGATGATACAATAGGCATATTACTGATTGAGAAATATTTATTTAGTTGGTCAAATGTTGCAGTTGCTCCACCACGTCGACATGATACAACTGATGCACCAAGTTTCTTTGCCATTTTACTTCCAGCTGAAAAAAATAAGCGGTCAAGAAATGAAGTTAGTTGTCCACTTGCACCAGAATAATATACAGGTGAGCCAACAATAATACCATCAATATTATCTAGTTCTTTCGCTAACTCATTGACCTTATCATTCCAAGTACATTTGCCGGTTTGAAAGCATGATGAGCAAGCAATACAACCTGGTATTGGTTTTTTACCTAAATATAATATTTCGGTTTCAATGTCGTGCTTATTTAATGTTTTAGCAACTTCATTTAATGCTGTATAAGTACACCCGTATTGGTTTGGGCTACCATTTATTAATAAAACTTTCATTAGAAATTCCTCCAGTAAAATTTATTTAATCGATATTCAAGGGTATTTGCTTTTTCTAAAATAGGTTTTCTATGAATCTATAAGTACAGGTATATTCCATTTGTTCTTAGATTTACATTTAAAACACCTCCTATTACTAAATTTATCAGTGATATGAAACTACATTATGTTAGAAGTTTTTTATAACTTGAATTAAAGAGTAAATAAATTAAAATTTGACAATATGCTAAAGTACTAGTATTAAGTAGAATTTATATGTATTATAGCAAATTGACTTTTAATTGTTCTTACACTATAATTTTATTATAAATTAGCTAAAAGACAAGTACGCACATTTTTGTTCAATACTAACCTAAAGGAGAGTGTAGCACATGGATATGGATTGTATCTCACAAGCAGATTTAAGTGAAACAGGGTTTAGTTATACACTTTCACTGATTAATGGAAAATACAAGATGGTAATTCTCTATTGCCTTGCTGAATTTAAAGTTGTTAGATATAATGAACTAAAACGTTATATAAAGACTATTTCTTATAAGACTCTGAGTTTATCTTTAAAGGAATTAGAAGCAGATGATTTGATTATTCGTACTGAATATCCTCAAATACCACCTAAAGTAGAATACAGTTTATCAAAGAGAGGGAAGTCTTTGATTAAGATTTTAGATGCAATGTGTGAGTGGGGAGAACAGAATAGAATTTAATTTTACATTTGAAGATTGTACATATTGTAAAAGACTGTAGGTAAATTTGAATTTAAACAAATATACTTACAGTCTATATTTAAAAAAATGTCTATTTTCATTTATAATTTAAAAAATTTATTTTAGATATTTTTTATGAAATTTCACCACCAATTTCTTTTATATCATCTTTGTAGATTACACAAGCTTCTATGGCTAATTCCAAACCTTTAACTATTTCTTCTAAAGACATAAATGGTGTATTCTTTTTATCTATTATTTGAGAAGTCATGTATGGTATGTGTATGAAGCCTCCTTTTATATTAGGATATTTTTTATCTATCATGTAAAGAATTCCATACATTACATGATTGCAAACAAATGTACCTGCAGTATTTGAAACACTAGCTGGAATTTTATTTTCATTCATATGTTTTACCATAGCTTTTACAGGTAATTTTGAAAAATATGCAGGTTGACCATCTTCTTTTATAACCGTGTCTATAACCTGATTTCCTTCATTATCTTTTATTCTAAAATCATCTACATTTATAGCAACTCTCTCAGGTGTAATATCAAATCTACCTCCTGCTTGTCCGACTGATATTACTATATCAGGGTTGTGTTTTTGAATAGCTTTATCTATTGCTTCAACAGATTTTGTCATAACTGTTGGTATAGTTATTTTTATAATTTCTGAGCCATTTATATTATCTTTGACCCTTTCGACAGCTTCTTGAGCGGGATTAATTGGTTCTCCACCAAATGGGTCAAACCCTGTTAATAAAACTTTCATTATTTTACCTCCTATTTATATCAAAATCCTAAAAAATACATTACTAATATGTGTGCTACAATTAATATTAAAGCAACTGGTGCTTGATACTTTATAACAACATAATCATTTTTACATTCAAGTAAAGCTGCTGGAACTATATTAAAATTGGCTGCCATTGGAGTAAGTAGAGTTCCACAATATCCTGCTGTTAATGCTAATGCTCCAATTATAGCAGGATTTCCACCTTGAGACAATACAAAAGGAATTCCAATTCCTGCCGTTATGACTGAAAATGCAGCAAATGCATTTCCCATTATCATAGTAAATATAACCATACCCAATACATAAGCTATAACGCCAAATAATCTATTGTCAGTAGGAACTACTCCTGATATCATACCTGAGATAACTTCGCCAACTCCAGCTTGAGTAAACAAAGCACCTAATGCAACCAAAAGTTGTGGTAGCATGCTAGCTGGTCCCATTTGTTGCAATAATCTTGAACCATCATGAACTGAGGTAGATGATTTTGATTTGGTTATTATAAGAGCAGATATTAGTGCAATTATTGAACCTACACCTATTGCAAACTGTGAAGAATTATCGAAATTAGAAAGACTCATAGCTACAATTACTGCTGCAAAAGCTAATATTAATGATGGTATGAATATTTTATTTTTAAGTTTGTCTGCCTGTTCTTTCCCAAAATTTTCATTTGGCTCTTCGTATTTTGCAAATATGACTTGTTTAGTAAGTGTTAATAAACTAGATAATATTAGTATGATTCCTATTATATTAGCTGGAATTAATCTTCCAAATATAAATGGTAGTGATATTAGTATCCAAAATAATGATGTACCGTATTTTTTATTATTGTCTATTGTAGTAAAAGACCTGTATGCTATGACAATCATTAAAAGCCCCATTAATGCATAAAAAATTTCTAATGATATGTTTATAAAATTTTGCACTTTTATACCTCCTAAATAGATCTATCTCTTATGACTTTTATTTAATTTTTTATCATATAGAGTAAATTGGATTGTGGCAGCTATAAATGCTATTACGGCCATAATGATATTAGCTTTTACAATCTCAATTCCAGTTACATTATATCCAAATTGAGTAAGAGTAGATGCTATAAGTAAAACTCCACTGCTACCTGCAAATAAGTTTTGACCATAGAAGTTACCATAGTTTTCTGATGCAGCAGATAATGCTTTTATAGCTTCTTCGTCTGATTCTTTTAATTCATCACTATTGCTTAATCCAGCAGCTTGTGCCATGGGGTTAACAAGTGGTCTTACAAATTGAGGATGTCCACTCATTCTTATTGATAAGGCTCCAGCTATTTGTCTAGCAAACATATATATACTCAGTACTTTTCCTGTTGTGAGTCTTTGTAATTTTTCTATTAGAGAAACTGCTCTTTGTTTTAATCCATATCTTTCTAAAACACCAATTACAGGTAATGTTAGTATAAACAATGACACACCTCTATTTGAGACAAAAGAATCTCCTAGAGTTGTAAAGATTTGGTTAAAATCTAATCCTGCTACAAGTCCTGTTGCTATTCCTGCTAATAATACAGTAAATAATGTATCAATTTTAAGTATAAATCCAATCACAACTATTAATATACCAATCAGTTTTATCATCAATTATTCTCCTTCCATTTTTTCTATTTTGATTTAATTTTACTAAATAAATAAATTTAAACTCTTTTTATAGTATTTACGTTAATATGACTATTATTATAAAATTTAATAAAAAATAAGAAAGTAACTTTAAAATACTTATTTTAAAGTCACTTTCTTATTTTTATTTTGGTTTATTTAAAGTTTTTATTTTAAAGTAATTTGACAAGAAGACTGCTTTTTTTTAAAATAGTGTCGATTTCTTTCGTATCAATTTGTTTGATTGTTTTTATGTAGTCTGGTTTTATAGGATGAGTACCTATGTATTTTTCAAATAACATAACATCATGCCAACTACCAAACTTATATCCTGTATTATGATAAATTCCACATGGTTTGAAACCAAAGTGTTGGTGAAGTCTTTCGCTTTTAATATTAGGCGATGCAATGCTAACATATAAGTTTTGAATATTTTGTAATTTTAATATATCTATTATTGAATTATAAAGAGCTATGCCTATTTTACAACTTACAAACCTTTCATCAATATAAATTGATAATCCAGCATTCCATTGATAAGCAGTTCTTTCATTATGTTCATGAGCATAAGTATATCCAACAATTTTTTCATCAATTAAACATACTAGATATGGATATTTTGAACAAATTGTTTTTATTCTATTTTTAAAATCACTAATATTTGGTATATCATATTCAAAAGTAATTGCTGTATTAGTGATATATGGTGTATATATTTCTAATATTTCTTCAGCATCTGTTTCCTTTGCTAGTCTGATTTTAACTTTTCCCATAAGTATCATCTCCAATGTAGTAAATATAATAGTTTTTGTTTTATAATGTTCAAGTTTAAATGTGAAAACATATTGTATACTTTATTATATTTTATATCAAAAGTTATATAAGGGAAAGTTATGTAACTTTTGATATAAAAATATATGGTAAAACATTCCATGACTTTTGAGCTCTTTGCCATAAAGTAGGGGTAGATGGGGTTGTTAACGAAGAGTATAGCTTATTTTAGTCATTAAAATTTCTTAAAAAATTATCTATATTATCCTGTGATATTTTCAAACCATTGTAATCATTTTTTGTAACTGACTTCATAATCAATTTATCAAAAAATTTCATTTTCTCTAATCTAGCTTCACCACCAAATACACTTATTGATTTTGCACTCTTTAATAATGATGATGGGAAATTACTTGATAGATATTTATCCGTCTGTTCAGAGAATGCGCAACAAAGAAAAATTCCAACTTTCTTTTGGTTTAATGACTCTATATTATCATTACAGAATGTACGAATTTCTTTTGAAACTGAACCCACATATATTGAACTTCCAATAATAACTGTATCAAATTTTGATAATTCAATTTTACTGTTTTTATCCTTAATATCAACAATAGTCACATTATTTGATAGTTTACTTTTTAATATATTTGCACAGTCTGTTGTACAACCATATTTACTTGAATATACAATAATAGTATCCATATTTTACTCTCCTTTTTGTAAAGCATTTTCTATAGCTTTTCGTATAGTATCACTGCTGTAAGTTGCAGAAGTTATAGCATCCACTTCTAAAGATTGTTGCTTAATAATATTATTTACAATCTTTTCAGCTGGTTTACCTAAAAGAGTGTCATGTTTCAATATATGAATATCTTTTATTACTCCATTGTTAACTTTGACAGATACAGTAGCTTTTACTAGACCATTATCAGCATTTCCAAGATAAGTACCATTTTTTATTTTAGTAGGATTTATATTTTGTACTACTAATTTTTCTGGTTTCAAATTAACTACAGCTACAATAATAATACATATAAATATAAAAAATAAAACTATTAATACTTTTAGAATTCTTAAAAATTTATTTTTCTTATTAAGATTTTTGATGTGAATGCTCATTGTAAATTCCTCCAAGTAAAATATCCACGAAATTGTCTATAAATTGTGGGAAGTTATGTAAAGAATACAAGTGATTTTCAACAGCACATAAAACAAAACCTAATAATGCACTTATAAGCATCCAAGAAGCATTATCTATGTTTGATTTAAATATTTTTTGCTTAATTCCAATAGCAAGAAGTTTATCAAACATCTCTATACCATTATTAGCAGGAGTACTAGCAGTATTTTGAGATGCAAATATAATATTCATTCCACTATACATTATGGCTTTTGTCATTTCTGGATTGCTAGAAAGAATTTTGATAAAAGTAAGCATAATTTCTCTGATTTGTTTATCTACTGAAAATGAGGAGTACTTATCCATAACAGTAATAGAATCATTTTCTATTTTATTATAAAGTTCATTAGCCATATCATTAATAATCTGTGCCTTATCTTTGTAGTAAAGATAAATAGTAGTTGGAGAATATTCTATTTTTGTAGCAATTTTTCTAATTGATAAATTTTCATATCCTTCTTGATTGATAATTTCAATGGCAGCATCCATAATTTTTTTCTTCATTTCTATTTTTTCCTTTTTACGTCTTTCTTTGACACTCATATAATCACCTCTTTAACTTAACAGTGTTAATTTAATTTACAATGTTATTGTATGTTTTATTTTTAAGTTTGTCAACAATCTAGATTTCTATACTTTCTATATTGGTACAGTACTTACACATTTTAATTGAATTACTATTAAATCAAATTAATTTGGTTTTGCAAAATAATTTAGGATACTAAAATTGATTAGAATCTTCTTATGTGATATTAAGAAGATACATTGGATTTATTATGTGCTGATTTGGATAATATTAAGATAAAAAAGATAGTATTTATCTAATGATTGATTCTTATATAAAATTGAAAAATGAAGGTTTATTACATGGTATCTGAATATTTCACATAATTATAAAAAACAAAAAAGAGTGCCATAGCACTCCTATTGTGAGAAATATATATGAAATTCATTTTTGCATTAATGCAAAATGTACATATAACAAAGTTTATTTTTTATATTTACTTTATATAATAGCATATTAGTATTAACTAAATATTTATCATAATTAGTAAAAAGAAAAGGGAGTGATTTTACACTCCAGTTGTCAAAAATCTAAAACTGTCATCGCAATATTCTCATTATAACATAATTTATGAGAATGTGTGAATATATTTAAGATTTTTAAAATATTTTTGATATAACTAAAGTTATACTAAAAAATGTAATCATTAGATATTAACATAAAAAAATTAAAACAGAGTATTTATAAAATATATAAATGATAAAAAAGTGTTATAGTTAAAAAAAGTATTATCAATTAATAATTTTACGAATTTTTAAATAAAAATAGACAATAGAGATTATATAGTAGAATCACATAAAAGTTTATCAAATCAGATGAAAATAAATGAAAATAAAAATGTTTTTGTCTAGTTATGCGTTTTAGATTACCACTTATGTATTATATATTGAATATTAAGAATATTTGTGATATTTTTATAAAAAATAAAATGATAATTATTTTTTTTATGAAGATGAATGATTTATATAAATTTAGATTTTCATTATTATGGGACATATACATGGATAAAATTTAATTAAAGGAGTAAAATGTTATGAAAATATGTATTACAGTAGGACACAGTATTCTAAAAAATGGTGCATGTACTTCTGCTGATGGATTAGTTAATGAATATCAGTATAACAAATTATTGGCACCAATATTAGCAGATATATTTAGGAAAAAAGGGCATACAGTAAGCGTAATAATATGCCCTGAAAAACAGTTTAGTTCTAAAAATGAGGAAAAGTCTTATAAAATACCTAAAGTTAATAATGGAGAATATGATTTACTTATAGAGTTACATTTAAATGCAAGTGATGGTCAAGGAAAAGGCTCAGAAGTGTTATATTATAGTAATAAAGGTTTAGAATATGCAACTAGAATATGTAATAAATTAGGTATGGTATTTAAAAATAGAGGAGCCAAATTAGATAAAGGATTGTATATTCTAAATAGTTCAAAACCTACTGCTATATTAATAGAAAGTTTTTTTTGTGACAATAAAGAGGATTATGAGAAAGCAGAAAAACTTGGATATGAGGGTGTGGCTAAGTTAATCGTAGAAGGCGTATTAAATAATAATATAAATGGTGGAGATATCAAGCAGATTAAACATACAATAGTTTATAGTGGAGATGATAGAGTTTCAGCAGAAATAATAGGGTTATATTATAAAAGAAAAGATGAAAGCTGTTTAGTAACAGATATAAAAGATTATAAGCCATATAAAACAGAAAATTTGTATGTTATTGGCGGAGGTGCTTGTAGCAAGATGGAAGAAATGAGTAAGAGCACAGGAGAAAAATTTACACAAATATATGATAGTGATGTGTGGTCAACAATGGATAAAGTAAGAGCATTTATAAAAGAAAAAGCGTAATTTAAAATCTTTATTAAATTAAATATTTAGATAAGAAGAATTTATATAAAATTCTTCTTATTCTTTTTGATGAATTAAATTTTATGCCAAACCACATTCACATAATAAAATCATAATTCTATGAAGACAAGACTCTACAATATCTTCTCCATATCTTTTAATAAAATCATCAATCTGAGTTTCTATAAATGAATAGTATTCTTTTAAACTAACAATGTATGCAGTCATTATATGAACACATTCATCAATTTTGTCTTTAAACACAATACATCCCCCTAAAAAATAAAAATATTCAGTAAATAAAATAAATTATTTTATTTGAAAATATATATGTATAATACTTCGCTTTAATATATTTTACAAGTGTATATGCAAAACTGGATATTACAACTGTAAAACTGGTTGAATTATTATTCCTATCATAGTATCTAGTACTAATTTTTTTAATATAAAAGCCACTAAAAAGAATATGAACAAACCAAATATATCCAAAAAAGCGTGTTGAAAGTTTTCTTTTCATATAATCACCAAATTGTATTAGTTTTAATCTATTTAAGAAAAGTATAGCAAAAATTTTAAGAAGAGAATAGTTACTAATCCTTTATATATTCAAAAACTTCTTCTATACTTACATTGAATACGTTAGCAATGTCAAATGCTAATTTTAATGAAGGGTTATATTTTCCATTTTCAAGATTTCCTATAGTTTCTCTTCTTACTCCTACTAATGATGCCAGTTCATCTTGTTTCATATTATATTTTGCTCTATATTCTTTAGTTCTTGAACGAATCATCATTACTCTAGTCCTTTTCCTTCTTTATACTGTAAGTATGCAAAAACTGCAACAAAGCTAATCATTGATATAGAAAAACTTATTCCTAGACCATTTTCAATAGTAGAAATATTATCTGAGATGATGGATAAAACCATAGCTACTGATAGCGATGAAAGTGTAAAGAAAAATGCTGGCACAGCTGCTTTTCTCAGGTTTTCTCTAAATAATTCATCTGGCATAATATTAAAGTATCTAAAAAAAACAAAGAATGCACAAAAACTAATAGTTCGTATTTCACCAGCATATATTCCAGCTAGTCCTAAAAAACCTAAGAAACCTAAAAATCCTAGTTTATTTAATTCCCTAAAACTTTTCATTATTAACAACTCCTTTAGTAAATGTTATATATTTTTAACTTCTTGTTAAAAATATATAACATTTGATGCTTATTTGCAACATAAAAATTAAATTTAGTATAAATTTTATATGTAAATTTAATTAAAGGTATTAATTGTAATATTTATAATATTGTTGTATAATAATAATCGGTTTAAACGTGCCACATTTTATTAAAGTTTGTTTATTATTTAAGCATGCTTTAATGAGACACATAAAAATATAATAAATTCTTTTAAACTACAAACAGTGTTTTTGTAGTTAGTAAATCAGGTGTTTGAAAGGTTTTAGTTGATTGACAGGTTATAATAAATGACTTAAAATCATAACTAAACTTAACATCTGTACTTGTTCGAGAACTCCAAGTATAAAAAACTAAGGAATTATATAGTGGCAGTATATAATTAATACCCTTAGACACACCTTTTTGAAAGTGGAAAAAAGATGTGTAGTTCTCCTCGACCACAAATCAAGGAGGATAGTAATATGGAAAAAAGAAAAGTAATAATTGATTGTGACCCAGGAATTGATGATTCTTTGGCAATCCTTTTGGCTTTAAACTCACCAGAGCTAGAAGTAATTGGAATTACCACATGTTGTGGTAACGTACCAGCAAATGTAGGTGCAGAAAATGCACTAAAAACACTTCAAATGTGTTCTTCACTAAATATTCCAGTATATATAGGAGAAGAAGCACCACTAAAAAGAACACTTGTAACAGCTCAAGATACACATGGAGAAGATGGTATAGGAGAAAATTTTTATCAAAAAGTGACAGAAGTTAAAGCAAAAAATGGAGCAGTAGATTTTATAATAAATACTTTACATAATCGTGAAAAAGTATCTATAATAGCACTTGCACCACTTACAAACATAGCTAAAGCACTTATGAAAGATAAAAAAGCCTTTGAAAATCTTGATGAATTTGTATCTATGGGAGGAGCTTTTAAAATTCATGGAAATTGTTCTCCAGTAGCAGAATTTAACTATTGGGTAGACCCACATGGAGCAGATTATGTTTACAAGAATTTATCTAAAAAAATTCACATGGTAGGTTTAGATGTAACTAGAAAAATTGTACTTACTCCTAATATTATTGAGTTTATAAATAGACTTGATGAAAAAATGGCAAAATATATAACTGAAATCACTAGATTTTATATTGATTTTCATTGGGAGCAAGAAGGAATAATAGGTTGTGTAATAAATGACCCTCTAGCAGTGGCATATTTTATAGACAGAAGTATATGTAAAGGATTTGAATCATATGTAGAAATTGTGGAAGATGGAATAGCTATGGGGCAATCCATAGTAGACTCATTTAATTTCTACAAAAAACATGCTAATGCGATTATTTTAAATGAGGTTGATGAAAAGAAATTTATGTATATGTTTTTAAAAAGACTTTTTAAAGGATATGAAAACATTATAGACTCTGTGGAAGGAGTGATATAGTGTGAAAAGAAAAATATGTGTCAAAACTATTACACTTATAGCCTTTGGGATTTCTATAAATATAGTAGGTGCGTTTATAGCTATGGGGCTGAGGCTACCTATATATTTAGATTCAATAGGAACTATAATGATAGCTTCACTTTTGGGGCCTAAATATGCTGTTATTACAGGTGTGTTTGGAAGTTTAATAAGTGGAGTTACATTTGATGTATATTCTCTTTATTTTGCACCAGTTCAGATATCAACAGGATTACTTGCTGGTATTGCTTTTAAAAAGAAATTCTTAACTGGTTTAAAAACTCCATTAGGAGTATTGTTGTTTGCCATACCAACATCTATAGTAAGCTCAGTAATTTCAGCTTTTTTGTTTGGCGGGGTGACATCATCGGGTTCTTCTTATATAGTTCAAATTTTAAAAGTACTAGGGCTTGGAGATGTATTTAGTGTGTTTATAACTCAAGTGTTCACAGATTATACAGATAAATTAATTGCTGTTGTTTTGGTAAATTTGGGATTAAATGCAGTTCCAAAGACTTTAAAAGTATCATTAACTGGAGAAAGATAGGAGAGAATATGGATAGATATAGTGAGATAATAAATAAAAATCAAAGAGAAATAGTTTTACTTAAAAGCTTTCCATGTATATGGGGAAGATGTTCTTTTTGTGATTATATAGATGATAATTCTAATTTGGAAGAAGAAATGAACAAAGTAAACTTTGAAGTTTTAAAAAATATAACTGGAAAATATGGAGTTCTTGAAGTCATAAATTCTGGTAGCTGTTTTGAAATACCTAAAGATACTTTAGAGAGAATAAAGAAGATTATAAAAGAAAAAAATATAAAAAAACTATTCTTAGAAAGTCATTGGTCCTACAAAAATAGACTAAAGGAAATGAGAGATTATTTTGAAATTCCTATAATATTTAAAATTGGGGTTGAAACATTTGATTATGATTTTAGAAATAATTTTTTAAATAAGAATGCAAGATTTAAAACTCCAGAAGATGTAAAAGAATATTTTGATTCGCCTTGTATTATGGTTGGAATAAAAGGACAGACTAAAGAAATGATAGATAATGACATGGATATTATTCTAAATACTTTTGAAAAAGCAACTGTGAATGTTTTTATAAACAATTCTTCTAAAATAAAAAGAGATGAAGAGTTGGTTAAATGGTTTATTAATAAGTATGAATTTTTAAATGAAAATCCAAATATAGAAGTTTTATACAATAATACAGACTTCGGTGTGGGAGATTAGTAAGATTTTCTAAAGAGATATTATGCTGTAGTAAAGATTAATTTAATTTAAATTTTAAATTGAAAAATTTAGTACATTTTTGAAAAAGCTTCTGATATGTAGAAGCTTTTTTTTATATAATTTTATGTTACAATAAGAAAAAAGGAACTAAGGAGTAAATAAATGATGCTTAGTAGGGAAAAATGGGATAAATTGGAATATATCGAATTTTTAGAGTATATGAAATCTATGCAAGATGTTAAGTATAGAGATTTTAATAAGAAACTTATACCAGGAACAGAAAATATAATAGGTATTAGAATTCCTAATTTAAGAAAGTTGTCAAAAGAAATAAGTAAAGGCAACTGGAAAGAATTTTTAGAAGTAGCAGAAGATACTTATTATGAAGAAGTTATGTTACAGGGTATGGTGATTGGCAATATAAATAGTAATTTTGAAGAGATTTTATATTACATAAAAAAATTTGTACCTAAAATTAGTAATTGGGCAATTTGTGATGGATTTTGTTCTGGACTAAAATGTACAAATAATTATAAAGAATACATGTATGATATATTAAAAAAATATGTTTGTTCAGAAAATCCGTGGGAGATTAGATTTGCATTAGTTATGTTTTTAATATATTATGTTGATGATGAACATATTAAAGATATTTTTGAATACTGTAACAATATACAAAGTGAAGAATATTATGTTAAAATGGGTATGGCATGGCTATTGTCAATTTGTTTTGTTAAGTATGAAGAAGAAACACTTCTTTATATAAAAAATAATAATTTAGATGATTTTACTTATAATAAAATGTTACAAAAAATAGTTGAATCAAACAGAGTAGATTTAGAAAAGAAGAATATAATAAGAAGTATGAAAAGAAAGACAAGAAGATATTGACGGAGGAGTATTAATGAATAATGAGGAAAGAATTGATAAATTTTTAGAATTTCAAAGTAAAGGAATCAAATTTACAGAGATAGCTCAAAATCTAAAAATTAGTCAAAGTACTTTAAGAACTTTTTTAAATAAAAAAGGATATAAGTCAGAAAAAGGTAAATACATATTAAAAGACGAATTAAAGAATAAAGAAGATTTGGATAAAGAAAAAACTAAGGAAGATAACACTAATAATGTAAAAAAGGTAAGCACCAAAAAGAAGAAATCTAATGAAAAGGTTTTAAATAAGAGTATTGAACAAATTGAGTTTAACGACACAGATTTAAAAAATATAAAATCAAGAAAAAATATTAAACCTAAAAAAGACAGAAAAATAAATATAACTCAAGAAGATTTAGATAAGCTTTGTGAAGTGTATGATTGGTATTTAGAAGTGAAGGATTATAATATAAAACCTAAAAAAATATCTAATAAAAAAGATGTACATATAGATAATGAATCTTTAAGTGAATTAAAAACAACAAGAGTACGTATAGATAAAGAAACTTGGAGTGACTTTGAAAGATTATGTAGCAACTCAAATTTTGAAAAACACCAAATACTTACACAAGCATTGAAGGAATTTATGAAAAAGTATAAAAATCTACTATAAAATACTACTATATGAGGTGCTTAATATGAATAAAATAGTAAAAAAATTAATTTTTTTAATGATTATATTAACAATATTTATTTTTACACTGACTGCATGTAAAAGGGAAGAAGAACAATCTGATTCAGTTGAGATTCAAGCAGAAGACAATAATGAAGTGACAATAGATAAGGACAATGCAAAAGTATTGAATATAGGAGCAACAGAGATTATAACTGTAGATGAAGGTGGAAAAATAGATACATCCACAAAGATAGAAAATAATTCAACATTTAATATATCGAATGTTGAACTAATATATAATGAATACGATGATAATAAAAAAATTACTTCATCTGATAGTAAATCTCTGTTAGATATGACTTTAATGCCTGGGAAAGTTGCTTATGTAGAATGTGGACATAAAACTTTTGCCAAAAGTGTAGAAGTCTATGCATATGAATATGAAGCAGAGGGTAAAATTGTATATGTTAATTTAAAAGAAAATACTATTGATATAAGAAACAATAAAATTAAGCTAGAAAATAGTAGTCAGTATGAAGTATTATCTACTTCAGAACTTAAAAAAGTAAATGAGTCAAAAGAGGGAATCACATATCAAATAAAAGTAAAGAATTCATCATCAAAAGACTTAGGAAATATTATCCTTAAGACGGCAGAAGTTAATGATAATGGGGAATACTTGACAGTAAGTCGTGTACCATCATACAAAGTTTTGAAGGCTTCAGAAGAAACAGATATAGATATAACATGTTCAACAAAAGCAAAGAATGTTGAAATAGTAGGATATACTTATGATGATATAAAAGAAAAAGCAAATGTAGATATTGATTTGAAATCTCATAAAGTCAAGATAGACAAGTAAAGGTAGGGGATATTTATGAAGGTTTTGATAGTTGAAGATAATAGGGTGCTTTTAGAAAGTGTAGTAGAAGAACTTAGTAATCATTTTGAAACTGAAAAATGTGAAGATGGAGAAGAAGCATTATATTTAATAAATCAAAATATATATGATTTAGTTATTTTAGATTTAATGCTTCCTAATATAAATGGAATTGATATTTTGAAGAAAATGAGAATCAATAATATAGATACACCTGTACTTATATTGACTGCTAAAGAAGCATTAGATGATAAAGTAGAAGCATTTACTATAGGAGCTAATGATTATTTAACAAAACCTTTTTATATGGAGGAACTAGTAGCAAGAGTATATGCCATATTGAGGACTAATGGAAAAATAAAAGAAAGAAATGGATTAGAATTTAAATCTTTATATCTAGATACATTAGAAAAAAGAGTGTATATTGAAGAAGAAGAAATAAAACTTCAAAATAAACAGTTTAACTTATTGGAATATTTTGTTTTAAATAAAGGTTCAATTTTATTAAAAGAACAGATTTATGATAGAATATGGGGAATTGATTCAGATGCAACTATTGAAATAGTAGAGGTATATGTAAGTAATCTGAGAAAAAAACTAAGTAAATATGGATATGATAAATATATTAAAACTAAGCGTAAGGTAGGATACATATTCGATGATAAATAAGAATGTATTTACCAGCACTAAAAACCATTTGATAAAAATGTACATTGTTGTAGTGGGTAGTTTTTTAATAATATTTTCTATATTTATATATTCATATTTTAGAGGTCTTACATATAGTGGAATTGATAGTGAAATCAATGATGAACTGGAGTATATAGTTTCTCAATTTAAGAGAACCTCATTTTTAAACCCAATAAGACTTAAAGACCCTAAAGATATGGTATATGTTTATGAGAATGACAGAATAAGTTACTATACTCAAAATGAATATTTTGATGAATTACTTCCAGACAGAAGACTAGATAAGAAAAATACATTTTTTAAATATACAGAAAATGGTTATACATTTAGAGAATTAAATGTGGATGTGGGCAGATATCAGATACAAATAATCAGAAACATTGACTCAGAGATGAATTCTTTAAAACAGTTGACATCTGTACTTATAATTGGAATACTAATTTCTGTTATAATAACATACTTTGTAGCTGTATATCTTACTCGAAAAGCATTAATTCCAATAGAGACTGCTTGGAGGAACCAAGCTAAATTTATACAAGATGCTTCACATGAGTTAAGGACTCCAATAACAATAGTTTCATCAAAATTAGAAAGTATGTTAAAATCTCCAGAAAATACAGTAAATGATGAAGTTGAAACAATAGCTACTGCAATGAAAGAAACTAGAAGACTTAAAAAGATGATAACGGATTTACTATCTCTTACTAAGGAAGATTCTATTGTTAAAGTTAACTTGGAGGAAATTGATTTAGAAAAATTACTAGAAGAAATATCAGAAGATTATGTGGATATTGCTGAGTTTCAAGAAAAAAAATTTACATTTAACTCTGAATTAAAGAATAAAGTTATAATAACAGATAAAAATAAATTGAGACAACTTATATTAATTTTTATTGATAATGCTTTTAAATATACTAAACTAGGTGATGAGATAGTATTAGAATTAAAAGAAGATGTGGAAGATGAAGTAACATTACTTATAAGAGATACTGGTATAGGTATAAAAAAAGAAGAAATGCCTTTTATATTTGACAGATTTTTTAGAAGTGAAAATGTGAGAAATAAAGATTTAGAAGGTTCTGGAATAGGTCTTTCAATAGCACATATGATTAGCTTGAATTTATCTATCGAAATAGATGTAACTTCTGATATAGGTATTGGAACTACATTTGAAATATCAATACCAAAAAAATTAAAATAATAAAAATATAAAAATCTGTTTTTACAAATAAAGAATGGGTATACTAATAGTATAAAATAAAATATAAAAGAATTTATAAAAGTAAAATTATATTTATAAATTTCATAGTATAATTATAAGGATAATAAATTTTTAGGAGGATTAAAAAAATGGCAAAAATTATAAATACATCTGAATTTAGAAGTAGTGTTGAAGGTAGTAAAGGAGTAGTTGTAGTAGATTTCTTTGCAACTTGGTGTGGACCTTGTAATATGTTAGGACCTGTATTTGCAGAATTAGGCGAAGAGATGAAAGACGAAGCTAGATTTGTAAAAGTTGATATAGATGAAAGCTTAGAAATAGCTCAACAATTTAGTGTATCTACAGTACCAACTATGATTATATTTAAAGATGGAGAGCCAGTTGAAACTCTAATTGGATTTATGCCTAAGAACAAAATTGAGATGAAAGTAAAATCATATTTATAAAAATGGGTGAATATTATGAGATATGACATAGCTATAATAGGTAGTGGTCCAGCAGGATTATCTGCTGCTATAAATGCAAAAATAAGAAATAAAACAATGATTATGTTTGGCAATGATAATTTAAGCAATAAGCTTGTTAAAGCTCCTTCAATAGATAATTATTTAGGTTTTTATGATATAAGTGGAGATGAATTAAAAGACAAATTTAAATCCCATATAGATAACATGGATATTTCAATTGAAAATAAAAGAATAAATAATATTTATGCTATGGGAGAATACTTTGCAATAATGTCTGGAAATGATATGTATGAAGCTACTACTGTAATCCTTGCAACTGGTGTAGAATATACTAGACCAATAAAAGGTGAAGAAGAATTTCTAGGAAGAGGAGTAGGATATTGTGCTACATGCGATGCACCACTTTATAGAAATAAAAAAGTAGCAGTTATAGGATATAATGAAGAATCTAAAGAAGAGGCAAATTTCTTAAGTGAACTTACTTCAAAAACTTATTTTATACCTATGTATAAAAAAGAAAACCTTATGAGAAGTTCAGATAATTTAGATGATTCTATTGAGATTATACATGATAGACCAGTGCAAATAGATGGAGATAAACTTGTAAATAAGATATCTTTTAAAGAAAATCATATTGAAGTTGATGGAGTATTCGTTATAAAAGATAGTACAGCTCCAAGTACATTGATTCCTGGAATAGAAATTGATGGTATCCATATTAAGGTTGACAATAATATGAAAACTAATATAGAAGGATGTTTTGCCGCAGGAGACTGTGTAGGTAAACCCTATTCTTATATCAAAGCAGCTGGGCAAGGACAAATAGCAGCATTAAATGCTGTTTATTATCTAGATAAATTAAAAAGAGCTTAGTATAATTAGTAAGTAAATTTTTAAATATACAAATAAAAAACTGTCTTAAAATAATATAATTATTTTAGACAGTTTTTTATTTGTATATTATTATTTTACTTCAAGATACATTAGAGATGTATCTCTAGGTATATTTATTTTGATAGATTTAAATTGACAATTGAAATATATATAGAAACAATTAGAATTATTTATAATAAGTTCCAAAATTTCAAAATAATAGTTGAAAAATCTAATTAAGAGTACTATAATTTAATTAAGTAATTACTTAATCAAAAAGAGGTCTTTATGGAAAATTTGGTTAAAATATTTAAAGCATTGAGTGATGAAACTAGACTTAACATACTTATATTAGTATCTAAAAGAAATATCTGCCAAAAAGGAATTTCTAAATATTTAGGAATTTCAGATTCTGCTGTTTCACAACATATAAAAATATTAAAAGAAGTTGGCATAATAACAGGATATAAAGAAGGATACTATGTTTTATATCATATTAACAAAGAAGTGTTTAACATATGTATGGATTTTATAAATTCTATGTTAAGTAATTCTAGTGAAAGCTTTATAGATGTATTTGATATAAATACAATACATCTAGGATGCAGTAAAGAATGTAAATCTATGAAAAAATGTTGCAAGAGAAGGGAGAAATAATAATGAAAGTATGTATACCAGTAGAAGAAAATAAAGGATTAGATAGTAAACCATATGGTCATTTTGGTTCTGCACCAATCTTTGTTGTGTGTGACTTAGAAAGTGGAGAAGTTAAATCTTTAGACAATGGAGATTTAGGTCATGAACATGGGAAATGCCAACCAATAAAAGCATTATCAGGTACAGTTGTAGATGCAGTAGTAGTTGGAGGAATAGGGCAAGGTGCCATAGTTAAATTAAATAGTATGGGAATAAAAGTTTATAGAGCTGAAGCTGATACTATCAGTGGTAATTTGGACTTACTTAAAGATGGAAAATTAGTAGAATTTCCATCAAATCATACTTGTTCACATGATGGATGTGGGCATCATTAAAAACAAGATAGCTGATGAAGCATATGCTTCATCAGCTATTTTATCATTTTAACAAATAAGATTCTTTATATTTAGTATTAAATTTTGAGGTTGTACAAAGTTTTTATATATAACCTTAAATTTATAAGTATCTTACTTTAGATTTTCTTTGTATGCTTTTCTATATAGTTAATATCATTTAATATATCGTTAAGTTCTTTATTGAGTGTTTTTAAATCATCTCCATCTACATTATAGTTTAAAAATAACTCTTCTACATTATCAATAATAGAATTGACTTTTCTAGTAACTTCAACAAAAGTTTTAAAGTTACTACTATTTTTAGCATTTAGAAATTTGTTTAAATCCTTTGATATAAATGATATTATTTCATATTCATCATTAAAAAGACCTCTACCAATAGGATATGGTTCAATTCTTTGTAAAAAATATTGATCTTTAGCATTAATATTATAAGTATAAGATATTTCCCAGTTGTCTCCTAAATCAAACTTAATAAAATATAATGTACTACTTACTTTTGATATTTTTGTAGCTCCAAGTTGTCTTAAAAGAACTTCAATTGAATCTCCTTGAACAGTATTAATATTCATATATACACATCCCCTTTAATACTATTATACTATATTTTCTAAAATTTTATAATTAAATAAACAGTAGATATAATAATAGATATAATCATAAGTGGAAAACCTATCTTAAAATACTCTTTAAAAGATATAGGATGACCATGCTTATTGCCTATACCTGCTAGTACAACATTGGCAGAGGCTCCAATAAGTGTCCCATTACCTCCAAGACAAGCTCCAAGGGATGTTGCCCACCATAGTGGCATTACATCAATTCCTTCAGCTTGCATAGTCAAAATAAGTGGAATTAATGTTGCAACAAACGGAATATTATCTAAGAATGAAGAAACTATTGCTGATAACCATAATATTAATAACATTGTAAATACAATATGGCCCTCTGTAAGTCCAATCAATGCTTGAGCTAATTTATTTATTATACCCACTTCTACTAATCCACCAACTACTACAAATAATCCCATAAAGAATAAGATTGTAGACCATTCAATACCTGCCATAATTTCATCTACATCTTGTTTTCCTATAAGAAGCATTATAGATGCACCAGTTAATGCTACAACAGAAGAATCTATATGGATTGTGCTATGAAACATAAAACCAAAGAGTATAAATGCTATTAAAAGAAGACTTTTTATAAGTAAGGGTTTATCTTTAATAGATTTTTTTTCATCAAGCTTTAATATTACTTCTTTGGCTTTATCATCTACAACAAGTTCTTTTCCATAAATAAATTTAAAACATATTATTGTTATAATAAGTATTACTATAACAGCAGGTCCTAAATTTATTACAAAATCCATGAAACTAAGATTGGCAGCACTACCAATCATAATATTTGGAGGGTCACCTATAAGAGTAGATGTACCTCCGATATTTGAAGCTAAAATTTGTGTTATTAAAAATGGAACTGGATTAAGTCCTAGAATTTGTGTAATAACTATAGTCATTGGACCTATAAGTAAAACAGTAGTAACATTATCTAATACAGCAGATAAAATAGCTGTTATAATAGCAAAACAAATCATTATTCTCCATGGATCACCTTTAGCTTTTTTTGCAGTCCAAATAGCTATATATTCAAATAGTCCTGAGTTTTTAACAACAGCAACAAATAGCATCATACCAACCAATACTCCAATAGTATTGAAGTCTATATGGCTTAATCCTTCATCAAGTGTAAGTATATTGAATATTATCATTAATAGTGCACCACCAACCGCTGCTACAGATCTGTTTACCTTTTCTGTAATAATAGCTGCCATAACTATTAAAAATATACATATAGCTATTATTTGTTGAAATTCCATAATATAAGTACCTCCATTTGTATTCTTTTGTGTCTAATGCTAGTACTATATATAGTATTACTTTTTTCTAGTTTTTTCAATGGATGTATAAAAGTATATTATTTAACAAAGTTTTTAAAAAATTAACAGAATTTAGAGAAAATTTTTGTTATTTAAATAAATTTTAAAATCATATCATTACTTATAATATTAAACGACAAACGAAAAAATATACTTCAAAAGTATAATTTATTGTATTTGATAAGCAATATAAAGTATTAATTACATCTAAGTTATAAAATTAATAAAATAAAGTTGAATTTAAAGATAAAACTGCAATTTATTAAAGAAATTATTCATTTTAAACCTTGTAATTTAATTTTATAAATATTATAATTAAATTAATGAATTTTTCACAAGGAATTATGCATTTTTTTGATTTTAAGATTTATTGAGAAAACAATATTAACAGGGGGTAATTAATAAAATGGATTTTTTAAATGGTATTTTAACAGGCATTAACAATGCAGTAGTATTTGTAAACAATTACTTATGGTCTTATATTCTAATTATAATGTTAGTTGTAATTGGTATTTACTTTACTATTAAAACAAATTTTGTACAATTCAGATATTTTATAGAAATGTTTAGGCTTTTAGGTGATGGTGCAGCAAATAAAAATGCAAAAAAAGAAGGAAAAATATCTTCATTTCAAGCCTTTTGTATAAGTACATCTTCAAGAGTTGGTACTGGAAATATAGCAGGGATAGCAATTGCAGTAGTAGCAGGAGGTCCTGGTGCTGTATTTTGGATGTGGCTTATAGCTTTAATTGGTTCTGCTTCAAGTTTTGTGGAGAGTACATTGGCTCAAATTTATAAAGTTAAGAATGGACCAGCTTTTAGGGGTGGACCAGCTTATTATATGGAACAAGGTTTAAATAAAAGATGGATGGGTGTTTTATTTTCAATACTTATAACTATCTGTTATGGATTTGTATTCAATGCAGTTCAAGCAAATACTGTTTCATTGGCGTTTAATAATGCATTTGGTATAAGTAAAATGGCTATGGGAATAGGTCTTGGAATTTTAACAGCAATAGTTATTTTTGGTGGTGTTCATAGAATAGCAAAAGTTTCAGAAATAATAGTTCCTGTATTTGCAGGATTATACATATTAGTTGCTTTAGCTATAGTTGTAATGAATATAACAGAAATACCAGGAGTTATATCATTAATAGTAGAAAGCGCATTTGATTTTAGAGGAATGGCAATTGGTACATTTATGGGAGTTGTAATGACTGGAGTAAAAAGAGGTTTATTTTCTAATGAAGCAGGAATGGGTAGTGCACCTAATGCTGCTGCAACAGCACATGTAACTCACCCTGTAAAACAAGGTTTAATCCAATCTCTAGGTGTTTTTACAGATACTATAATTATATGTAGTTGTACAGCATTCATGGTATTATTATATTCAGATTATGCTAGTAGTGGAGCAACAGGAATTGAATTAGCTCAAGAAGCTTTAACTCACCATATAGGTCCAATAGGAAATATTTTTATAGCAGTTTGTATATTCTTATTTGCATTTAGTTCTATAGTAGGAAATTATTACTATGGAGAATCAAATATGGAGTTTATGAGTGGAAGTAAAATTAAACTTAATGTATTTAGAGTTTTCGTTGTAGGTATGGTTTTATTTGGTTCTCTTACTCAAGTAGAAGTAGTCTGGAATTTAGCAGATTTATTTATGGCACTGATGGCTATAATAAACTTAATAGCAATAACTCTTTTAGGTAAGTACGCATTTATTGCTTTAAAAGACTATACAAGCCAAAAAAAATCTGGAATAAAAGACCCTGTATTTATTGCAGATGAAATAGAAGGACTAGAAAATGTATCAGAGTGGCATGCTGAATTATCTGATGAACGTTTAGGATAAAAAGTAGTATAAAAATTATAGAGTAATTTTGATAGATTAGAATGTATTTAATTTATGTGAATATAGTATTTTAGTTAACTTATATTACTGGAATTTTTAATTCCAGTAATATTTTTTTATATCAAGTATATTATATTTTATTAAGAGTTTTTAGTATTTTAATATAATTTAGTTATCATAAATAATATATTAAAACCTCTCTTTTTAAATACTACACAATTAAATCTTGTAAGTTATCTTCAAAGCTTTCTAAGTAATCACAAAATAATCTAAACTCTTCTATATTTTTGATTTCTTGTAAATTTCTTAAGTCTATCATCATGTTGCTATATTTATGCAACATAAAACTCATATCATATATTTCACATTTAACAAATCCTTCTTGATAGTTGTATTTATAAGGTTCATATTTTGAAAAATTTGATTCAAAGTATTTTATTTTAGCATAACATAATCTGTGTATATTGAATAAAAGAGCAAATATAGATTCTTTAACTGCAAACTTGTGTGTGAAGTATTTTACAGTGTGGTATTTATCGTGTTTAAATTCCCAAATTAAATCTTCATTCAAAGTAAGAGAATATTTTTTTATAAGGTTACGTTTTTCTAGTGTTAAATCTTGTATTGAACTTGTTTTCATAATTCAGTCCCCCATAAATATTCAATAAACAACCATTAAATTATGGTGTTCATTTATAGTTTATTATTGCTTACTTAATTATATTGTATAATTAATCGAGAAAATAATAAAATAGATAATTAATATAACATTAATATATGCTATAAATAAAAACGATAGCTTTGATAGTAATATGTACAAATTTATGGTATTTTATATTTAGATTTATATTTGTAGTTATTTTAAGCTTTTAAAAGTATTTTTTATTATTAACTTATATTTCCTAGATTACAGGGAATTTAACACTAAAAATCTATCTTGTGTCCTTAAAAATTTACATAATGATTGTATATATTCTAATTTCAAAATATACGTGAATAGTGTTGGTATTTCTAATGAATATGAAGATATGGGTAAGGTTGTTCAAATAGATAATTATCTTTAAAATTATTAAGTACCAAAAGACAAGTATGCTTTGCCATATTGGTACTTAATAGTATTTTATAGTCTCTATTTTAATTTCCACTATTTAATCAATAAAGGTATTTAATCTAGAACCTTAAATAGGTTTGCCATTTCTAGTGCATTCATAGCACAATCATATCCTTTATTTCCAGCTTTTGTGCCAGCTCTTTCAATAGCTTGTTCAATATTTTCTGTTGTTACTATTCCAAATATAACAGGTAATTCATTATCCAAAGATACTTTTGCAATGCCTTTAGATACTTCGCTACATACATAATCATAATGAGAAGTAGCACCTCTTATAACACATCCTAAACATATTATAGCATCATACTTACCACTCTTAGACATTTTTTGAGCAACGAGAGGAATCTCAAAAGCTCCAGGTACCCAAACCACTTCTATATTTTCCTGAGTAACATCGTGTCTTAAAAGGCAATCTTGAGCACCAGATAAAAGTTTTGATGTTATAAATTCATTAAAACGAGAGTTTATTATACCTATTTTTAAATCTTTTCCAATAAGTTTTCCTTCATATATCATTTTTATTTCCTCCAATTTTATTTAGGTTATAAATCTATATTTTTAGTATATATGCATATTATTGTAATAAAAATTACTTAGTAGAATAAAAATTAAATACCATTAGCTATATAATATCTAATAGATGTCCCATTTTATCCTTCTTAGTTTTCAGATATAATTTATTAAAATCATTAATTTCTTCATTAATAGGAACTCTATGTTCAATTTTTATTCCATATTTTTCTAATTGATTTATTTTGTCAGGATTATTACTTAAAAGGTTTATACTTTTTATATGTAAATTTTTTAATATCTGAGCAGCGATATAAAAATCCCTCATATCTTCTTCAAATCCAAGCATTAAATTTGCTTCAACAGTATCATAACCTTCTTCTTGAAGTTTATAAGCTTTAATTTTATTTAAAAGCCCAATACCTCTGCCTTCCTGTTTCATATAAATTAAAACACCACTTCCATTTTCTACAATTTTTTTCATAGAAGTTTCTAACTGTAGCCCACAATCACATTTTAAAGAATGAAATACATCACCTGTTAAACATTCAGAATGAAGTCTGACTAGTGTATTTTCTTCATTTACATTTCCATAAGTAAGGGCAATGTGTTCTTCATTTGAGTAAATATCTTTATATCCTATTATTTCAAAATTTCCATATTTTGTTGGAAGAAAAGCACTAGAAATTTTTTCTATAGTGGTTTCATTTCTTTTTCGATATTCTATCAAGTCTTTTATAGTAATTATTTTTAAATTATGTTTTTCTTTAAATATCATTAAATCATCAACTCTTGCCATTGTACCATCATCTTTCATTATTTCGCAGATAAGACCAATTTCTTTAAATCCTGCAAGTCTAGCAAGGTCTACAGAAGCTTCTGTGTGACCATCTCTAACTAGGACACCTCCAGTTTTTGCTATTAATGGAAATACATGTCCAGGTGTTTTAAAATCTTTACTTGTGGAACTTTCATTACAGAATAGTTTGACAGTTTCAGCTCTCTCATATGCAGATATACCTGTTAAAGTATCTATTCCATCTATAGTGACAGTAAATGCAGTTTGAAATGTGTCTGTATTTTCTTTAACCATAAGAGGTATATTTAGACTTTTAAATTTTTCTTCAGTAGCAGGAAGACAAATAAGGCCCCTACCATATGTAGCCATAAAGTTTATTGTCTCAGGTGTAGCCATTTCAGCTGCCATCAATAAATCTCCTTCATTTTCTCTGCTTTCATCATCAACTACGATTACCATTTTTCCATTTTTGATATCATTAATAGCTTCTTTAATAGTGTTAAACATGTAATTCACTCCTTTTATTATTTTTAAAAACCATTTTTAAATAAAAATTCTTTATCTATATTTGATTTATAGTTACTACTATTAGAATTTAATTCCTTGTAGTTTTTTACAAGAAAATTATTAACATACTTTCCAATTACATCACTTTCTAAATTGACAAAGTCTCCAATATTCTTTGTCAAGAGAGTAGTGTTAAATTTAGTATGAGGTATAACCGAAACCTTAAATATCTCATCATCTAAATAAGCTATAGTTAGACTTACACCATCAATAGCAACAGAACCTTTGTGTATCATTGTTGATAAAAGTTCTTTGGACGGTTGTATGCTTATTAAAACTGCATTTTCATCTTTTTCAAATTTACAAATAGTACCTTTACTATCAACATGACCTGTTACTAGGTGTCCACCAAATCTAGAAGAAAGGCTCATAGCTCTTTCAAGATTTACTTCATCACTTGGATTTAATGAACTTAAATTTGTGGAACGGACTGTTTCCATCATGACATCAGCAGTAAATTCATTTTTACCTAAACTTGAAACAGTTAAGCAAACTCCATTTACAGCAATACTATCTCCAAGATTTGTACCATCTAGTATTTTATTTGATTGTATGGTGACTTTTCCACTTTTGCCATTAGCAGTAATTTTTCTAAGTATTCCAACTTCTTCTACTATGCCAGTAAACATTTTAACCTCCTAGACGTGTATATTTATAAATTTAATTTAAAACATCAGACTCTACCAAAATATCGCCATCTATTAAAGTTACATTCTTAATTTCTAATTGTATAGCATCTGATAAGTAATCTATTCCATCTCCAGAAACGAAAGTAGGAGCATCTTTTCCACCTATAATTTTAGGTGATAAAAACAATTTGACTTTGTCAACTAAATTGTTTCTAAATAGACTGTCATTAAGTGTAGCACCACCTTCAACTAAAACAGAATCAATTTTTAATTCTCCTAATTTATACATTACAAATTCTAAATCTACCATATTATTTTTTTTAGGAGAAAGTACTACTTCAATATTATTTTTTCTTAGAACTAATGATTTTTCACTATCTTCACAACACGTAAAAACTATAGTTTTATTGTTTTTATCTTTAACTAATTTGCTATCAACTGGCAATTTTAAGTTTGTGTCTATTATTATTCTTACAGGGTGAGATACATTTTCTTGGTTAAGTCTGCAAGTTAGCAATGGATTATCATTTAAAACTGTGTTTATCCCAACCATTATACCTTGATATTTATTTCTATACTTATGAGTTAGATATCTTGATGATTCATTAGATATCCATTTTGATTCTAGCGATTTTGTGGCAATCTTGCCATCTAAACTTACTGCTGATTTTACAATACAAAGAGGTTTTTTTGTTTTTATATAGTAAAAAAATATTTCATTTAATTGTTTTGCTTCTTTTTCTAATATACCTACAGTAACATCAATGTTATTGTCTCTTAGTTTTTTTACTCCATTACCACAAACGATTGGATTTGGGTCTAATGTAGATATTACGACTCTCTTAATCTTATTTTGAATAATTTTATCTACACAAGGAGGTGTTTTGCCATAATGAGAACAGGGTTCTAAATTTACATAAAGGGTAGTGTCTTTTAAACTTTGATTAGCACTATTTATAGCATTTATTTCAGCGTGATTAGAGCCAAATCTCTCATGATATCCTTTACCTATTATGTCATCATCTTTAACGATTACACATCCCACTAATGGATTTGGATTTACAAAACCTTCTCCATTTTTGGCTAATTCAATAGCTTTTTTCATATAATAAATATCTTTCTCTTTTTGACTTATAAATTTCACAATATTTACACCTCCTATTTAAACTTAGATAATTTTCAAACAAAAAACCCCGAGAATTAACTCGGGGTTTAGAATAATCTACAATAAATATTGTATAAATGTATAGCAAAACGGCTCTACAAAAACACTTATTTAGTATATATCTTCTTCCATCCAGACTTTACTGTCGGCTTTGGAATTTAACCAAATCAACCAAGTTTTAACTCAGCTCGCGGGCTATACCGCCGATTGGGAATTTCACCCTACCCCGAAGATTAAGTATTAAATTTATATTTAGAATGTATCATAAATTATTTTACTTTGCAAACTATTTTTTTAAAAATATATGTTAATATATAATATATAACAGCTAGAAACTTTGGAATAATGCGATTGTGAATATAAAAATAAAAATTTGAACATAATCAGAAAAGAAGTTTAATTAATTTGAATTGGGAGAGAAATATATGAATAAAAAACCTTTAGAAATATTATCAAAATACTATGGATATACAAGTTTTAGAAAAGGCCAAGAGTCCATAATAAATTCTATTTTGAATAAAAAAGATGTATTAGCTATAATGCCAACTGGAGGAGGAAAATCTATATGTTATCAACTTCCAGCATTGATATTAGATGGGATGACAGTAGTGATTTCACCACTTATATCTCTTATGAAAGACCAAGTAGATGCTTTAAAAGCCATGGGAATCAATGCTGCTTTTATAAATAGTTCATTGGGAAACAAAGAATTTAATGAAATATTAAGTAATATTAGAAAAAATACTTATAAAATACTTTATATTGCTCCAGAAAGATTAGATACCCAAGAATTTCTTGAACTAATAAATAATAATGACATAAGTCAAATTGCAATAGATGAAGCACATTGTGTATCTCAATGGGGACATGATTTTAGACTGAGTTATAGAAGGATTTCTACGTTTATCAATAGTTTGTCTAAAAGACCTATAGTCACAGCCTTTACAGCTACTGCATCAGAAGAGGTAAGAGCTGATATAATAAATTTATTGTGTTTAGAGAGTCCAGATTGTTACATAACAGGGTTTGATAGAGAAAATCTAGCAATAAATATAGTGAAATCATCTAGTAAAAATAAATATATTTTAGACTATATTCAAAATCATAAAAATGAGTCTGGAATTATATATACAGCTACTAGAAAAGAAGTTGAAAATATTTATAATGGTTTGGCAAAGAGAAATATATCTGTATCAAAATACCATGCAGGTTTATCTAAAAATGAAAGAAATAAGAATCAAGAAGATTTTATAAATGATAATATAGATATAATGATAGCAACAAATGCATTTGGGATGGGTATTGATAAGCCCAATATAAGATGGGTTATACACTACAATATGCCTCAAAGTGTAGAAAATTACTACCAAGAAATAGGGAGAGCTGGTAGGGATGGAGAAAAAAGTGAATGTATACTTTTATTTTCTCCAGGAGATGTACATATACAAAAATATTTAATAGATATTGGTGTTGAAAATCCTGAAAGAAAATTATTTCAACATAAAAAACTTCAGCATATGATTGATTTAGTTTATAGTAATTCATGCTATAGGAGGACAATATTAAATTACTTTGGAGAAAATTATATAGAAAACTGTAATAACTGTAGTAATTGTTTAGTTGAAGGAGAAATAGTGGATAAAACTATAGATGCTCAAAAAGTTATTTCATGTGTAGCTAGAATGAAAAGAAGTTATGGTGTTACTACTATTGTAGATGTACTTAGAGGGTCTAAAAACAAAAAAATTTTACAACTTGGTTTAGATACTTTGTCTACATATAATATTATGAGAGATTATTCAAGTGAAGACTTGAAGAATTTTATAAATACATTAGTTTCTCATGGTTTTTTAGATTTAGTCGAAACTTTAGGTAGCGGAAACAGAGGAAGTTACCCAACTATAAGATTAAATGATATGTCTATGAAAGTTTTGAAGGGCGAGGTAAAGGTAGAATTTAAGGAAATTGTAATGACAAAATCTCTAGAAATAGAAGATGAATTATATAGTGCTTTAAGAGAATTAAGACACTTAATTGCAAGTGAAGAAAGAATAGCTCCATATATGGTTTTTGGAGATGGAACACTTAGAGCTATGTCTAGTAGTTATCCAGTCAATAAAGAAGAAATGCTAAATATATCTGGAGTAGGAGAAATTAAATATCAAAAATATGGTGAAGATTTTGAAACACTAATCAAAGAATATGTCGAAAAAAACAATATAGATAAAAAAGACAAAGAAAAAAATGTCGATTTAATAAATGTCAATAGTGAATTTCTTGAAGTTAATACAGATAAAGCTTTATATGAAAGGCTAATAAATATTAGAGAAGAATATGCTAAAAAAGAAAAATTACTTCCATACATGATTTTAACTAATAAGGCTTTGAAAGAAATAAGTGGAAGATATCCTATTGATAAAGAACAATTAAAGGATATTTCTGGTATAGGTGAAGTAAAAATTGAAAAGTATGGGGCTAGTATTTTAGATGAAGTTAAACATTATGTAAAAGAAAATAGTATTGATGTTACTTGGGAGAAAAAGAAAAAAAGAAAATTGATACTAGATGGAGAAAGCAGAAAAAACAATGAAATAGCACTAGATTTGTTAAATCAAGGTAAGGATATACAAAGTGTAAGTCAAGAAATAGAAGTCTCCCTATCTACAGTTATTGGATATGTATATGATTATTTAAAAGATGGGCAAAGTATATCATTTACATTAGATTTAGAAAATTTTTATAGTGAAGATGAAAGGAAGATGATTTTAGAAGTATGTGAAGAAGTAGGTTATGAAAATTTAAATAACATAAAAAGAAAACTTCCAGATTCAATAAAGTATGAAAATATAAGGGCTGTTATACTTAAATCTTATCTTGAAAATTCGAAAAAAGGTGCATCATGGGAGTAAAGTTAGCTGAATTAAAATATAAAATTTGTATTATTATGTTGAACTAATATTTTTGCTGTGTTATACTGAATTTGTAAAAATGATAAAAATTTAGAGCTAGGGGCGCTAGAATTGGCTAGCTGAGAGATAAAGCCGTAACTTACAAACCCTAATAACCTGATCAAGATAATGCTTGCGAAGGGAAGCTTTGTAATATAATTTTGTTATATAAATAGATAAATTATTCTGCATAGTGAGAAATTTGTCTAAGTGTATATATGATTATAAGAGTGCTTTCCAAAACAAGGAAAAGCACTTTTTTTATTGTTAAAAACTATAACTTTAATCTTGGAGGAATGTAATATGAATTATACAACGCAAATGGATGCTGCTAGAAAAGGCATAATAACTAAAGAAATGGAAATCGTTTCTCAAAAGGAACAAGTAGATGTAAATGAATTAAGAGAATTAATAGCAAAGGGACAAGTTGTTATACCTGCTAACAAAAATCATAAATCCTTAAGTGCAGAAGGTGTAGGTAAAAATTTAAGAACAAAGATAAATGTAAACTTAGGAATTTCAAGAGATTGTAAGAATATAGAAAATGAACTTGAAAAAGTTAAAGTGGCAATAGACATGAAAGCTGAAGCAATAATGGATTTGAGTAACTATGGAAAAACTAGAGAATTTAGAGAAAAAGTTGTTGAAATGTCACCTGCAATGATAGGTTCGGTTCCTATGTATGATGCAGTAGGGTATTTAGAAAAAGAACTAAAGGATATAACAGAAGAAGAATTTTTAAATGTAATAAGACAACATGCTATTGACGGAGTTGATTTTATTACTATACATGCTGGTCTTACTAGAAGTGTTTGTCAAAAGATAAAAAATCATGAAAGATTAACTCATATAGTATCTCGTGGAGGTTCACTATTATTTGCTTGGATGGAGTTAAATAATAAAGAAAATCCTATTTATACTAATTTTGATAAGATTTTAGATATATGTGAAGAGTATGATGTTACATTAAGTTTGGGGGATGCATGTAGACCTGGTTGTATAAAAGATTCTACAGATGGAGTTCAGATTCAAGAACTTGTAGTATTAGGAGAGCTTACTAAAAGAGCATGGGAAAGAAATGTACAAGTCATGATAGAAGGACCTGGTCATATGGCTATTGATGAAATAGAAGCAAATGTAGTGTTAGAAAAAAGACTATGTCATGGAGCACCTTTTTATGTTCTTGGTCCATTGGTTACAGATATAGCCCCAGGTTATGACCATATAACTAGTGCAATAGGAGGAGCATTAGCATGTGCTAAAGGAGTAGACTTCTTATGCTATGTAACTCCAGCAGAACATTTAAGATTACCTAATTTAGATGATATGAAAGAAGGGATAATAGCTGCTAAAATAGCTGCTCATGCAGGAGATATAGCTAAGAATGTTAAAGGAGCTCGTGAATGGGATAACAAAATGAGTAAAGCTAGAGCAGATTTAGATTGGTGTGAAATGTTTAGACTTGCAATAGACCCTGAAAAAGCTAAAAGATATAGAGATGAGTCAACTCCGACTCATGAAGATAGTTGTACTATGTGTGGAAAAATGTGTTCAATGAGAACAGTTAAAAAAATATTAAACAATGAGGAACTTAATTTAATATAATTTGTGCAGAGCATTAGTTGAATAAAGTCAAAATGAGGAGGTGATTTAGTGAAGGTTAATGGAAAGAATGTTGAATTCAAAGAAAACTTAACTGTTATAGATTTGTTGAATAAATATAATTTGAAGAGCGATAGAGTTGTAGTTGAGATAAATCTAGAAATAATTGAAGAATCCAATTACAATACATATATATTAAAGGATGAAGATGTTGTAGAACTTATTAGCTTTATTGGAGGTGGTTAAAATAAAAATATTTGTAAATGAAGTATTAACAGATGTTGAAAAAAATACAACTGCCTATAAAGTTAGAGATAAATATAATCATAAATGTGATGTATTGGTGTTGAATGGATATCCAATTAAAGCTGACATTCCACTTTCTGAAAATGATAAATTAACACTTATACAAAAAGGGGTTAAACCTTCTTTTGATGAGTTAGAAAGCTTGTTGATAGCTAGACATACTCCAAATGTGCATAATAAATTAAAAAAAGGAAGAGTTGCTATATTGGGACTAGGTGGACTTGGGTCCAATATAGCTATCTCTTTAGCTCGAATTGGAGTTGGAGAACTTCTACTTATAGATTATGATGTTGTGGAGCCATCTAACTTAAATAGACAGCAATACTTTATAGATGATATAGGAAAACTAAAAACAGATGCTATGGTTGAAAATATAACAAAAATTAATCCATTTATAAAATTAAAAAAGCAAAATATTTTTTTAAATAAATATAATATGGATATACTTAAAGAGGCAGATTTGATAATTGAAGCTTTTGATGATGCTTCATGTAAAGCACAAGTTTGTAATTATATCTTAATAAATTTGAAAGATAAATATTTGATAGCATCATCAGGTATGGCAGGTTACTATGATTCAAATATAATAACTACTAAGAAAATAAGAGATAGATTTTATATATGTGGAGATTTTGTAAATGAAGCTAAAATTGGAGAGGGACTTATGGCTCCAAGAGTTGCTATTTGTGCAAATCATATGGCAAATTTGGCAACAAAAATACTTATAGATATGTAAATACGTGAATCAGAAAATAAAAAGATTGAAAATTGAAAAAAATAAGATGGGGAGGAAAGAAAATGGATAAATTAGTACTTGGGGGACATGAATTCAATAGCAGATTATTGGTTGGAACAGGTAAATATGGGTCAAATGATATATTGCCTAAAGTAATCAAAGAAAGTGGAAGCGAAATAATAACAATGGCACTTAGAAGAGTAGATTTAGATAATAAACAAGAAAATATCTTAACATATATTCCAAAAGAAATGACTATACTTCCAAACACGTCAGGAGCTACTAATGCAGAAGAAGCTGTAAGAATAGCTAGAATATCTAGAAAAATGGGTTGTGGAGACTTTATAAAAATAGAAGTAATATCAGATACTAGATACTTACTTCCTGATAATGAAGAAACTATAAAAGCTACAAAAATACTTGCTGATGAAGGATTTATAGTACTTCCATATATGACACCAGACCTTTATGCTGGAAGAAGACTTATAGAAGCTAAAGCAGCAGCAGTTATGCCTCTTGGTGCTCCAATTGGTTCAAATAGAGGTCTTCAAATGAAAGAAATGATAAAAATAATGATAGATGAATTAGATATACCAATAATAGTTGATGCAGGTATTGGTAAACCATCTCAAGCTATGGAAGCTATGGAAATGGGAGCTGATGCAGTGCTTGTTAATACTGCTATAGCTTCAGCAGGTGACCCTGTGCAAATGGCTAGAGCATTTAAGTTAGCTGTAGAAGGTGGACGAGAAGCTTATATAGCAAAAACAGGAAGTGTATCAGAATTTGCAAATGCATCTTCTCCTTTAACAGGTTTTTTAGGCAATTTATAGAAAGTGGTGATTGATGATGAGTTTTTATGAGGTAATAGAAAAATATAGGGATTTTGATTTTGATGGATATTTAAATAATGTTACAGACAATGATGTTTTAAGAAGTTTATCAAAAGACAAACTTGAGGATTTTGATATATTAAATTTACTTTCTAAAACTGCTGTAAAACATTTAGAAGCTATGGCACAAAAAGCACATAAATTAAGTGTTCAATATTTTGGAAAGACAGTCTGCCTATATACACCAATGTACATAGCAAATTACTGTGTAAATCAATGTGTTTATTGTAGTTACAATATAAAAAGTGGAATAAAAAGAAAAAAACTAACTATGGATGAAATTAGAGAGGAAGGAAATGAAATTTCAAAAGAGGGTTTCAAACATCTACTTGTTTTAACTGGTGAAAGTAGTTTTCATTCAAGTGTAGAATATATAGGTGAAGCTATAGAAATATTAAGAGATAAATTTCCATCTATAGGAATTGAAGTATATCCAATGGAAATAGATGAATATAAGTATATTGTAAACAAAGGTGTTGAAGGTCTAACTGTATACCAAGAAACTTATGATGAGAAAATATATAAAAGAGTTCATTTAAAAGGGCCAAAATCAAATTATAAATTTAGATTAGATGCTCCTGAAAGAGGAGCAAAGGCAGGTATGAGAACTCTATCAATAGGAGCACTTTTAGGATTAAATGATTTTAGAAAAGAGACCTTCTTTACAATATTGCATGGGAAATATCTAAAAACAAAATATCCTCATATTGAGCTTTCATATTCAACACCAAGAATGAGACCATTCAAAGGTTGTTTTGAAGAATTAGTAGATATAAGCGACACTGATTTAGTTCAAGCGATGGTTTGTATGAGGCTGTTTGACCCTCATGCAGCTTTAAATATATCTACTAGAGAAAATTTGGAAATGAGAAGTCATATAGTACCTTTAGGAGTAACTAAATTAAGTGCAGGTGTATCTACAGATGTAGGAGGGCATTCTCAAGATGAACATGATACTGCTCAATTCAAAATAAATGATGAAAGTACTGTTGAAGATATAGAGAAAATGCTAAATTCAATTGGTTATCAACATGTATTTAAAGATTGGGAAAGATTTTAGATGTATTTGATAACAAATAGAAATTTATGTAGCGAGGAACGATACTTAGAGGTTATTAAAGAATCTATATTGAGTGGTGTAGAAAATATTATAATAAGAGAAAAAGATTTAGAATATGAAGCATTAAAAGATTTATATATAAAGATAAAAAATAAAATTAAGTATATTAATTTTCAGGAAAAAATATTGGATGAAAGCTTGAAGAATAGTATAAAAAAGAAAGAGAATAATGATGGATTTAAAGTAAACTTTATAATAAATAGCAATATAGAATTTTTTGAAAAGACAGATTGTCAAGGTATTCATCTTCCATTTAAATTGTTTTTGAATTTACTGGGAAATAGATATAATTTCAATAAAAATAAGATACTGGGATTGTCATTACATAAAGTAGAAGAAGTAAAGTGTCTAGAAGAAATAATAAGAAAACTAAATATAAAAATAGATTACATAACATTATCACATATATATGAAACTAAGTGTAAAGAAAATTTATTGCCAAAAGGAATTGAACTTTTGAAGGAAGCTAAGAAAATTACTGATATTAAGACCGTTGCACTTGGAGGAATCCTACCATCTAATGTCAAAGAAACATTAAAATACTGTGATGATTTTGCTGTAATGTCAACTATAATGAAATCTAAAAATATTGAAGAAACAATATCAAATTATAATGAAAAAATTCAATTAGTAAAATAGAAAGTAAAGTATTTAAATTGAATAAAAATAAAAAAAGCTATCTTTTAAAATCTAAAAGAGAGCTTTTTTATTTTGTATCTTTGCTAATAAAAAATTGTAAAAAGGGAAAACTTTAGTCAGAGAGATTAAAAAGTATCCTATATAGATTCAAAATTTAGTAAAGTATGGAGGACATTATAATGATTGACAGTAAGAAGAAACGATTTATTATACCACACACTTTTACAATTATATTCTTGCTAATAGTATTAATGGCAATATTAACTTGGATAGTACCAAGTGGTGAATTTAGTAGAGAAGATGTAGAAGGTAGGATGGTTGTTGTACCAGGGACTTATCAAAGTGTAGAAAGTAATCCTCAAGGATTTACGGATGTTTTTAAAGCACCCATAGAAGGTTTTATTGATTCAGCAGAAGTTGTAGGATTTGTTTTAATAGTTGGAGGTGCTTTTGGTATTGTAAATAGAACTGGAGCTATAGAAGCAGGAATAGCATCAGTTATATCGAAGTTTAAAGGAAAAGAACTACTTATAATTCCAATATCAATGATTTTATTTGGTCTTGGAGGTACTACCTTTGGGATGGCAGAAGAAACATTACCATTTTATATGATATTTGTTCCACTTATGACATCCTTAGGATATGATTCTCTAACCGCCATTGCGATTGTATTTATAGGAGCAGCGGCAGGAGCAGCTGCATCGACAATAAATCCATTCTCAGTTGGTATTGCACAAGCACTAGCTCAACTTGCTCCTGGTTCAGGAGTAGCATATAGAGTAGTGATTTTTATAGCATATATATTAATCAGTATAGCATTTGTTATGTATTATGCTAAAAAAGTTAAAGAAAACCCTGAAAGTTCAATAGTGTATGAGATAGATAAAAATAATAAATCAATACTTAATCATACTTCAACTGAAATAAAAGAGTTTACTTTTAAAGAAGTATCTGTTCTTGCTATATTTGGAATAGGAATGGCAATAATGATTTGGGGTGTTTTAAGTCAAGGATGGTATATTCCAGAGATATCAATGTGTTTTGCTGCGATAGGTGTACTTTCTGGATTAGTTGGTAGATTGTCACAAAGTGAAATTTCCGATAGTTTCATAGATGGAGCAAAAGATTTAGCATCAGCTGCCCTTGCAATAGCTTTAGCTCGTGGAATTGTAATAATTGCTCAAAATGGATTTATAATAGATACTATATTAAATTCTGCAGCAAGCTTTTTAGGTGGACTTCCAAAGGTTATATTTGTATATCTATCATTTTTCCTGGAAGCTGCGTTGGCATTTTTGATTCCATCATCTTCAGGACTTGCTTCACTTACAGTGCCTGTCCTTGCTCCTCTTGGTGATTTAGTTAATATATCAGCTCAAGTTATAGTAACTGCTTATCAATTTGGGGTAGGTCTTACAAACTTTATAACTCCAACATCTGGAGTACTAATGGGAGCACTTGCAGTAGCTCATATTCCTTTTTCAAAATGGGTAAAATTTATAATGCCTATATTACTGATTTTAACAGCTGTATCTTTAGTTTTTTTAACAATAGGTATATATATAGGTTTTTAATTGAAGAAAATTTAATTTAATATATTTAGAAATTATATAAAATACTAAAAATATGATTATTAATAAATTGCCACCATAAATGTCTTGGTGGCAATTTATTTTATAAACACTTCATTTCAATATTAAAATAAAGTATAGCTTTTTTTAAGAAGAGGTGGCTTTATTTTATTTACAACTATTTATTTAGGACTAGGAGCTCTAAATTTGTTTCTATAATGAAGTAATAAATATAATAATGGTATTGCAAACCATATGAACTGGCATGCTGTTGTGACTGTATCTGAATCAAAATAAAAACTCAATATAATCATTCCAATAGATATAACAAATGATAAATACGCAAAAATCTTACTTGCCTTTTTCCATATTTTTTCATCTCCAATGGCCCAAGCACATTTAGTATCTATGTTCTTATAAATTTGTAGCTTAGGTAATAAATTACCAAAATACATAATTATAATGGCATTTATTATAACTGATACTTTGTCGTTAATTTCATAAGAAAATATCTCATCTATACCTAGTAAAGGAATGATAAACCTTCCAACTGCGACTATTAAAAATAACATTTGTAACCTTCTTGCAGTTTTAACTTTAGGGTTATCTTTTGAAAAACCTAAAATTTCTGGTGCATTTACATAGTTTATAATTAATAATGCTATAAGTAATATTAAACCTATATTTTCCATAATAGCCTCCTATATCTTTTTAAAAATATCCAAGAAGTTTCCAAGTACTTCTTGAAGGACCGATAAATTAATAGAATAAATCAAAAATTGCCCCATTTTTTCTGAACTAATAAGTTCTGCATCTTTTAAAATATCTAAATGTTTAGATATTGCTGGTTTAGACATATTAAAATGACCTGCTATTTCTCCTGCATTCATATCTCTTTCATTAAGCAATTTTAAAATTTCTCTTCTAGTTTCATCACTTAATGCTTTAAATACTTTTACCATAATATCCTCCCTACTATAGATGTAAATATTTAACTAATTAGTTAAATATTTACATCTATAGTATACTCGTATTAGGAAAAAAAATCCACTATTTTTATAACTTTATTATCACAAAATCTTTTAATTTTATCTGATATTTTAATTCTAATTTGAAATATATATGAAGGTTTTTGGAGAATACTTACTTATAATAGGAAAAAATGTTAAAATAAGAATGTAGTTAAATATAAAGAACTGAAATAGCTAACAGTTATTAAACATAGGAGTGTAAAAATTTATGGGATTAAAAGAATTTGATTTTATTGAAGAGTCTATAGAAATGTTGAGGGTAATGTCTCCAACTTTAGAAACTATATCAGATGAAATAGAAGAGTACTTTGAAAATATCTTGGACGAAAAAAATCAAGAGTATATAAATGTAACCTCTAGAATAAAATCAGAATCAAGTTTGAGGGAAAAGATAATTAGAAATAGATATTTAAAAAAATATGGGGAGGCAAGTAATCTTATTCATAATGTATCTGATTTAATAGGACTAAGAATTGAGTGTAGATTTATTGAGGATGAAAATAAGATATATAGGCTTTTAAGAAGATATTTTAATAAAACAGATGATAAAATAAACTATTATAATAAAGAAAATAAAAATATTAAATTAAAATTGTCTGAAAGACAACCTAATAAGCAAAAAAATGGATTTGAAATATATAAGATAGATGGAGTTTTTGCATATTTAGATAGAGAAGTAAAATTTGAACTTCAAATTAAATCTCTTGTAAATGTGTTTTGGAGTGAGATTGAACATAAAATAATTTATAAAAATAACACATATTTACTTGCTGATAAATTTATAAAGGATATGATGGACTCTATAAAGAATAATCTTACTATGATAGATAATCAGCTTTTGAGTATTTATAAAAACTTTCATTCAGGAAAGTCTTTTAACATGAAAGTAAGTAAAAAAGAAATTGAAAAACTCTTTGCAAAATTAGTGTATGATGCTTTTTCAGAAAAGATGAATAAAAGTATAGGTTTTGTTGTGGATTTTAAAAAGCCATGTGAAACTATATTAAGTTATTCTTTTAATAAACAAGATATAAGTGATGAAGTTTTAGGCAATTTTATGCTTGATGAGTTTGCAAGATTAAATGAAATTGTAAATAAAGATATAGATTTTAATGACCAAATAGAGTTTGAAAGAGAACCTACATTTGATGATAAGTTCTGTAATGATTTAGGAAATCATTTTAGAAGTAGACTAAATACAGAGTTTCCATGGAATTTATTTTTTAGGATACTATTTGAAATAGAACCATGTAATAACACTGAAGATTTTGAAAACTTTGTAGAATTTATAAAGGAAAATGTATTGCTTGAAGAAAATAGAGAACAACTTTTAGGTCAATTTGAAGAAGATAGTAATTTTATAATTGAAGATATATATGATTGTATTTTTAATAGCATAAGTGAGGTTGATAGTGTTGAAATTTTATATAACTATAATCTTGAAAAAATCAATTTTACATCAAGTGAAATTATAAATTGTATATGTAGAGAATATGAGTGTTATAGTGAATATTTAGAAGAAAAAGAAAAACTTATGAATGCATTTAAAGAAAAAATTATTCAGATTTTTGAGTAGTCAATCAATGTTGAAATGGCGCAATAGCGCCATTTTTCAAATATAAATAAAAGTATTTTAAAGGAGGCGATTTGTATAGAAAAAACAGGTGTAATTTTAGCAGGAGGGAAAAGTTCTAGAATGGGTAAAGATAAAGCTTTTCTAGAATTACATGAAAAGCCTTTTATTGAAATTGCAATAGAAGTATTTAAAAATTTTGATGAGGTAATAATAGTATCTAACAATGAAGAATTATACTCAAAATATAACATTAAAGTTTATAATGATATAATAAAAAATGTTGGTCCAATAGGAGGAATATATACTGCTCTTAAACATGCAAAGTATGATATAGTTACAGTTGCATGTGATATGCCATATCTAAATAATGAAGTAGTCGAAAAAATAGCTGATGAAATGGATGATAAAAGTGTAATTTCAGTAACAAATGGAAAGTTACAACCATTGTGTTCTGGATACAAAAAGAGTATAATAAATAAAGTATCTTTATGTATAGGGAAAAATGATTTGAAGCTTAGAACTCTTATAGAAAAAATAGATAAAAGCTATATATACTTTGATAACGAAGATTTATTTTTAAATGTAAATACTATTGATGAGTATAAAAAATTGACTGAAGTTTAATTAGCTACGGTTGTAAAATAGAGTAGGATTTATATGGAGGAGAATTTATGAATTTACTTAAATGTGATTCTTGGGCAGTGATATTAAATAATAGTGACGAAGAAAGCAAAGCATATAAAATATTAGATGAACTTAAAAAGAATATGTACAAAGTTGTTGCTATAGATGAAGAGAAAAAGAATATTGAAGGTATAGATGTATATGAGTGCCTAAAAGACGTACCACACAATATTGATGTTGTAGCTATTATAGATAAGCAGTCTAAGATGGAGGCCATTTTAGAAGAGATAGAACTTTTAGACATACAAAATATCTGGTTTGAAAAAGGAAGCTTTAGTGAAATGATTATTAAAAAAATTAAGGATTTAAAATTGAATGTAGAATACAATTTAAGTTTATATGATGAGTTAACTAAGTAAATTTATATATAGAAAATTGATTAGGAACATAATTGGTTAACGAAATATCTTATTTTATAGTATAGATTTCCTAGATAAAGTATTAAATTACAAGATTTATTAAGAAGATTGCTATTTACATGATATAATATATTAAACAGGAATATAAAGGAGTTGATATATTATGTTAATAGTAACTACAGAAAAAGTAGAAGGAAAAAAAATAGCAGAAGTTTTAGGGCTAGTTAGAGGAAGTACGATAAGAGCAAAACATGTTGGAAAAGATATAGGAGCAAGCTTTAAGAATCTTGTTGGAGGAGAACTTACAGGATATAATGAAATGCTTACAGAAGCAAGACAAATTGCAATTGGTAGAATGGTTGAAGATGCAGAATCTAAAGGTGCAAATGCAATAATAGCATTTAGATTGTCTTCAGCTTCAGTTATGCAAGGAGCGGCAGAAATGCTTGCTTATGGAACAGCAGTTATTTTAGAAGATAACAATGATATATCTGAAAAATAAAATATAAGGAATTAGAAAGAGACATCTTTTATAAATTTTATGGATGTCTCTTTTTGTTTGAAAAATATCAGGTAAAAGTAATTTTTAACCATTATAATAATAAAATAAGATGATATTATATAAATAAGTAAAATTATATTATATAATATAAAGTATAGACTTTAAAATTTTTATTAGTAGGAGAAAATATGAACAATGTTATAATAGTTAGAGGGGCTGGAGATTTAGCAACAGCAGTTATACATAAGTTACATAACTGTGGTTTTAAAATAATCGCTTTAGAAGTTGAGACTCCTCTTGCAATAAGAAGGAAAGTTTCTTTTAGTGAGGCTATCTATGAAAAGAAAGTTTCTGTGGAAGGTGTTTATTGTGTGTATTGCAAAGATAAAGCAGAAATAAAAAAAGCTTTAAATAAAAGAAACGTGGCACTAATAATAGACCCAAAAGGTAAATATATAGGTGAAATACGTCCTGTAGCGGTTATAGATTGTATACTTGCAAAAAAAAATATTGGAACAAATAAAGCGATGGCAGCACTTACAATAGCTTTAGGTCCAGGATTTTGTGCAGGTAAAGATGTAGACATAGTTATTGAAACTATGAGAGGACATAATTTAGGAAAAGTGATAAGAAAAGGATATGCTTTAAAAAATACAGGAATACCAGGTGCTATATTGGGTATAACCAAAGAACGAGTTTTTTATTCTGAGAACGTTGGAATAATAGAAAATGTATGTAATATAGGGGATGTAGTTAAAAAAGGAGATATAATATGTTATATCACTGAAAAAAATGGAAATAAAATAGAAGTGAAAGCTTCTATAGATGGTGTTTTGAGAGGCTTATTGAGAAATGGTTCACAAATAGAAAAAGGATTAAAGATATTGGATATAGACCCTCGAATGGAAGAAGTAAAAAATTCATTTACGATATCAGATAAAGGACGTTGTATAGCAGGAGCAGTTTTAGAAGCATTATTATCAGAAGGAATATTACCAGAATAGGTTCTATTAAATAGATTTTTTATTTATAAAAGTTTAATTAATATATAAAGGGGTGAAACCATATGTTTAATGTAGCAATTATAACGCTTAGTGATAAGGGCTATGAAGGGAAAAGAGAAGACATAACAGGAAAAAAATTAACTGAATTTGTTGAAAATACAGGGAATTATAAAGTTACTGAATACGTGTTGATAAAAGATGATAAGGAAATGTTAAAGGAAAATATTATAAAAATTTGTAACAGTAATAAAGTAGATTTAATTCTTACTAATGGAGGTACTGGATTTTCAAAGAGAGATATAACTCCAGAGGCTACTAAAGATGTTTTAGAAAGAGAGATACCAGGTCTCAGTGAATACATGAGAATGAAATCTACAGAAATTACTAAAAAAGCTATACTAAGTAGGGGTGTAAGTGGAATAAGGAATAATTCTATAATAATAAATTTACCTGGAAGTCCTAAAGGTGCAGTTGAAAATCTAAGTTTCATTATTGATGTCTTAGACCATGGCATAGAAATTTTAAGAGGAGAAGCCACAGAATGTGCCACTAATAACAAAAAATAGTATATAATTCAGATAGATAAAAAATAGACAAAGAGGTAGATAGAGTATGATTGATAAGTATGGAAGAAAAATAGACTACCTTCGTATTTCACTTACAGATAAGTGTAATTTAAGGTGTGTTTATTGTATGCCACCAGATGTTAAATTTGAAAAAAATTATATAAACGATAATCTAAGTTTTGAAGACTATAAATTCATTATAAAGGCTATGTCAGAACAAGGTATAAAAAAGGTTAGATTTACTGGAGGAGAACCTCTTTTATATCCCAATTTAAATGAACTTATAAGGTTTACAAGAGAAGAATGTGGAATAGAAAATATAGGAATGACAACTAATGCTCTTGGACTTTCTGATAGAATCTTTGAGCTTAAAGAATGTGGTCTGAATAAAGTAAATATAAGCTTAGATTCTTTAAAGGAATATAAATATAAATCTGTGACAAGAGGTGGCAATTTAAAAGAAGTATTAAAATCGATTGAGTCATGTTTAAATTTAGGTATAAAAGTAAAGGTAAATTGTGTTGCCATAAATGGATTTAATGATGATGAGCTTAAAGACTTTATGTTTTTAACAGTTAAATCACCAATTGATGTAAGATTTATTGAACTTATGCCATTAGGTGAAGCTAATAGAGTCTACAAAAAAGGATATTTTAATGTAAAAGAAATGGTTGAAAAAATATATGGTTTATATAAAGTTAAAAATGATGAAAAAAGTACAGCAGAATATTATAAGTTTAAAGGAGCAAAAGGAAGAATAGGAATTATAACTCCATTAAGTTGTTCATTTTGCAACACTTGTAATCGTATTAGACTTACCTCTAGTGGTGCAATAAAACTGTGTCTACATTCAAAAGAGGAAATAGATATAAAACCACTTTTACATAAACCATTGTTATTTAGAGAAACTATGAAAGATATAATAAAAGAAAAGCCAGAAAAACATCATTTAATAGAAAATAAATGTAGTGATACAAATAGACGTATGTATGAAATTGGAGGATAGGTAATGTTAACGCACATAAATGAAAAAGGGTATGCTAAAATGGTAGATATAAGTGAAAAAGATGATACAAAGAGAACTGCTATAGCAACAGCTACGATTACTCTTGGTAAAGAAGCTTTAGAAAAGGTAAAAAATGGACAAATAAAAAAGGGAGATGTATTATCTGTAGCTCAAGTTGCAGGGATAATGGGAGCTAAAAATACATCTTCAAATATACCAATGTGCCATCAAATTAAATTGGTTGGATGTGATTTGGAATTTGAGATAGATGATTCTATATCTGCTATTAGAATATATGCAACCTGTAAATCACTTGGTAAAACTGGTGTAGAAATGGAAGCATTAAATGCTTGTTCTTTAGCAGCACTTACAATTTATGATATGTGTAAAGCAGTTGATAAAAAGATGGTTATAAGCAATATACATCTTGTGGAGAAAACTGGTGGAAAATCAGGTGATTTTAAGTTTGAATAATTTAAGAATATATGGGTGAAAATTTGGAGGAAATATGGCTAAAGTAGTGTCAATAAATATAAGTGACAAAAAGGGTGTAATTAAGGTTCCTGTGCAATGTGCAGAACTAAAAATAAATTATGGAATAGTTGGAGATGCACATGCGGGAAACTGGCATCGTCAAATAAGTTTACTTGGAAAAGAAAGTATAGATAAAATGAAGATGAGAGGTTTTGACCAATTAAAATTTGGAGACTTTGCTGAGAATATAACTACAGAAGGAATAGAAGTGTTTTCATTACCTGTTGGTACAAAATTAAAGATAGGCAAATGTGAAGTTGAAGTAACTCAAATAGGTAAAAAGTGTCATAATGGATGTGAAATTAAAAAATTAACAGGGGACTGTGTAATGCCACGTGAAGGAATTTTTGTTAAGGTTTTAAAGGAAGGAATTATAAGTATTGGAGATTCAATAGATATAATTCAATAAAAATTTGATTGAACTTAAAATAAATTTCTGATTATATTTTAAAATTTTATTAAATGTTCGTATAGCCTTGTTTTATAGGCTGTTCGGACATTTTTACTGTCAGTAGATACTTTACAATATTTCAGAATGTGCAGTGTGAAGTATTTTAAATAGATAGATTTAACAATATAACATACTGTTGTATAATGTGAGATATGATTATTTGCTGTACGTTCATGTTGTCGTCCATAGTTGCCTTGGGGTTAAGCACTAACTAAATTTAAAAAAGACCCTACACCTATTCTACCTATATTGGAACAATTAAAAACCGACTCATCACTGTATGTGCGAAAGAGTGTTGCTAATAATTTAAATGACATTTCTAAAACACACCCAGATTTAGTTGTAAAGCTTGCGAAGGATTGGTATAGTGTAAATGAATATACTAACTGAATTGTAAAATATGGTTGTAGAACTTTACAAAAAAATGAAAATAATTTGTAAAATTATATTCAATTGTATATAAAAATAATATAAATTTTTATTAAATTTAAAAAATACAAAATATAAATACAGTAATAATATAAAAAATTACATATAAAACTAAAAAATACAAGTAATTTACTTTTTAAGTTGACAAAATATTGCATATATATTATGATATAAATCATAAATAAATAAATAACGTAGATTCGCAGAAGAAGAAAGTAGCATAAAGGAATTTTACAGAGAGTTAGATTTGGCTGAGAACTAATATTGAAATTTGTGTGAAAAGAGCTTTGGAGAATACTATTACAGTTCTATTGTAGTAGTGGTTTAATTCGCCTTAAGAAAATGAGTGAGTAAAATAAATTTTTACTAATAAGAGTGGTAACACGGATTGGTATTCGTCTCTTGGATTTTTTCCAAGAGGCGTTTTTTATTATAAAATTATTTCAGAAAATTTAAAACTATATATTAAATGAAAATTATAAATATATAGTTGTTAATAAATTTATAAATTAGAAAATTGTAAAACAAACAAATTAAATGGTTTTACAATTTTAATGGAGGGATGAAAATGGAAGAAGAAAAAATTAATTATGCCCTGGAACAGGTTCCAGAGAATCAAAAACGTGGTTGGGTAGCTATGTTTTCAGTGCTAGTAGCAATAGGTGTGGATTTATCATCTGTTATTTTAGGAGCTGAGTTAGCTCAAAGTATGCCAATGAAACAAGCAATATTATCAGTAATTGTAGGTTCATTTTTTTCTGCTATTTTGTATACTATATGCTCTTTAGTTGGTTCATCTACAAGCTTATCTACATCTATGATAACAAAATATGTGTTTGGAGAAGCTGGAGCAAAAATATTTTCTCTAGTTATAGGAGTTTCTTTATTAGGATGGTTTGGAGTTCAAGTAGGCTTTTTTGCTCAAAATGCTCAAATAATAATAAAAGATATATTTAATCTAGATGTGAGCATGCAAATTTTAAGCCTCATAGGTGGTCTTTTGATGATGAGTACAGCTATTTATGGATATAAAGCAATGGAAAAATTAAGTGTGTATTCAGTACCATTCTTATTAATTCTTATGATGTTAACTATATTCTTAGCTTTTAAAGCAAATGGAATTCCAGTTGATGATAATATGAAATCGACTATGACATTTGCAGGTGGAGTTTCTCTATCAATGAGTATAATAATAGTTGGAGCAATAGTATCACCTGACATAAGTCGCTGGGCTAAAAGTAGAAGAGATTGTGCACTTTCAAGTTTTCTAGGGATACAATTTGGAAATGCTTTTATGATAGTAGTATCAATAATATTAGTAAAATGTATGGGTACTTCAGATATTATGAGAATTTTTATTACATTAGGAATTGCTATACCAGGTATAATTGTACTTACATTAGCTCAATGGACTACAAATACAAGCAATGTATATTCTGCATCACTAAGTATAGCTCTTGTACTAAAAAAAGCTCCTGAAAAAGTATTAACTATAGTTCTTGGTGTTGTAGCAACTTTATTAGCTGTATTTGGAATATATGAAGGATTTATAGGATTTTTAAATTTACTTGGAATTGTTATTGCACCTGTTGGTGGTGTGTATACAGCAGAATATTATATAGTAAAACAAGAACTTAAAGGATTTGATAAGGGGATAGCATACAAACCAATAGTTAAACATTCAATAATATCTTGGATAATTGGTATATTAATAACATACCTTTCTACATATGGATTTATAACTCTTACTACTATAGCACCTTTAGATGGATTTATAGCAGGATTTATAATACAATCAATTATTGGAAAAGTGATTTGTTCATCAAAAAACAAACAAGAAGCAGAAAAAGCAGTTTAATGAAATATGCTTGTAAAGTATAAAATAAATTTGGAATATGAGGAGAAAGTAACATGAGATTTTTAACAGAAGAAAGCGTGGATAAAATAGCAGTTGGCGCAGCAGTGCTTGGAACAGGAGGAGGAGGAGACCCATACATAGGTAAATTAGTTGCAAAACAAGCAATTAAAAAGTATGGGCCTGTAAAAGTGATTAGTTTAGATGAGCTAGAGGATGATGCTTTAGTAGTACCAGTATCTGGTATGGGTTCCCCTGTAATTACAATAGAAAAATTACTTTCTGAAGTGGAATTAACTACTCCTTTAGAGATAATGGAAAAATTATTGAATAGAAAAGTTGATGTTATAATTCCTATAGAAATAGGAGGAATAAATTCACTTATGCCAATAGCAGTTGCTGCAAAAAAAGGGCTTCCTATTTTGGATGCAGATTCTATGGGTAGAGCGTTTCCGGAAGCTCAAATGGTAACTTTTTATCTTGAAGGATATGAAGCATCACCTGCTGTAATGGCTGATGAAAAGGGTAATTCAGCCATCCTTTATCCTGTTGATGGAATTTGGTCAGAAAGATTGGCTAGAACTTTAACAGTAGAAATGGGAGGAAGTTCTTCTATTAGTGACTATAATTTAAGTGGAGCTCAAGTTAAAAAAGCTGCGATAGGAAATACCTTGACTATAGCTGAAACTATAGGAGGATTTTTACTTGAGAATAAGTCAGACTCAAAAGGTGCTATTGAAAATATATTGAAAGAATTAAAAGGGTATAAATTATTTGAAGGAAAAGTAGTTGATATTAAAAGAGAGTTAAAAGGTGGTTTTACTAGAGGGCATGCATTCTTCGCTGGAATTAATGGATATGATGGAGAATACTCTGTACTATTTCAAAATGAAAATCTAATTGCAAAAAAAGGTAGTACACCACTTTGTATTACGCCAGATTTAATAGCAATATTAGATTTAGAAACTGGATTCCCAATAACTACAGAAAGAATAAAATATGGTTCTCGTGTGATGGTAGTAGCTTTTCCTTGTAATGAAAAATGGAGAACTAAAAAAGGAATTGAGACAGTTGGACCTGAATACTTTGGATATGATGTAGAGTATAAAACAGTAGAAGAATTACAAGGAAAATAAAAATTTAGGGGGAAATTTTGATGTATCGTGTAGGAATTGACGTTGGAGGAACAAATACAGATGCTTGTATACTGGATAAGGAATTAAAAGTAATCCATTCAGTTAAAGTAGCAACTACAAAAGATGTTGAAACTGGTGTTTATAATGCCTTAAAAAAAGTTATAGATGAAAGTAAAATTGACCATTCATTAATAAAATATGCTATGCTTGGTACAACTCACTGTACAAATGCAATAGTAGAAAGAAAAAGACTTAATAATGTAGCAATGATAAGAATTGGAAAACCAGCAACCACTGCTATTTTACCATTTATAGATTGGCCAGAAGATTTAAGAGAAAAAATAGAATTAGATTCAATATTGATATCTGGTGGTTATGAGTTTGATGGAAGAAAGATAAATGAACTTTGTAAAGATGAAGTTGTAGATTTTTGCAATAAGATAAAAGGCAAGGTAGAAAGTGTTGCAATAAGTGGAGTATTTGCTCCTGTAAATAAGCAACAAGAAGAAGAAGTTGCAAAATGGGTTAGAGAGATTCTTGGTGATATTCCAATATCCTTATCAAATGAAATAGGTAATATAGGTATACTGGAAAGAGAAAACGGAGCAATTTTAAACTCTGCATTGTCTAGAGTAGGTAAGGCTGTTTCTTTAGGATTTGAAAAAGCATTGAAAGATTTAGGAATAGATGCAGAAATATATTTTAGTCAAAATGATGGAACATTAATGAATTTGGAGTACACAATGAAGTATCCTATTTTCACAATTGGATGTGGAATAACAAATTCTATAAGGGGAGCGTCTTTCTTGTCAAAAGTAAAAAATGCAATAGTACTAGATGTTGGAGGAACTACGAGTGATTTAGGTGTATTATACAATGGATTTCCTAGAGAATCTTCAATTCCTGTTACAATTGGAGGAGTACATACGAACTTTAGAATGCCCGATGTTTTAACTATTGGACTTGCTGGGGGAACTTGTGTAAAAGGCGAAAAAGACAATATAAAAATAGGTCCTGAGAGTGTAGGGTATAGAATAACTGAAGATGCAATAATATTTGGTGGTGATACTTTAACTTTATCAGATGTTGTTACAAAGTTAGGCATGGCATTTGAGGATAGAAAAAATAATGTTGAAAATTTAGATAAAGATTATTGTGATGAGGTATATAAAAAAGTAATTTTAAAACTAGAAGATGCTGTAGACCAAATGAAGACTAGCCAAAATGATGTTGAATTAGTTTTAACTGGTGGAGGAAGTATAATTGTTCCAGAAAAACTAAAAGGTATAAGTGATGTTATAAGACCTCCTCATTATACTGCAGCAAATGCTATTGGTGCAGCTTTAGGGCAAATAAGTGGGGATGTAGAAAAAGTGTACAGCTTAGATAAAATGTCTAGAGAAGATGCTATAGAAGACGCAAAACAAGAAGCCATAAACAAAGCTTTAAAAGCAGGTGCTAAAAAGGATACTATAGAAGTATTAAATATAGAAGATGTTCCACTTGCATATCTTCCAGGTAATGCACTCCTGATAAAAGTGAAAGTTGTTGGAGATTTGATATAATTTAAAGAAAATTTAAGTCTTTTTGAATATGTTTTAGATATAAAAAAATCGGTGCATAGTTTGTACCGATTTTTTATATTTATTAGTAGAGAACTCGTTTTTTTGCTTCTGCTATAGCTCTAGCAGCACTTTTTGCCTCAACTCTTTTTTCTTCCTCTCTTTTAAAAGCATTTATTGTATCATTTAAATTTTTATCGTGTTCATTTTTTTCTTTGTCTTCGTTTTCTCTGTAAACTAATACATAATCTATTATTGATTCATTTATTATTTGAGATATACTTTTATTTTCATTAATTCCTATTCTTTTAACTTCTTTAAGTAATGTTTCATCAATGTGAACTGTTGTTTGTTTTGTATTTTTTGCCATCTTAATCACCTCTTAAAAAAATTTTAACATTAAAATTTTTTCTAGTCAATAAATTTTAATGTTAAAATTCTTTAAAAGTTTTTATTTGTTTTTCTAAAACTTTCTATTTTGTTTATCATATTTTTTTTAATATTTTCTCCTAATACAGAAGATTTTAGTCTAGGATTTTCAATATGGTCATAAATTGGTTCTAGGAATTCAACTTCAACAGGAACAGAGTTAATTTTACCAATAGGTTGATATCCTTCATAAGTATCTTTTGAATTTTTTATGACTAATGGAACAATAGGACACTTTGCTTTATATGCTATTTTTAAGGCTCCACTTCTAAAATCTGATACTAGAGAATTTGGTTCTTTAATCCAGGTTAAATCTCCTTCTGGAAACACTGCCATACTCTGACCTGTAAGTATATTTTGTGAGGCTTCAGCAATACTTTTAATCCCTTCTCTATTATTTTTTCTGTTTACATATACACATCGTAACAACTTCGCCCATTCTTTAAATATAGGTATATTTCTCCAAACTGGCTCATCTGCAATTACACACCCAATTGGTCTTTCTACACTTGCTGCTAGGATAAAACTATCAAGCATACTTGAATGATTTACAACAAATAAGATTGGTTCTTTTGGTAATGTTTCTTTGCCAAGTATATTAAGGTCTATATTTACTATATCTAAAGATTTTTTAGCTTGTTTTTGCATAAATTCAAATTTTTCTTTTAAGCTAAATTTATCTGGATTTTTTTTGATTTTTATAAGTTTAGGTATAGAAGATGTAAAGCCTATGAGCTGATATGTAGCAAATTTTAAGTAATTATTCATAAAATTATCTCCTTAAAATAAAATTGTTTATTACTGTAAAGATTTTAACATAAAATGAAATTTAAGTCTATTTTAATTGGGATTTATAACTTACATTTAAAATAGACTTATTCTGAAGTTTTTATACTTATAATTTTATTAATAAAATTATATCAATAATGTAGTATTCTATTAGATTAGCTAAATAACCTTTAAATATTATTTTGTACAAATATAAGAATCCAATATAGTATTGTTTTAAATCTTATATTATGCTAAAATTTATTTGTATTTTATAAATTACAAAAATATATAGTTTAGTTTTCTAGGGTTCCGCATTTTATAATGGTCAGGTCCAAGAGAAAACGCACAGTTATTGTGTACACGGAAGGATAAAAGCCTGGGAGATATTTAATAATATTTCTGTAGGCTTTTTTATTTTTATATATTTTAAAGTTGAGGAGGTATTCTAATGAAAAAATTTGTTGTTGAGGATGAGTTTTGGAACCTATTTCCTAGTTCAAAGATTGGAGTTGTTATTTGTAAGGACATAGACAACTCTATAAAGGATAAAGAAGAATACAAGGAAATGATTTTGCAGGGAGAAAAAGATGCATTAAAACACTTGAAGGATTTAGAATTTAGCAATAACCAAGTAATTAAAGTATGGAGAGAAGCATTCAAAAAATTTAAAACGAAAAAAGGAGCAAGGTCATCTATTGAGGCATTGCTAAAAAGAGTTCATAATGGAAATCATATAGCAACTATTAACCCCTTAGTGGATATTTACAATTCTATTTCGCTAAAATATGCATTGCCTTGTGGTGGAGAAGACATAGACAAATTTATGGGAGATATTAGGTTGACTAGAGCAGTTGGAAATGAAGAATTTATACCATTAGGAACAGAAGAAAACTCATCTCCATATGAAGGTGAGATAGTCTATAAAGATAATGAAGGTGCAATTTGTAGATGTTGGAATTGGCGTGAAGCAGTGAGGACAATGCTTACTGAAAATACAAATAATGCATTTTTATGTATTGAATTAGTAGATGAAAGTAGATTTGAAGAATTTGAGAATGCCTTGAATTATTTGGCGAAAACAGTTCAAGAAAATTTAGGTGGAACATGTAAAATTTCAATTTTAGATATTAATAATAACGAAGTATCAATAAATTAATTTTGAGAGGATAGAGTAATGAGTGGTTTTAGTTATAAAGATATTTATATTGAGGATGGAAAAAGAGTATTAGAAGTAAATATACTTCCTGAAAAGTATTGTAACTTTGATTGTATATTCTGTCCTATTGGAAGGTCATATAATAAAGTGGATACACTTCAATCATTTGACAAGATGGATGAATCATTTAGAGAATTAGAAAGTATAATAGAAAAGCATAAGGCAGAACTAGTTTTCATTAATTCAAAAGGAGAATCACTATTGAATGATAAAATTTGTGATGTAATTGAGTTAGTAAAGCGCAAAAGAGTGCCTGTACGATTACTTTCTAATGGATATTTATTAGGTAAAGACGAATATATAGAAGTAGCCAATATGTGTGATGAAGTTATTGGAGAGATAAAAACAATATCGGAAAAAGATTTTCAAAAAATTCAGAGACCAATTATAGGATATACTCTAGAAGAATATATTTCAAATATGATTTTATTTAATAAACAGTATAAAGGAAAATTTATTTTAGAAGTAACAATTATAAAGGAATATAATGATAATGAGGAATCTATTAATAAGATAAAAAGTATTATTTATGAATTATCTCCAGATAAAGTAATTGTTGAAAGAATGAACGATGAAAAATTTAAGCAAAAATTTGATAAAATTTCAAAAACGTTATTAAACTTTTGAAAACATTAATGAAAAATATTTATATATGAAATAAAAATCTAATAGAGCTAATCTATTGGATTTTTTATATATAATATACTATATATCTTTACTGAAATAACCCTTATTTATGAAGAGTATTTTATATTTAGGAGAGGGATTTTTTTATTTGTCCAAATAATATTATTTACTTAATTAATAATTATATTGTATATTACCAATAAAAAAAGACTCTTAAAAGAGTCTTTTCCGAAAAAATCTATATAATTATAATATAGTTATGTTTTCTGCTTGCTGACCTCTAGCACCTTTAACTATATCAAAGCTTACTTTTTGACCTTCTTCTAATGATTTAAATCCTGAAGTTTGTATAGCTGAGAAATGAGCAAATACATCATCTCCACCTTCTACTGTTATAAAACCAAATCCTTTTTCGTTGTTAAACCATTTCACTATTCCATTATTCATTAAAAATACTCCTATTAACCTATATCAAGATATACTTGATTTAATTGTGTATTACCACAAATACTATTATATCATAGATTAATACAAATGTCTACTTAATTGTAATTTTTAGTTAACATTTTTTGCTTATGCTTAACCATAAAAAATTGAAAAGCTTTGTGTTACTATATATTGGTGTAAATGCAGATAAAATACTTTACTAACATTTAATTGACATAAATATTAAAATATAAAATTAAGAGATTTAAAAATCAATGTTTATTTGTGAAAAAAATAGATAGCTATTATTTTATATTGAATAATAGCTATCTATCTTAGAGAATATACAATTATGTATTAAGGTATTAATATTTTAATTTATATACAATATAAAATATATAAATATGATACTATTATAAAGCTAGAGAAGCCCATTTTTCACATTGAGAAATTCTTTTTCCATCATCACCTTGTTTTTTATCATATGCAAATTGAGTTAATATTTCACATGGAAATGTGTCACATAGGCCACAATGTGTAAGATTTTTATTCTCACAACATGATTTTACAGGACATTCTTCAGACCAAAAAGGTTTATCAATATTTGTACATCCAGCGCAATTTACATCTTCCTTATACTTACATTCACAACACAAAATTCCACATCTTGATTCTAGCATTTTAAATCCTCCTCAAATATAAACTTTAATATAATCATATGTTAAAATTTATATTTCTCATTGTAAAAATCAGACAAATTTTTTATATAGGTTGTTGGATTAACACCACAAATAGATTTAAAATCATTTATAAAGTGAGATTGGTCATAATAACCTATATTTTGAGCTAAAGTTGTAAATGATATATTATTACTTTGTATTTCTTGTAGTACTGTATTTATACGTAATAATCTAAGGTATGTCTTAACACTCATACCAAGAGAATTATTAAAAATCCTATTTAAATGGCGTTCACTATAACAACTAATTTGAGCAATATTTTTAACAGACATAATAGAGTTTTGTTTCCTAGCATCTATAAGAATTGGTATTGTTAAATCTTTTATATTAGATTTAAATAAGTACGATAAAAATAACCTATCGAATTGTTCAATGAGTTCTTTAAGAGTATTGGACTTTTCAAAGATAGAATTAGTTTCGAAATCAAGTTGAGTGTTAAAGTCTTTAACAGGGATTATTAAATCGGCTGATTCTATCTGAGGAAAACCTGTTAAATAGTATACTCCACATGGAAGAAATTCAACAAATACTCTAGATAGTACATTTTCTATATCATTTTTTACAATAATAGTTTTTGTTGTAGCACCCCAAAATTTGCTAGTTATACCTTTTTTACTAAATTCAAATACGATACATCCACTGGCATCAGGTATCAATGTCAGGTTTTCTATAGAATTTTTATCTGGAAAAGTTATTGTATAGTGAGCTATATATGGTCTTAATAATTTGTGTGGTGAAATATATATATCATGATTGTGATTTTTTAGCATGTTTTTAATTTTTTCTATCATAAGTATATCCCCCTGATACTATTTAGTGATAAATAGATTAGTTTAATTTTAGTATTTTATGTAATAAAATATTCTGATAAAAAAGTTTCATTGAGAGTATAAAGTATATAGAATAATTATAAAATAAAGTCTAAAAATGTACAATTATTAAAAAAAATATATGCACTCATGAAACTTGTATATTAGATAGAGTTAGGTATAAACTAAACACAGAAAATAATGGTGTTACTTTTATAATAGATACATATAAAGATATTTTTAAGAATAAAATTTATTATTAAATAAAAAATAAGGGAGAGTGATTTAATAGAATGGCATCAAAACAAATACCAAGAAATAATTTAGAAAAGTTTTTAAGAATAAGAGTTCTATCACATACAGGCGACAAAATACATATAAAATTACCTGTAAATTTTGCAAAGAGAATGATTGAAAACAATGCTTTAGATTTATTTAATGGAAAAGATGATGTAGTTGATGGTAAAAAAGTTACTGAAATACTAGTTAAGGCATTTGACTATGATTTAACTGGAGAAGTGGTTCATCTAGAAAGAAAAAATGGGGATATTGTTAAAGTATCAATTGTGCAATAAAATTAATTTATAGGAATTTCAATTTGATGTAATTATAAAAAGATTATATAAAAAATGAATTATTTTACCATGTTAAAAGCTATATAAATTTGTTATTTTGCAAATTTATATAGCTTTTTAAGTATTCTTATTATGTGTGATAGATATAAAAAAATAGTATGTTTATATAAGTTAAGTTTTCTGTATTCTCACTAGTAATATATATTTTAGAAGTATTTTGAAAGTTAAACAATTGGCAGTATATTCTATTTTTCTATTGAAAATGATATAATATAGCTACTAAGAGGGAGGAGGACAAAATTTTGAAGTTAAAAACCTATCAATTGATTCTGATTGTTTGTATGATTTTTCTTTCTTTTCCAATAAAAATTAACTCTGCTTCAGATAGGGTTCCAGTTAAAGTCGGGTATTATGATGATGGCGATTATATGAGTCGAAATGAAAATGGAGAGTATATAGGATTTAATTTTGAATACTTACAAGAAATTACTAAGTACACTAACTGGAAATATGAAATAGTAGATTGTAAAAGTTGGGAAAATGCTCTTGAAATGTTAAAATCAGGTGAGATAGATGTTCTTCCTAGTGTCTATTATACAAAAGAACGTACAAAAGAAATGCTTTTTCCAACACTACCAATGTGTAATATCTATACAACTTTAAATGTAAAAGTGGATGATACTCGTTATGATTATGAGGATTTTGATTCATTTCAGGATATGAAAGTAGGTGTTATTAGTAATAGTAAGGATGCTGAAAACTTTAAAGAATATTGTAAAACAAATGATTTTGAAGTTAAAATTATATCTTATAAAGAAACAGATGATTTATTAAGAGATTTAAAAAATGGAAATCTTGATGGTGTTGCTATAACACATCTTGGTCGGACTAGTACATTTAAAAGTGTAGCACAATTTTCTCCAGAGCCACTCTATACTGTGGTTTCAAATAAGAAACTGGATTTATTATCTCAACTGAATTCTGCTTTGAATACATTGACACTTAGGAATTCAAGTTATGAAACAAAATTATATAATAAATATTTTTCTATAAGTACTGCTCAGAAGCCAGTATTTACAAAAGATGAGCAAGAATATATACAACAATCTGGTGAAATTTCAGCTGTTTATGATTCTACAAAGATACCACTAGAATATGGTGATTCAAAAACAGGTGAGTTTTCTGGTGTGGTTGCTGATTTATTTAAGGAAATTACAAATAACACTGGTTTAAAATTTAGATTTGTTTCTGCAAAAAGTTATAGTGAAGCACTTCAAGTATCAAAAGATTCTAGAATATCTATAGTTTGTGGTATGGAAAACGATTATATTAACAACCAAAAAAACAATATAAGAACAACGCAGTATTATTTACGTGCTCCAGTAGTTTTAGTTAGTGGAGAAAAAGAAAATGAAATTAAAAAAGTGGCAGCTGTAAATGGTTCTTTAATTGGACAAAATATTACTGAAGATGGGAAACTAGATAGAACTATAGAGTATTATAATTCTCCAAAAGAATGTTTTGAGGCTGTATTAAAGGATAAAGTGGATGCTGTTTATGTAAATACATATATTGCAGATTATCTATTGTCCAATCCTCGTTATGAAAAATTTTCTGTTTCGACCTTGACAAACTATGCAGAAGAAATAAGTATTGGTATTTCTGATTCTGCAGATTCGAGGTTATTTTCTATACTAGATAAATGTATTCAATATATGTCAACAGAACAAATGGACAGAATAATTTTAAAAAATACGATAATTCAATATGATATAACTTGGCAAGATATTATCCACCAGCATCCAATGGCAATTATTGGAGGCGTTATTATAGTATCAGCTATTATTATTATACTTTTGAGTTTTCTACTTTTATTAAAGTCAAAAAATAATAAACGTATTGAGAGTTTGTTATACCGAGATAGTCTTACAGGAATTTGGAATTTAAATAAATTTTGTAAAGAAGCTATTAAGAGTTTAAGAAGTGCAGAAAGTGGTTCATATGTGATTGTTTATTTAGATATAAAACAATTTCGAATGATTAATGACACTTTAGGTTTTTCAGAAGGAGATGAAATACTTTGTGCACTAGCTAAAGCTTTACAAGATTCTGTATCTTTTGAAGAATCTTGTGCTCGCGTTTCTGCAGACCAATTTGTTATGTTATTAAAATACGATAGTTGGGAGTGCTTAGAAGAACGTCTCTTCAAGATTGATAATCAATTAAATGGTTGGGTAGAAAAAATGAGAAAAACTTACCAACTTATTCTTGTATTTGGTGTATATATGGTAGATGAAGTTGAAAAACATGATATATCTCTCATGCTTGACCTAGCAAATTATGCAAGAAGAAATACAGAAATAACTCACAAAAGTTGTGTTGTACTTTATGATATGACTATGAGAGATGAAGGGTTACATCAAAGAAACTTAACAGATAGAATGCAAATAGCCTTAGAACATGGAGAGTTTGTTCCATACTTTCAACCAAAAGTAGATATGAATACAAATAAATTGGTAGGAAGTGAAGCATTGGTAAGATGGAATTATCCACATAAAGGTATAATAAGTCCTGCAAAATTCATTCCTTATTTTGAAAAAAATGGATTTGTGGTAGAAATTGACTTTTATATCTATGAAGAAGTCTGCAAAATGTTAAAGAGATGGATGGATTTGGGATTAAATATTAGTCCAGTATCCTGTAATTTTTCCAGAATTCATTTTAATAATGAAAGCTTCTCAGAAAAATTGATAGAAATAGCGGATTCCTATAAAATACCTCACAAATACCTTGAAATAGAAGTCACAGAAAGTATTTTTGTTGAAAATCTCAATCAGATTTTGAGTCATTTTAATCAACTAAGAGAATCAGAATTTCCTATTTCTATAGATGATTTTGGTTCTGGATATTCCTCTCTTGGCTTATTACAACAATTTTCTGTTGATATAATTAAGTTGGACCGTACATTTATACAAAAAGGAATGCATGGTAGTCGTGAACAAGCTGTCGTGCGTGGAGTGGTAAATATGGCAAAAGAATTAAATATGAAAGTTATATGTGAAGGGGTAGAAAGTATAGAACAAGTGAGAATACTAAAAAAAATTGGATGTTATTTGGCACAAGGATATTTTTATGCAAAGCCAATGCCACAAGATGATTTTGAGCAATTATTAAAAAATCCTGTGCTTAAAATTAAATCAAATGTTTAAGGTACTCGTTTATTATATAAGAGAAAAAGAAAAATACCTATTCTAAATTTATATTAACTAAATTGAAAAAGCTATAAATAATAGAATTATTATTTATAGCTTTTTATTATATTAAGTAGTTAATTAAAATTAAATACAAATTGTAGTCATTATATTTTCTGTTTAAGTTTTAAAACTTGTTTTACTATATTTGTTGAATGGTCAGAAATTCTTTCTAAGTTAGTAAGTAAGTCAAGGTAAAGTACACCAGCATCAATTGTACAACTACCATTATTTAATCTAATCATATGAGAATTTCTAAAAGTTTTTTCTAAGTAATTTACTTCATTTTCAACTTCTAAAACTTTGTTTGCTAATTCAAAATCTTTTACATCTAAAACTACTAAAGCATCCTTAAAGTTAGTCATAGTTTTATTGTATATTTCATAGATTTCTTTTATTGCACTATCAGAAAAGTTAACATTCATTTCTTTAACAGTCATAGCCAACTCAGCTATATTTTCAGCATGGTCAGATACTCTTTCGATATCATTTACTGTATTGAAAAGTAAATCTGTTCTAAATCGTTCATCATCTCTGAGTGGTTCTTTAGAAAGTTTTAACAAGTAATTTAATATATCTTTTTGCAATTTATTAACAACTTTTTCAGACTCAAAAGTTTTCTTAATATCCTCACTACTTTTATTTAAAAAACCTGCAATTGAATGTTCTAAAGAGTTTGTAGCTTTATGGCCCATTCTAACAACTTCTTGTACAGTATTACCAAGTGCTATAGATGGAGTACTAAACATTCTTTCATCTAAGTACTTAGTATTGTTTACAATTTCTGACTCAGTTTCCTTAATAGGTATAAGTTTATTTGCTAATTTAACTATGTATTTAGAAAATGGCAATAATATTATAACATTTGTAAGATTAAATAAAGTATGTGCATTTGCTATTTGTCTAGCTGTGTCAGTTGGGTCAAAATGAGTAACTATTGCTGATATAGGTTTATTTAAGACAAGCATAAATATTATTGTACCAATGACATTAAAGCTTAAATGCATTACAGCTGCACGTCTAGCATTTCTATTTGCACCAACACTTGATAAAAGTGAAGTAACACAAGTACCAATATTATCTCCATAAAGTATAGGTAAAGCAGCTGATAGAGGAAGTATTCCTTGAGAAGCTAAAGCTATTAGCATACCCATAGAAGCACTTGAACTTTGTATGATACCAGTGATTGCAAATCCTGCTAATATACCAAGGATAGGATTTTTACTAAAATATAAGAGTGTATCAGTAAATCCCTTATACTCAGCAAGTGGAGCTACTGCATCTTTCATAAATTCCATACCTGTAAATAATATACCAAAACCAATAAGTATTTCAGCTAAGTGTTTTGTTTTTTGATTTGATGTAAATAAATAAAATACTATACCTATACCTAATGCAATTGGGGCTATTCCTTCAAGATTAAATGAAACTAATTGGGCAGTAACAGTAGTACCTATATTTGCACCCATTATTACACCAATGGCTTGACTTAGATTCATTATTCCTGCATTTACAAACCCTACAACCATTACAGTAGTAGCACTTGAACTTTGTATGATACCTGTAACAACTGTACCCACCAATACACCCATAACAACATTACTTGTTAAGAGTTCGATGATTTTCTTTAATTTGTCTCCTGCCGATTTTTGTAAACCTTCTCCCATTAAACTCATTCCATAAAGAAAAAGTCCAAGTCCACCGATAAGACTAACTGCTATATTCACGATATTTCCTCCCTTAAGAAATTAATAAATTTTTTATATGAATTATAAACTTTATTAACTAAAATTTATCGTTTCCATAATATAGAATAACAAATTTTGTCAATTTAAATATTAACGTTTTGTTAAGTATAGGTTAAGAGAATGTTAAATCTTTAAGTTGTTGTTAATTTGAGAAAACTTATATCATATAGTAATTTAAATACTTAAGGTGATATTTAGCATATTTTGGATAAAGTCAACTTAACAAAGAATTAACTGTTTTCGTCAAAATATTTATAATTAAAAAATATCATCCTTTGCAGAATGATATTTTTTAATTATAAATATTTTTATATTCAATTGGTGTAAGGTTGTTGAACTTTTTAAAAACCATACTATAATAATTTTGGCTATTGAACCCAACAAATACAGCAACATCTAAAATAGACATGTCTTCTCGAAGCAAATATTTTTTACTTTTTTCGACTCGAACCTTATTGAGAAAGTTAGTAAATGTATATCCACTTTCTTTTTTAAATAGGGAGCAAAAATAACTTTTATTAAGTTGTAAATCATTACATATATCACTTACTGTTATATCCTCTGAGTAGTTTTTATGAATATAATCGATAGTTTTTTTTACATAAAAACTAAGAGCTGGTTTGTGTTTCATTTTATCATTACATATTTCTGATAAAAGATTTGATATATAATCTACACATGATAGAGGCTTAAATGGTATATCAGAAAACTCAATATCATTATTAATGCATGATTTAAAAGGCCCTATAACAAAATAGCCACTAGAAATATCAAATTTATGTATTGGCATAATTAAAAATTGTATGTCATTGCAAAAACTTAACATTATATAGGATAAGTTTTTATTAGATATAAAATCTGTGCTTTTTATATTATTGAATATGTTTAAACTTGAAAAGTATATTTCTAGTTTATCACTGTAGCCAACACTACAAAGTTCTTTTAAATCCTTATTAATCACTTTTGTTGGGATATTACAACAGTCAAAAAAATCATTAATGATAAGTTCTATATCATCTTTAAAACATTTCAAAAAATCACCTCATTTAAATTTATACAAATATTTTTATAAAAAAACAAATATAGTTAAGAATTTAAAAAACATATCGCGTAAAATAGTTATTGCGAATGATAATTAATTTCGTTAAATAATATTATGATGTAAGAGAGGTAAAAAGTCAATGAAAAAAATAGCTATTTATGGGAAGGGAGGAATTGGAAAATCAACAACAACTTCCAATTTATCTGCATCACTTTCTCATTTAGGATATAAGGTTATGCAAATAGGATGTGACCCTAAATCAGATTCTACTAAAAATTTAATGAAAGGAAAATTTATACCAACAGTTCTCAATGTAATGAAAGAGAAGAAAGATGATTTAAAACTTGAAGACATAGTATTTGAAGGATATGGTGGAGTATTATGTATTGAAGCAGGAGGCCCAACTCCAGGAGTAGGTTGCGCTGGAAGAGGCATAATAGCGGCCTTTGAAAAATTAGAAGAATTAAAGGCGTTTGAAATATATAATCCAGATGTAGTAATTTACGATGTACTTGGAGACGTTGTTTGTGGAGGATTTTCAATGCCAATAAGAAATGGATTTGCAAATGAAGTGTATATAGTAACTTCTGGAGAAATGATGTCAATGTATGCTGCTAGTAATATATCTTTAGCTGTAGAGCAATTTAAAAATAGAGGATATGCTTCTTTAAAAGGACTCATATTAAACGCTAAAAATGTTGAGAATGAAATAGAATTAGTTGAAAAATTGGCTGATGAAATAAAAAGTAAAGTTTTTCACTATATCCCAAGAAATAAAATCATGCAACAGTCTGAGAATAATGGAAGAACCGTTATAGAAGAAGATAAAGATGATGAAATGTCACAAGTATATATAGAACTTGCAAATAAGATTATGCAAAGTAACTAGATAAATATAAGATTAAAATAGAAAATACAGATTTAAAATAAAGTTTATTATGGAGGAAATTTTTATGAAATTTAAAAAGATATGTTCAGTATTTTTACTTAGTGCATTAATATTAACAGGATGCTCAAAACCATCAAATGATGAGTCTGCAAATAAGGAGTCAAATAACAACGTAAAAGTTGTTTCAGCCACAGTAGCAGCAACACAAGTACTAGATAAATTAGATGCTACTTTAGTAGGTATTCCAACGACTAAATCTGAATTGCCAGAAAAATATAAAAATCTACCAGAAGTAGGACAAGCTATGAATCCTGACTTAGAAATTGTAGCATCTCTTGAGCCAGATGTATTTATAGTTGATAGTATGTTTAAAGAAAATGTTGAGAAGAGTATGAAAGAATATAACCTAGATACATTCTATTTTGAAACTGGAACATACACAAAGTTTCTTAAAAGTATAGAAAATTTAGGTAATAAAATAAATAAACAAGATGAAGCAGAAAAACTTATAAAAGAGCTAAAAGGAGTAGAAGAATTGGTCGTAGAAAAATCAAAAAAACAGGATAAAAAACCAAGAGTAGCTATTTTATTTGGTGGTGGAAATAGTTTTATGCTAGCTACAAAGAGCTCATATCTTGGTGATTTGGTTAAAACAGTAGGTGCTGAAAATATAGCTGATAACTTAACAGATAGTGTGGATTCAGATTATATACAATTTAGCTTAGAACAAATTATAAAAGAAAATCCAGATTACATACTTAGATTTGCACATGGGAATATAGAAGAGACTAAAAAAGCATTTGATGATTCTTTTGATAAAAATCCTGCATGGGCTACATTGAATGCAGTGAAAAATGGAAAAGTTATAGATTTAGACTCAAGTATATTTAATGTATCAGCAAATATACATGTCAAAGATTCAATAAATAAACTGGGAGATATCTTATATGGAGATAAATAGATTTTAGGTGAATAATATGGATAATAAAAAAGTCTTATTGATATTTACAGGGTTGATAACTGTAATTATTTTATTAATTGTTTTTTCTACTGTAGGGAGTGTAAATTTAAGTATTGGGGAAATATTTGATGCATTGATAAATGAAAATAATACAATGGTTACTACAATAGTTTATAAAATGAGGTTGCCTAGAAATATTTTAGCAGCGTTAGTTGGTGCAAATCTAGCAGTTTCAGGATTATTGTTACAAGCTGTTATGAAAAATCCATTAGCAGACCCTGGTATAACAGGTATATCTACAGGAGCAAGTGTAGCTGCTATTATAATATTGCTTTTATTTCCACAATATACAAGTATGTTACCAATAGTTGCTTTTATAGGAGGACTCATATCTTGTGGAGTAGTATATTTGATGGCGTATAAAAATGGGCTTAGACCAGAGCGAATTATACTAGCTGGAGTCGCTGTAAACACTATATTAGGTGGTGTTATATCGTATTTATCAACTATGTATAGTGAAAGAATTCAAAGTGCAATGTTGTGGTTAAACGGAAGTTTAGCCACAAAGACTTGGTTAGATGTAAATATGCTAATATGGTATTCTGTTATAGGATTGATAGGAGCAATTTTACTTATCAGAAGTACAAATGTACTGCAACTAGGAGATGACGCAGCTACAAATCTTGGCTTCAATGTAAATAAAAGTAGGTTTCTAATCTCATTAGTAGCTATATTTTTAGCAGGTGTTTCTACCTCCATAGTTGGTGTCATCAGCTTTGTGGGCCTTATAGTACCACATATAACTCGTATGTTGCTTGGTAGTGACCATAAATATACGATACCATTTAGTATAGTACTAGGGAGTATAGTATTATTAATTGCAGATACATTAGCAAGAACAATAGGAGGCTCTATAGAGATTCCAGTAGGCGTTATTATGTCTATAATAGGGGGTCCATTCTTCTTATATTTATTAAGAAAGAGAGGCGGTTATTAATGTTCAATGTAAAAAATGTCAAAATAGGTTATGAAGATAAGATTATCATAGACAATCTGAGTGTGAGCATTAAGGAAAAAGAAGTAGTTTCTATATTAGGTCCAAATGGTTCAGGAAAATCTACGCTACTTAAATCCTTATCTAGAATTTTGAAAATTAAACAGGGTGACATATATATTGGTAAGAAAAATATGAAAGTCATGAGTAATAAAGAAATTTCGAGGAAAGTGGCATTATTAGCTCAACATAATGCCTCCTTAAAGGATATAAAAGTAAAGGATTTAATATATTATGGAAGAGTACCACATAAAGGTTTTTTTGAAAGTAAAAATAAAAATGATGAAGAGATAGTAAATTGGGCAATGAGAAATACAGGTCTTGAAGCATATAAAGATAAATTGGTAAGCAATTTATCTGGAGGAGAAAGACAAAGAGTATGGTTAGCGATGGCACTTTGTCAAAAGCCAGATATACTTTTATTAGATGAACCTACAACATATTTAGATATATCTCATCAATTAGAACTAATGGAACTTGTAAAAGATATAAATAAAAAATTTGGAATGACTATAATTATGGTTCTACATGATATAAATCAAGCGAGCAAATACAGTGACAGACTTATTATTATGAATAATGGTGCTATAGTAGCGGATGGCCATCCTAATAACGTAATAAGTGAAGAAATAATAAAAGATGTTTATAAGGTAAAATGTGATATAGATATAGACCCAATTAGCAAAAAGCCTAGGATTCATCCAATAATGTTATGTAGAAGAACTAGTAGTATATAAAGTTTTAACATTTGAAATGACCACAGTTTAAAAATATAAAAAGTAATATAAGTGTAACTTTAAATTTATAAAGTTGTATAAGTAATAGGATTGGAAAGGAAAAAATATGTATACTTTAAATGTATTAAATAGATTAAAAGATATAGCATATGATAAAGATATAAAATCTTTATCATATGCTGTGTTTCCAGGGACTCATTGTCCATTGTTTGGAGTTGTATTAACTGCATCATATATAAAAAACATGGCTCTTGTGATAGTAGGAACAAATGAATGTACTTATTATAGTAAAAACTTTGCATATCATAGACAGTCTGGTCAAGATAGTGTTTATTCAGTAGTTCTAAAAGATAAAGATATAGTTTTTGGTGCAGAAAAAAAAGTAATAGAAGCTGTAAAGTATATTTCAGAAGTTGAAAAGTTTGATGCAATAATGATAGTAACTACATGTGTACCAGAGTTAATAGGTGAGGATTATAATGCTTTATCTGAGGAATTGGAAGAACTGATAGGTATCCCTGTTTTAGCAGTTAATACCGAACATTATACTTGTAATTCTCATATAATTGGAATGACTAGAGCTTTAAAGAGTTTATCATCAGTTATGGAGAATCATACAAATAAAAAAGGTGTTAATATTTTAGGGCATAGACAAGAGAATGTAGAAGATACAGAGCTTGTAAAGTTACTTTTTAAAGAAGGCGTAAAAATAAATTGTGTAATACCATCTAAATGTACTATAAGAGATATAAAAAGTGCATCTAGTGCTAAATTAAATATAGTAACAGACATGATAGCATTGGATTTAGCTGAAGATATGAAAAATAAATTTGGAATAGAATACATATATTTTGATAAAAACATGAAAGAGTCAATTATAATGGAAAACTATAATAAACTTTGTAACATTTTAGATATAGATGTACAAGATGAATTATTAGAACAAAGACAAAAATACAATTTGTTATTGAATAAATGTAGACTTCTAATGGAAGGTAAAAAGCTAATTTATGGGAATACACCAATGATGGCGTTTGAAACAGTGGATTTCTTAACAGAATTAGGGTTAGTGCCAGAATTTATACAAGTGCGTGAACTATATGAACAAGATGGTTTATTTAAAGACAACATAATAAAAAAAGGACACAATCCATATATAAGCAGAATTGCGAATATAGCTCCACTTAGAAGTTTGTATGATACTATAAATGCAGATATTTATATAGGCCATGAAAATCCAATGTTATTAAAAGAAAAAGGACTTATGCAAATAACGTTAGACGAACATGCACAAAAAATAGGGTTTGAGCTTCCAATAGGCATAATGGAAACTTTAATTAAATTGTTTGATGTGGAGAAAGTTACAAGAAAGGAAGTGATTTAATATGGAAGTATATAAATATTTTCCAAATCCTTCTGATAGAATGGGAATAATATTTACAGTATCATCAATAAGTGAAGCCTGTGTCATAGAATTTGGCCCATCAGGAACAACTCACTATGCGATAGAAGCAATTGGAAGTTTAAATGGAGAAGACAAAGCAAAGATTTATTCAACTCATATGAGTGAAAGTGATGTTACGTTTGGAAATTATGATAGATTAGAAAAGGCTATAATTGAAATAGATAATAATATTAACCCAAAATATATATTTGTAATGGCTTCATCTGTATCTTCTATTATAGGTGTGGATATAGTAGGAATTTGCAATATCATAAGTGATTCTGTAAACTGTAAGTTAATCCCAATTACAACAGGTGGATTAAGAGAAGATTATAATCAAGGAGTTGAAGATTTTCTTTATATATTAGCAAAGGATGTAGTAAAAGAGAGCAATGAAAAAATTGATAGTTTTAATATAATTGGATGTAATATAGACCAATATAACTTTTTATCAGATTGTGAAGAAATTAAAAGGATGATAAAGACTTTTTTCAAAAAAGAAGTAAATGTAACCTTTACATCATACACATCAATAGATGAAATAGAAAATGCATCTAAATCTAGTTTAAATATAGTACTTAGGAAAGAAGGTATTAAAGCAGCCACTTTTATGAAGGATAAGTACAATATACCTTATGTGTATAAAAAGCCTTATGGAATAAAAAATACTGAAGAATTTATTAAAGACATACAAAAAGTAACTATGTGGGATTTGGATAAAAGTGCTTATGAAGATGAAGTATCTAACATAAAAAGACAAGTATTTAATATAAAAAGGAAGTTTTATTTTTATAAGGAAAGCAAAAAATGTGCTGTATTTGGAGATTATGACACTGCTTTAGGATTTAAAGATTTATTGAATGAATTAGGTCTTGAAGTTGATAGAGTTAATATATTGCATAATACAGATTGTAATGACGAATCTGTATATATTGGAAATAATGAGTTAGAAAGAAATAAATATTTAAAAGAAAATGAGTTATTGGTTTTATTTGGAGATGGTACTAGTATTGATATGAGTCACAATTCAAAGTTAGATATACAGATAAGTAATCCAAACCTAAAAAGTGTAAATATATATCCATATACACCATTTATTGGATTAAGAGGAGTGCTTTACATAATTGAAAGAATACTTAATATATCACTATAAGATAGATTTATTAAAAGGTTAATACATATTTTCTCACAATAATTTATGAATTCTGTTAGGATTTGTAAGATATGGGATATAATATAAATAAGTAAATTTTATAAATAGATAATTTACTTGCTTTATTTTAATTATGTTGGAGAAGTGGGGGAATAGGTTATGGAAAGACTAATGGAGCTTTTAGAAAGAAAATTTTTAAAAGATGTAGAACTCTTAGAATTGGAAGATATAGAAAATGTAGTAGAGTGTAAAATGACACAGCCATACAATGCTCACTATAATGAATACTTAGTAAAAGTGAAAAATGGAGATATAATAGAAGAATATTTTGTGTATTTAAAACATAGATAGATGTAAAAGAGGTGTGTATTTTATTTGTAATATTACAAAATAAATACACACCTCTTTTAGTATTAGAGTGTAAAACTATAAAATTTTAATTTATATCTATTTTATAGTTTCAACAATATCAGTTAATATTGAGTCTAAATCATTGCTAATGTCTGTAACACCATTATGAGTAATATCTATGATTTCTTTAGTCATAGGAAGTTCACCTAGAAGTTTTAAATCTAAATCATTTAAAAACTTTTCAGTAGATTCACCATCAAATAGTTTGATTTTTTTAGAACAATCAGGACATTGAATATAACTCATATTTTCAATAACTCCAAGAACATTTATGTTCATTTTTTTAGCCATATTAACAGCTTTTGATACAATCATAGATACCAAATCTTGAGGAACTGAAACCATAACTATTCCACTTATAGGTATAGATTGCATAACTGTTAATGCAACATCTCCAGTGCCTGGGGGCATGTCTATAAGTAAATAGTCTAGTTCTTCCCAAAGTACATCAGTATAAAATTGTTTTACAACTCCTCCAACTAGAGGTCCTCTCCAAACAACAGGTTCATTTTCGTCATCTATCATAAGATTTATAGACATTACTTTTATGTTATTTGAATTTTCTACAGGATAAATATAAGAACCATCAGAATAAGCTTTTACATTTTTTAGACCCATAAGTCTAGGAATACTTGGTCCTGTTATATCAGAGTCTAATATACCAACTTTATATCCCATTTTATTTAGTTTATTAGCAAGTAAAGCAGTTACAGTCGATTTACCAACTCCACCTTTCCCACTCATAACACCAATTATTTTTCCAAATTTATTGTTAGGGTTATTTTCAATAGAACAATTTGATTGACTATTACAATTTCCCTTTGATGGACATGAATTACAATCTGCCATATCTATTACCTCCAATGTTTAGTATTTATTAGATTATTTGTAACCTACATATACTATTTTAGTACAATTAAACAATAAAGTCATTATTTAAAAGGAACTTAGAATATTTTCTATTAATCAAATAGTAATTTATTATAAAAAAAAGAAGGTAATAAAAAAATATAACCTTCTCAATAAAATGGTTGTTTCAATTGACCTATAGAGTTTAATCATATAAACATATAGGAAATATTTCAATATATTATACATAAATGGTCATTTTATAAGTATAACTGGGAATTATATATATTTTTTATAGAAGTTTGTTGAAAAACAATTAAAAATCATGAAGAAAAAAGATATAATTAGAAATGTAGTGATAAATTTAAAAATGTGGTAATAAATATTTTACTAAAAATGATAGCATTGAAATATTTTAAATAACATCAGGAGGTATATAGATGGAAATAAAACCAAGAAGTGCAAAAGTAGAAGAGTTTGATAAAGTAACAGGATTAATAAACTATGTGTTTAGAATATCAAGAAACTATAAGCCAACTATGGTGGAAGAGTTTCCCCTTTTATTGAATAAAGATAACATAGAAAATATGATTATAATATCAGAAAATGAAAAAGTAGTTTCAGATGTAAACTATTTGGTACAAGATGTATCTATTCAAGGAAATAAACTAAAGGTTGCAGCTATAGGTGGAGTATGCACACATCCAGATTATGAGAAGAAGGGATATTCATCTAAAATACTAGATAAAGCAGAAGAAAAAATGTTTTCTGATGGTGTAGATGTTTTAATTATTTCAGGGACAAGAAGTTTATATAGTAGAAGAAACTGTAGTGTAGTGAAGAGTTTCTATAAATATACAATAAAGCCAGAAAATATTGAAATACCATATGAAATAGTTGAATTTGATGAAACTAATTTTGAAAAAGATGCTGATTTAGATAAAATGATTGAATTATATAATCAAAATAGTACTAGATTTATAAGAACGAGAGATGAATTTAAAAAATTATTACATGCAGCTACTATTGCTTGGGGGCCAATTGATTATAAGAAAGTATTTATAAAAGAAAATAGTAACATAATAGGATATTTAATAATAAGAACAATAAAAAAAGAAGGTTCTATTATAGGAGAAGTAGTTGAAATAGGAGTGAATAATATAAATGTTGAAAATGTATTAAAATATGTTACGAATAAATTTGGTTTAGAGTATTTAGACTATAAGGTACATGTAAGAAATCTAAAGGACCAATTAGAATGTAATGAACTAAAGTCTTTGGATTATCAACAAGGAACAATTAAAATAATAAATTACAGTAAATTATGTGATAATTTAAAAGGTTATTTTAATCAATATGTAGATTCTGAACTATTAGAGCATATTGAATTTAAACAAGTTGAAAATAAATATATCATCAAATATAAGGAAGAGGAGCTTATGATAGAAAGTTTAGATAAACTTAATAAGCTATTTTTCGAAAGAAATGAAGAACAATACAATGAATTTAAACATTTAAAAAAAATATATGAATTTACTACAAAAGTATTTCCTATAGATTTTCCATGGACTGCAAATTTAAACTACCAATAATTATTATACTTTTTACCTAAGATTTAAAAGAAATGTTCTTAAAGATGGTTTAAAGAAGTTGATTCAATTAGCCAATCAAAGAAGAGATTACCTACATCAAGTAACTTGAGTATAAAGTTATTTAGTATGGAAGATTAGTTCAATGAGTGTTGGAAAAGTACTTTTATGAAGGAATTTGAAAGGATGAGTATTATATGGACATACTTGAAAAAATAGCAGAATGTATATTAAATATGGGTGTAAATAATATAGAAGAGTTAGTAAAAGACGCTATAGAGGAAAATATTAATGTAGAGGATATATATGAATATGGGTTAAACAAGGGTATGATAGGTGCTTTAGATAAATTTGAGAGTAAAGAATACTATCTTTCAGAAGTGATAGTATGTACAGATGCATTAAACAAAGGTATTAGCATCTTAAAGGGCACTGGAAAGATAAAGAAAAAATCAAAGGGAGTAATTTTAATGTCTGTAGTAGAAGGTGACACCCACGAGATTGGAAAAAATATTGTAAAAGTAATGGTTGAAGCTACTGGATATAAAGTAATTGATTTAGGTGTAAATAGAAAAAGCGAAGATATAATAGAAGAAGCTATAAAAAACAATGTAGATATAATAGGTTTATCTTCAATGATGACAACGACAATGGAAAACATGAAATCAGTAATAAATAAGCTTAATAGACTTAATTTAAGTAAAAGGCCAAAGGTAATAATTGGTGGAGGTCCTGTAAGTATGGATTTTGCAGAAGAGATAGGTGCAGATGGATATAGTCCAAATGCTCCAAAAGCAGTTAAATTAATAGACAAACTTATAGGAGGAGAAATTTAGAATGTTTTCAGATATGACTTTATTGCAATATATAAATAGTGAAGATAGAGGATTTTTCCTGCCTGATATGGGTACAAATGGTTTATTTTTAATAAATAAAAAAGCATATGAAGTATATGATAGTGTAGATTTACAATTGGAATTAGCAAGAACTATGGACAAATATTTTGAATCAGATTTTATATATTCATTTTGTGATGGAATTACATTTTGTGAGACTCTGGGCTTAGAGACACTAAGACCAGATTACGATTTTCCAAGTGTATTGACACATACAATAACAGATAGTGAAAAGTTAAGAAAATTAGATGTACCAGACCCTTATACAAGTGGACGTATGCCACTCAATCTAGAAAGCTTGTCACTAATATCAAAAACTATAAAAAAACCATTATATGAATCAATACAAGGTCCATTTACTCTTGCAGGTCAATTAGCTGGGGCTACACAACTTTTAAGGTGTATAATAACTGATAAAAAATTTGTGGAGGAGTTATTAGAATTCACTACTGAGTTAGTAAGGCGATATGCTGTGGCTGCAAATAAAGCAGGTGCAAAATATATTTCAATAGCAGAGCCAACATCAGTAACTTTAAACAAAGCTAGATTTGATGAATATATAGTAAAAAATTTAAATGAGATATATGATGAACTTGATTGTTGGAAAGGTATGCATATATGTGGAGACACAAGAGAGTTGTTAGATAATATGTTGAGTTGCAATATAGATGCAGTAAGTTTAGACCAAATTCTAGACTATGAAGAGATTGCACCAAGAATTCCAAAAGATATAGTTTTAATTGGAAATTTAGACCCAATAAAACTTCTTGGACGTTCTACACCTGATAAAATCACAAAGGAAACACTAAAGTTGTTAAAAAAGATGAGAAAGTATGATAATTTCCTATGCGATTTTGGTTGTAACTGTTTAAATACAACACCAGTAGAAAATTTACAAGCAGCCATAAAAGCAGGCAGAATTAGTTATAAAGAATTAGATAGGATTGATATGAATGAGTTGGAATAACAGTAAAAATATGCCTTATTTAGAATTTATAGATTTAGAAAATATTTATATAAATAAAGATACAGTGCTAAAGTTTTTGGGATATTCTAATAGAAAAGTTCCAGAAATGATTAATGAAATAGTTGAAGAAGAAATAAAAAGTATAAAAAGCATATTGAATATTAAAGTTTATATAAGTGAAATTGATACTGATAAAATGCCTAAAGAGTGTAAAAAGGCATTTGCTATTTTATATACTATAGGAGATAAAATTGATATTAAGATGAACGACTACATGAAAAATTGTAATATGATGGCAGGTCTAGCACTAGACAAAATAGGTGTAGTATGTTTAGATTACATTAATGAAAAAATAAAAATGTATTTAAAGGAAACCTATAGTAATCTCAATATATCATACGAGATATATCCAGGAGATAAAGATTTTAAAGTTGAAAATCAAAAAGACATTTATGAATATATAAAAAATAAATACAATAATTTGGAAATAAAAATCAATGATTATCATCAATTGGCTCCTATAAAAAGTGTCGCGATGCTCATATTAATGGGTGATAAGGAAAATACTGAATCAAGATGCAGTAAATGTATTAGAAAGTGTTTTTAGAAATTTTTACAAGATTAAAGTTGATATTGGCAAGTTGCAATAATTTTTTTAGCTTAAAGATACGCTAGCTAAAAAAATTATTGCAAAATAATAAGATTCTACTTATAAATTATAATAAATTTTTTAATTCAATGAGAGTGTTTATTTCATAAGTTGGTATAGAACTAGTATAATTTATACTGTTATTGGAGTTTAACCAACAAGTATCTATTCCTGAATTTATTCCTCCTAATATATCTGAAGTTAAACTATCACCAATCATCAAAGCCGAAGTTTTATCATAACACTTAAACTTTTTAAATGCATATTTAAATATTTCTGGATTCGGTTTTGATACTTTTACTTCTTCTGATACAATCATTCCATCAATATATTTTTTTATTTCTGAGTTTTTAAGCCTATTATTTTGGACTTTAGAAATTCCGTTTGTTATTATGATAATTTTATATTTACTTTTAAGGTATGGCAATACATCAAGTGTACCTGGCATTAAAAAAGTACATTCTGACAAAAGATTTAAGTACATTTTACTAAGAATTATAGGGTCAACATTTAATTTCATTTCCTTTGCAAAAAGTTCAAATCTAAGTAGCTTAAGCTCATCTAAAGTTATAGTGTTTTTTTCAAGGTCAAGCCAAAGCTTATCACTTATATTTCTATATATTTTTATACATTTTTCAAAGTTAAAATCCAATCCAAATTTAGATAAAAGTTTCTTGAAAGCATAAGATTCACTCTTTTTAAAATCAAATAAAGTATCATCTGCATCAAAAAATATAAATTTATATCTCTTCATAAGGTATACCCTTTATAGTATAACTGCAAAAACTACTTTACTTTCACTATTAGAATCATTTTGCCATTTGTGCTTTGTTCCTAGAGGAATCTTAACACTATCACCTTTGAATAGAGTAAATTCATCATCATCCATAAATAGTTTGACTTCTCCTTCTAAAATGTATGCAATTTCATCTCCATTATGAGTAATTCTATCAACACAAGAAGATGTATTTGGAGCCAAATCCATAATAGCAAATTCTAAGTTACCACTAGAATCTGGAATTAAAACTTCATATACAACATCATTACTTCCAGGTAAAATAACTTTCTTTCTACTATCGCGTCTCACTATTAAACTTTTTTTATCTACTTCAGATACAAAAAATGTAAATAGAGGAACATTTAGAGAAGAGGCTATAGATTTTAATGAGTTTACAGATGGATTAGCAAGACCTCGTTCTATTTGACTCAATAATGATGGTGTAACATCTGCTAGTTTTGCTAAATCTCGAATACTTAGATTTTGTTTTTTTCGAACTTCAGCTATTTTTTCTCCTAAATTTAAATCATTCATATAAATATCCTCTCTTTTTCGTTTTAAAAATATTACTTTAAAATAACCTAAATAAAAAGATTATATAGTATGAAATCATTATAACATATAAGATATAATTTTGAATAAATAATGTTAAATCTAATTGAATAAATTAAAATATAATTGACAAGTGGATACAGAATACTTAAAATATATTTAAATAAAATTAAATTAAGTAAAAAATAATTAACTTACTTTAAGATAGGAGGGAATAGTGTGCAAATAACAACTTTTGGAGCTATATTTGGCTTATTAGTAGCAATTATTTTAATTATAAAGAAATTTCAAGCTGTATATAGTTTAATGTTAGGGGCATTTGTTGGGGGAATAATTGGAGGAGCGAGTATAACAGAAACTGTAGATTTTATGGCAACTGGAGCTATGAATATCTCACCATCAATTCTTAGAGCTTTAGCATCAGGTGTATTGGCTGGAAGTCTAATAAAAACAGGAGCAGTTGATAAAATATCAGAACAAATCGTAAAGATATTAGGAGAAAAGAGAGCCTTACTTTCTATAGCTGCTTCAACAATGGTACTTGCAGGAGTAGGTGTAAATTTGGATGTATCTGTAATAACTGTAGCACCAATAGGCTTATACATAGGAAGAAAATTAAACTACTCTAAATTAGCAATACTTTTAGCTATGTTAGGTGGAGGTAAAGCAGGTAATATAATATCACCAAATCCAAATACCATTGCGGTAGCAGGAAATTTTTCTGTAAATCTATCTAGTGTTATGATAGCAAACGTAATTCCAGCAATTGTTGGTATTGTGATTACAGTTGTTTTGGCAAGTTTATTAATAAATAAAGGAAACAAGGTGGAATCATATGAACTCTTGGAGCAAAGAGAGGACTTACCAAGTTTGTTTAAGTCATTCTGTGGTCCAATTGTAGCTATATTTTTATTGTTTTTAGGAAATATATCACCTATAGTAATAGACCCTATGGTTGCACTTCCTATAGGAGGAGTAGCGACCTTAATAGCTACAGGAAATTTGAAGAATACAAGAGAGTATTTATCTTTTGGATTATCTAAGATGCAAGGTGTATGCATATTATTACTCGGAACAGGGACTATTGCAGGTATTATACAAATGTCTGAATTACAACAGAGTACAATAGGTATACTACAATATTTAAATATGTCACAATTTTTATTAGCACCAATTTCAGGTATACTTATGTCACTGGCAACAGCATCATCAACAGCTGGAGCTACTATAGCATCATCAACTTTTTCTGATGCTATATTAAGTGGTGGATTATCGCCAATTTCAGGTGCATCAATTGTTAATGCAGGTTCTAGTGTATTTGAACAATTACCACATGGTTCATTATTTCATACTAGTGCAGGTAGTATAAATATGGATATAGGTGAAAGATTTAAATTGATTCCGTATGAAGCACTAATAGGAATAGTAATGACTATAGTTTCAACATCTATACAATTAATCTTATAATAAATATAAATATTTAATGAAAAAAGTAGGATTTTGTTATTAAATATTGAATTTATATAAAAAAGAAAGATTGGAGTTTTAAGGTGAATAAAAAAAAGATAGTAATTATAGGGATTATTTATTCATTTTTAGTTGTAGTTTTACTCGCAAATATGTATGTAGGTATGGAGTATAATTTGAATATATTTGAATATGTTAAGAAATCACTTCCATTTACAGAAGAGGAAAAACAATGGCTAAAAAAACATGAAAATTTAGTTTATAGTTCTGACCAGAGCTCTCCTCCTCTTAGATATAAAGGTCAAGAAGATGGTCAATACAAAGGAATTGTTGTTGATTTAATTAATTCCCTATCAATCCAAATAGGGAGAGATTTCTATTTTAAACCAAATACATGGTGGAAAGAATCCTTTGTAAATCCAGTGGATGATAGTATAAGATTTTTTGACTTAATTCCATCAAAAGAAAGAGCAAATAAGTTTGTATTTACTGACCCAATTTATACGTTAAGCGCAAATATATTGAAAGATAAAAAATCACAGAATATAAATAGTTATAGAGATTTAAAAGGAAAAACAATAGCAATACCAGAGGGTGACTATTCTATAAACTTTTTGAAACAAAGAGTTGATAATATAGATATTGTGTTGACTCCAGATATAAAGACTGGAGTCAATTATTTAATGTCAGGTAAAGTAGATGTAGTTGTTGGTGATGAACCAGTACTACAATACTATGTAATAAACTATGAACTTTCAGATAAATATAGTATTTTAAATACTCCTATTTATACCAAAAAGGCAGTTCTCGCTGTTCCTAAACAATATGAAGAATTAGTTGGTATTTTAAATAAGGGAATTTTTAAACTTCAGAAAAATGGTGTATATAAAGATTTAAATAAAAAATGGTATTCTATATATAATGAAGTTGATGATGTATTATATGATAGAGGAGTCATACCAATCATTTATATTTTTATAGGCATAATTTTGATATCTATTTATATTTTTTATAGTTATACATATTTATTAAAAATAGAAATAAAAAGGAAAACAGAAGAAGTAATAGAAAATAAGAAGGCTTTAGAGGCTACATTTAATAGTATCACAGACATAATAATGCTTATAGATGACAATTACAATATAGTTGAATCAAATAAAGTATTCTATGATTTTATCAATGAGACACAATATAAAAAAGAAGAATTAATTGATATAATAAAAAATATTATTGAGAATACATTTTCTGAAAATACACATGAAACAAGTGAAATAGAATTGAGTAATAAAATTTTGAAAATAAGTACTTTCCCTGTAGAATATAAAAAAAATAATGTTGAATATATAGTAGCTTTAATTAAAGACATAACTAATGATAAAATAATAGAAGCAAAGTTGTTGAGAGATAATAAAATGATATCTATAGGGCAACTAGCTTCTGGAGTAGCACATGAGATAAGAAACCCTCTAGGAATAATAAGAAATAATTGTTATCTTTTAAAAGATAATGTCACTATAGAAGAGGTAAATGATTGTGTAAAATCAATAGAAAGTAATGTAGATAGAGCAAGTAATATAATAACGAACTTATTAAATTTTGCAAGAATATCAGATGATAGTTTAGAAAATATAAATATAAGAAATTTTATTGAAAATATAGTCAAGCTTCAGTATAAAGTTTTACAGTTAAAAGATGTTGAAATAAATATAAACTGCAATAAGGATTTAGTGTGTTACATAAATGGAGAGTCTTTAAAACATGTATTTATAAATTTAATATCTAATTCAGTAGATGCAGTACATAAAGGCGGTAAAATTATTATAAATTGCTATGTGAAAGAGCGCTGTTTATTTATAGATTTTAAAGACAATGGTGATGGTATAAAAGAAAACGTTTTAAAGGATATATTTAATCCTTTTTATACTACAAAGCCGATTGGTGAAGGAACTGGATTAGGATTGTATATTACATATAATGAGATTAAAAAGAATAACGGAGATATAAGTGTCAAAAGTCAATTGGGAGTTGGTACTTGTTTTTATATAAAAATTCCACTAAATAAAGAGGTGACTATATGATGAAGATACTAGTAGTTGATGATGAATTAGAGTATGGGACAATAATGAAAAAAATTTTGCAAAAGAATGGATATGTGGTAGATATAGCACTAAGTGGAGAAGAAGCTGTGAGTATTATCAAAAAAAATAAAAATTATGATTTGATTTTGTCTGATGTTATGATGAAAAACATGGATGGAGTACAACTTTTAGATAAAATTAAATCTATTAATAAAAATATAGAAGTTATATTAGTTACTGGATATGGAAGTATTGAAAATGCAGTTGAAGCCATGAAAAGAGGAGCTTTATCTTATTTTATAAAAAGCAATCCTATTGAAACTTTATTAGAAGAAATTGAGAAAGTAAAAACAGAAAAAGAAGTAGTTTGTACACAAAAAAATAATTTGGACTTTACTTTAGAATCTAAAAATAAGGATTTTAATAATATAATAAAAATCGCAGAAAAGGCTGCTTGTAAAGATGTAAATATACTAATTCTTGGAGAATCTGGTGTAGGAAAAGATGTTTTAGCTAGATATATACATAGTCTAAGTCCAAGAAGAGATGAAATATTTGTACCTGTAAACTGTTGTTCTTTTTCTGAAAACTTATTAGAATCTGAGTTATTTGGACATGAAAAAGGTTCTTTTACTGGAGCAGTAGATAATAGAAAAGGCAGATTTGAACTTTCAAATAAGGGCACTTTATTTTTAGATGAAATAGGAGATATACCTCTAAATGTACAAGTAAAATTGTTAAGGACACTTGAAGATAAATCTATAGAGAGAATAGGAAGCAACAAGTCTATTAAAGTTGATTTTAGATTAATTTGTGCAATGAATAAAGAACCTAAAATAGAAATACTAAATGGTAATATAAGAGAAGATTTTTTTTATAGAATAAGTACAATAACAATAACTATACCACCTTTAAGAAATAGAAGAGAGGATTTAAATACACTTATAGACTTTTTCTTAAATAAATACCAGATTGAACATGATAAAAAAATATCCTCAATTGATAAAGAAGTAGTTGATTTTTTAATAAATTATGATTATCCAGGTAATATAAGAGAATTAAAAAATATAATCAATAGATTAGTAGTTTTAAGTGAAGGAAGTAAGTTATCAAAAGATAATTTAAACTTAATATCAAATAATATAAACATAGATGATAAAATAAGTATTAGACCTCTAAGAGAAATAAGAAAAGAATTTGAGTGTGAATATATTGAAAAGGTTCTATCTCTATGTGGAAATAATATTTCAAATACAGCAAAAAAATTGGAGATTAGCAGAAGACAATTAACTAATAAAATATCAGAGTACAATATTAAGTGAGAAAAAAACTTCTCATATACTGAGCAAAAAATTTCTCACAATTATTAAAAGATAAGTAGAAAAATTCTACTTATTTTTTTTATTATAATTTTTAAATTTAAGACTTACAATAATTATAGGTAAATTCAATGTTTATATAAGTAAAAAATGAAAATATCTATAGCATTAACATAAAAAAGCTATATTTTAAATAATTGGCATATAAAATGCTTTGTATATAAATAAACGTAATAATAGATATTTTTAATTGCGATTAAATGTATTAAGGGGGATTTTCATATGAAGTTAGAGCTAGGGAATATATTTATAAAAAACGTTGAATTTGGCGAGAAAACAGAAGTAAAAGATGGCATATTATACGTGAATGGTAAAGAAATAGAACAGATAGCTTTAGAAGATGAAAGAATTGTAAGTGTAAATGTTGAACTTGCAAGACCTGGTGAATCAATAAGAATAGCACCAGTTAAAGATGTTATAGAACCTAGAGTTAAAATTGGAGATGAAAGCAAAATATTTCCTGGAATTATTAACAAAGTAAAGACTGTAGGAAGTGGAAGAACTCATGTCCTTTCAGGAACTTGTGTTATAACTTGTGGAAATATAGTCGGGTTTCAGGAAGGTGTAATTGATATGAGTGGTCCTACTGCTAAATATACACCTTTTTCAAAAACAAATAATGTATGTATTGTTATAAAAGCAAAAGAGGGAATAGAAACTCATGATTATGAAGAAGCAGCTAGAATAGTTGGATTAAAGATAGGCGCCTATATAGGAGAAGCAGGCAAGGAAATTGAACCAGATGAAATAATAGTATATGAAACAAAACCACTATTAAAACAAGTGAAAGAATATCCAGACCTACCAACAGTAGCATATGTTCATATGTTGCAATCACAGGGACTTTTACATGATACTTATTATTATGGAGTTGATGCTAAACAAATAGTTCCAACATTTATGTATCCAACTGAAATAATGGATGGAGCCATAATATCTGGTAATTGTGTTGCACCATGTGATAAAGTGACTACTTTCCACCATTTAAATAATCCAGTTATACATGACTTATATAAAAGACATGGAAAAGACTTAAATTTTATAGGTGTAATTTTAACTAATGAAAATGTATTTTTAGTTGACAAAGAAAGAAGTTCTGATATGGTTGCAAAGTTAGTAGAATTTTTAGGGGTTGATGGAGTATTAGTAACAGAAGAAGGATACGGAAATCCAGACACTGACCTTATGATGAATTGTAGAAAATGTAGTGAAGTTGGAGCAAGTGTAGTTTTAATAACTGATGAGTTTCCTGGAAAAGATGGAAAGAGTCAATCTATAGCAGATGCTACTAAAGAGGCAGATGCACTTGTTTCTTGTGGTCAGGGAAACTTAGTAGTCCATTTTCCTGCTATGAAAAAAGTTATAGGAACTTTGGATTATGTTGAAATGATGATTGGTGGGTATAAAGGATGCTTAAATGACGATGGAAGTATGGATGCAGAATTACAGATTATAATAGCATCAACTATAGCAAATGGTTACAATCATTTGACAGCAAGATATTATTAAATAGATATTTGAGTATAGGTTATTGTTAATACCATTATTAATTTAATTGATGTAATAACTATAAAGTGATTTGGAGGATTAAGATATGAGTAAAATCAGAGTTGTTCACTATATAAATAATTTCTTTGCTGGTATAGGAGGAGAAGAAAAAGCAGATATTCCACCAGAAAAAAGAAAGGGAGTAGTAGGACCTGGAATGGCATTTCAAAGTCAATTCAAAGATGAAGCAGAGATAGTTTCAACTGTAATTTGTGGAGACACATATTTTGGAGAAAATATTGAAAATGCTACTAGAGAACTTTTAAAAATGATAAAAGAAGAAAAACCTGATTTATTTATTGCAGGGCCAGCATTTAATGCAGGGAGATATGGAGTAGCCTGTGGAACTATTTGTAAAGCTGTTGAAGAAGAATTAAATATTCCTGTAGTTACAGGAATGTATAAAGAAAATCCAGGTGTAGATATGTTTAAACTAGATTTACACATAATAGCTACAGGAAATTCAGCAGCTAGTCTTAGAAAGGTAGTTCCAATAATGTCAAGACTAGGGATTAAATTAGTTAAGGGTGAAGAAGTAGGACCTCCCGAAGTAGAAGGATATATAATGAGGGGAATAAGAAAAAATTTCTTCCATGAATTTAGAGGTTCTGAAAGAGCAATTGAAATGCTGGTTAAGAAAATGAATGGAGAACAATTTGAAACTGAATATCCAATGCCAGAATTCGATAGAGTTACACCTGTAAAGGCTATCAAAGACTTATCTAAAATAAAACTTGCATTAGTAACTTCTGGGGGGATAGTTCCAACTGATAATCCAGATAAAATCGAATCTTCAAGTGCTACTAAGTATGGTATTTATGATTTAACAGGTATGAATTCTATGTCAAATAAATATTTTACAACTATACATGGAGGTTATGATAGAGCATATGTACTTGAAAATCCAAACTTAGTTGTGCCATTAGATGTGGTTAGAGAATTTGAAAAAGATGGTGTGATTGGAGAGTTGGCAAATTACTTTATAACCACTACAGGTACTGGAACAAGTGTGGGTAATTCTAAGAGATTTGGAGAAGAATTTTCTAAAAAATTGGTAGAAGATAAAGTAGAGGCTGTAATTTTAACATCTACATGAGGCACTTGTACTCGTTGTGGAGCAACGATGGTAAAAGAGATTGAAAGAGCAGGTATAGCAGTTGTCCATGTTTGTACTGTAGTACCAATATCACTTACAATAGGAGCAAATAGAATTGTTCCAGCAGTAGGTATACCATACCCACTTGGGAATCCAAAGCTAGGAGAAGAAGAAAGTAAAAAAATTAGAAAGAACATAGTTTTAAAAGCCTTAAATTCATTAAAAGAAGATGTAGAAGACCAAACAGTATTTGAATAATAAAAATATAGCACAACACTTAAATTAAAATAGATGTCATGAAATAGTTTTTAAAAATTATTTTATGATATCTTTTTTTATTAAGTAATTTTAAGTAATTTAAAAATATTAAATATATTTGTTTGTTTTTAAATTTACTAGAATGGAAAATTAAATTTAGAGTATTGATACATAAATTTAAATTAGATATACTATGAAACGTAAAGTTATTCACTTTGGAACATATATTAAGCATACTAGAACAGATTAATTGAAAGAAAGAAGTTAACTTTATATAATAAAATAATATGAGAAAGAAGGTGTTACATATTGATTTCAATTGCTATTTGTGATGATGAATCGTATATGCTAAATGATTTAAAAGAAAATATAGAGCTATATATGAATAAAAATAATTTATTATATAATATAGAGCTTTTTGATAAAGCTGAGACTCTATTATATAATCATGAATTATTTGATATTATCTTTTTAGATATACAGATGGAAGGTATTAATGGAATGCAAGCAGCTAAAAAACTAAGGTCATATGATAATGATTGTTTTATAATTTTTGTGACAGTTTTAAAGGAATTTGTATATGATGCTTTTGAAGTAGATGCTATAAATTACTTGCTCAAACCATTATCTAATGAAAAACTATCTAAGACAATGGATAGAATAATTATAAAGCTGGATAGTAATGAAAAAAATTATATAACAATACAAAAAGGGCACTCATATTGGAGGTTAAAAATAGCAGATATTTTATATTGTGAAGTTATAAAAAGAAAGATTTATATCCATTTAAAAAAAGAAATTATTGATTATTATGAAACTATTGATAGTCTAGAAAGAAGTTTACCAATAAATTTTTTTAGATGTCATCGTAGTTATATAATTAATTTACAAGCTGTATATAGCTATGAAAATGGTAATGTAGTTATGGAAAATGGAGATATGATACCTGTTTCTAGGTTACGTCAACAAGAATTTTCTGAAGCTATGCTTGAAAATATGAAAAATAGGAGGAGATAGCATGGCTAATTTATCTTCTTCTAATGTATTATTAGAATATAGTATTTTGTTCGTTTTTGCAGTAGATAGAAGTCTAATGGCAGTATTGCAATATTACTTTCTAATTAGTTTTACAAATACTAAGTCGAAATTTGGGGACTGTAGTTTATACTTGTTAGTATCAGTTTTGTCAATTAGTATAAATACATATTTTAATTTATATAATTTATTTTATTCACGGCTTATATTTTTTCTACTGACTTTTTTGTTTGTAAAGTATGTAATAAAAAAATCTACAGTTTTATCTATAGTATTATCTCTATTAGTATATATAATTGAGCAGTTAGCATATGGATTTATAGCTCCATTTAATTACTTACTATTTATAAATAATAAAGATATAAATATTTATAAATTTGTTATAAATACAGAGATTTCATTTTTTATTACGATTATAATAGTTGGATTTATATATTGGTATAGTGCTAAAAAATTTAATATTAAAACTGTAAAATTTGATAGATATTCAATAATTTTGATAATGCCATTGTTACTCATAATATTATTTTGGCAATCATTTGAGCATACTGGTTATTCAAGTTCAATGATAAATATCGATACAAAACTTCAAACTGTAAAATTATTAATGAATACATCTCTTACTAAAGAAATTCAAGCTTTCCTTTTTTCTTCAATTGGAATTATATGTGTTTTTTTCTCTTTATTTGAGTTTAAGAAATTGATGCAATATTTAAAAGAAGAGAAAAATAAGGCGATTTTAAACCAACAAATTCATTCTCAAAAAAATTACATTGAAGAAGCAAAATCTCGATTGTCACAAACGATGTCTTTTAGGCATGATTTTAATAATCATTTAGCTATTGTAAATGGATTGCTAAAAAAAGGCGAAATTTTAAAAGCACAAGAGTACCTAAATAAACTCGAAAAAATAACCAGTGACCTATCATTTTCTTGTAATACAGGAAATGTTGTAATTGATGCCCTTTTCAACAATAAATTAAGCATAGCAAAACAATTAGGAATACAGGTGGATTGTGACGTAATTATACCAAGTAATACTAGTATAAATGATGTTGACCTCTGTATAGTATTTGCCAATGCTATTGACAATGCAATTAAAGCTTGTAAATTTGTAGATAAACGAAATAGATATTTAAAACTATCAACTAAACTAGATGGTGGATTTTTTATGATAGAAATAAGGAATAGTTATAATGCAGCAAATAATTACACAAGTGGTTCAGGTATCGGAATTTCAAATATAAGAGAGGTTGCTAAGAAATACCAGGGAGCTATAAGTATAGAGAATACATCAGATTATTTTCAAATAAATATATTACTAATTATTTCATTACACTATACTGACATTTCAGAACAATTAACTTGAAAATAGAATTTGTAACCAATATTATATATGTAAATAAAAGTATATATAAATGAAAAATTTAACATATAGAAATAGGAGGTTACTAAAATGAAAATTGAAAGTATAAGTGGTCAGACACCAAGGATGTCTAATATAGACAGTTCAGGTAATAACCAAAGTGAAATACAAAGTTTAGAACAGCAAAAAAAAGTATTGCAAGAAGAATTGGAGAAAGTTAAAAACGATAAAAGTATTGATAATGAAATGGCTAAGTCAAAAATAGAAAATTAAAAAAAAGAAATAAAAGAAATCGAAAGTAAAATTCAAGAATTAAAAGAAAAGAAAGCACAAGAGTCAGAGGGAGGACAAAATACTGTTTCTGAAGTGAAGAATAGTACATTAGATAGAAAAGAAGAAAATTCTAATAATAAAAATGCAAAAACACCATATGATATTTTTGAAAAAAGCAATGAAGAAGAACAATGGGACAATACTTATAGTCTTGTTCAAGACGATAAAAATTTAAAAGTAAAATTTAATAGACCTATATAGTGTATCTAGAAAATCAACTTGTTGAAATATTAATTAGTATTTTATATTCTTAAGGAATAATTATATAAATATATTAAATGTAAATAAATATACTATATTTATACAAATTTAAATATAGCTTTATAACTACTATTTATGAATTTCTATTTTAAATTTTATACCAAATATAAATGTCAGTGGCTATCTTCTTAAGATTACTTATGGTTCTAATACAAATGTTTTTAATGCAAATAAAAAAAGAGATTTTAAAATCTCTTTTCTTATTTTTATTTTATATTAATTATTTTTTAAATTTATATTTTTTGCATCAGATTTTCTAATAGCTAAATCAAATCCTCTAAATCTAATCACTATAGGATCATTAAGAGGGGCTATTTTTTTTACTTCAACTTCAGTGCCATCTATTAATCCTAAAGCAAGAAGTCTCTTCATAAGTTTTTCATTCCCAGCTATATTATCTATAATTCCCTTTTGTCCAAGTTTTAAGTTGTAAACAGTCATTATTAACACCTCCTAATGAAAATCATTATCAAGTTCTATACTTATAATATATAATAAAAAAGCTAAATTGTCAATATATAACAAAAAATAAACATACTAGCTTAGTATGTTTATAAAAAATAGTATACAAGGGATACTAATGGCATCTAGTAAAAAACCACTTACTAAGGGAACAACCAAAAACGCTTTTGGAGAATCTCCGTATTTTTGTGTTAAAGAGCTCATATTGGCTAAAGCATTTGGAGTAGCACCTATTCCATGTCCAATTAAGCCACTTATTATGATGGCAGAATCAAAATCTTTTCCAAGTATCTTAAAACAAATAAAGATTGAAAATAAAATTATAAAGATTACTTGAAAAGTTACTATTAGAAGAATTGGAGGCAATAATGTTGATAATTCAAATAAATCTATATTCATAAGTGATAATGTTAGAAAAATTCCTAATGAAAGTTCTTTTAGAAACTCTATAAGTTTAAAATTTAACTCCAGTATATTTATTTTGTCATTTAAATTTCTAAAAATAACTGCTGAAAACATACAAGTCACAACAGAAGGTAAAAGAATGTTACATGTCATATAAAATATTCTGCTTATAATTTCTCCTGTATTTATACAAATAAATATAAGAAGAACTTGCTCCAAAAATATAGTAGGAGTTATCTTTTGGGACGAGTTATTTTGGATTATTTTATTCCTGTTTCTAAAAAATTTATTCATTACTCTCATTGAATCTTTTTTATATTTAAGGCTTGATAAATCTGCTTTTGTTGAAGGTTGCAATTTATACTTTTCTATTAGAAATCTAGCAACAGGGCATCCCAATATCCCGCCTATAATAAGACCTATTGTTGCAGCCGATAAGCCAACTCCAACTGCACCATTTATACCAAGACTTTCTATTGTAAGCCCAAATGCAGCCGAGTAACCATGACCACCTTCCATAGATACATTACCGCACATAAGTCCTAAAAGTGGTTCAAGTTTTATAATTTTTGATATTGATATGGCTATGATATTTTGACAAAATGCTAATATTCCACATAAAATCCAATATCTAAATAATACACTACCACCTTTTTTTATAAGGTTTATGCTTATTTCAAGTCCAATAGTTGTAAAAAAGAAAGTTATGAAATTTGGCATTAAGTTTCCACTCACAGAGATGTCTGCTATATGAAAGTATTTAAGAAATAAATTTAAAAAACAAAATAATAGACCTCCTATTACTGGTGCAGGTATACAGAAGTTATTTAAAAATTTAATCTTATTCTTTAACAGATTACCAATTAAAAAGAATAGCATAGATAAGGTTAAAGTTTGTATAGTATTAAAAGTTAAAGTAATCAAAATAAGTCCTCCTTTGTAATTTAAAAATTTAAAATTGCCTTTATATAATTTAAATTATTATGTAATGGAATTTTTACTATCAAATGTATATTAATAAATGTATATTAAAAAAAATCAATGGATATAATTAGATAATTATAAATTAAATGAGAATATTTTACTAATACACAGCTTTTAACATGAAAAATTTTAGTATATTGTTATAATAGAAATAAGACTTAAAAACTTATCAATAGAATATATTATTTATAAGTATAAAAGGAGGATAAAATGTTTGAAAATTTACCTAAGATAGAATTACATTGCCATTTAGATGGAAGTGTTAGAGTAGAAACTATATTTGATATAGCACTTAAAGAGAAAATAGACTTACCATCAGATAATATTGATGAAATAAAAAAATTATCAAAAGTTCCACATGATTGTACTTCACTTGATGAATATTTAAAAAAATTTGATTTACCTCTAAAAGTTATGCAATCTAAAGAAAGTTTAAAAAGAATTACTTTTGAACTTTTGGAGGATGTAAGTAAAGAAAATATTAAATATATAGAAATTAGATTTGCCCCATTACTTCATACTCAAAATGGGTTGAGCGCTAAAAGTATAATTGAAAGTGTGGTTGAAGGAATTAGAGATGCTGAAAGTGTTTATGATGTAAAAGGGAATTTAATATTAGGTTGTATGAGAACAATGACCTCAGAAGAGGCATTGTTGGTGATTGAAGCAGGTAAATCTTTTATAAATAGAGGTGTTGTAGCAGTAGATTTATGTGGTCCAGAGAAGGACGGATTTTGCAGTGAATATGAAGAAGCTTTTAAATTGGCAAGAGATTATGGATATAAAGTTACAGTACATGCAGGAGAAGCTGCAAGTGGAAAAAATGTACTAGATGCTATAAATATTTTAAAGGCAGATAGAATTGGCCATGGTATAAAAATTAATGGAGAAAAAGATGCATATGATTTAGTTAAAAATAAAAAAGTATTACTGGAAATATGTCCAACCAGTAATGTACAAACTAAGACAGTAGATTCTTATAAAAGTCATCCATTTTACGATTTTTATAAAGATAATTTGAATGTAAGCATAAATACTGATAATAGAACTGTGTCAGATATAAGTTTAAATTCAGAACTAAATCTAATATTTGATATATTTAATCTAAATTTAGAAGACTATAAAATAATTTATAAAAACACAGTAGAAGCAAGTTTTGCAGATAAGGAGACTAAAAAATATTTATACAGTCTAATTTAGTAGGTTAAATGAACTATAACTTTAAATCAATTAAGTAAGTTAATTAAATTTGTATTTTAGAGTAGGAGATAAATTTGAAAAATTATAAAGAGATTTCTTATAATGAATTAGCAAAAAAAGAATTAGAACAATGGAAGAAAGATATATTAAAAAAACCGTCTATATTTGATAAGGCGTCAAAAAATATACAAAATAAATTCAATGGAGTCTTGCCAGATAAATACCATGAAATAATGACTTCTTCAATAAAAGGAATGACAAAAACTGTATTGTTTGGATATAAATATGCGACAAAGACACCAATTAGAAATATATCTTTAGAGGAAAGGGAAAAGCTAGTTGATGAAAAGTCTAAAAATTATAAAACTACAGCAATGATTGAAGGAGCAGGTACAGGAGCTGGAGGGATTTTTTTAGGGCTTTCTGATTTTCCTCTACTTTTAGGTATTAAGATAAAATTTTTATACGATGTTGCTTCAATATATGGATATGATGTCAAAGACTATAGAGAAAGAATTTATATACTAAATATATTGCAGTTGGCCTTTTCTAGCCAATCTCATATAAATACAACATTTAAATTGATGGATAATTGGGATGAGTATATAAAAAATTTACCAAATGATATCAATGATTTTGATTGGAGAACATTTCAGCAAGAATACAGGGACTATTTAGATTTAGCCAAATTTTTGCAACTAATGCCTGGAATAGGAGCATTTGTAGGATTTTATGTGAATGGAAAATTAATTGATAAATTACATGAAACAGCAGTATTTGCTTATAGATTGAGGATTAGAGAGTTTAATTAATAAGTGTTAAAATTTTAAAAGTGACTATAAAATATATCTATATATATATTGATTTGCATTGATAAAAACAATGATGAGTGAAAGGTAAAGCATGATAAAATCTAATGTAGAGGTTTGTATTTTAATGGAAATATTTAAGTTTTACTGTTTAAAATACAAAATGAATTATAAAGAGAAGTAATTGGGAGGAATGTTTTCATGGCAAATTTACCAAAACAATTTGATAGTTTTAATGAAGCTAGACAAAAAGGATTTATAAATGCAAAGGAACTTAAAGAAAGTGGGAAAAAAATGGTTGGAGTGTTCTGTACATTTACTCCAGTTGAAATTCCAATGGCAGCAGGAGCAACAGTAGTAGGTGTTTGTGGAGTTAGTGAAGAACCAATTCCAGATGCAGAAAAAGTGTTACCAAGAAATCTTTGTCCTTTAATAAAATCAAGTTATGGACATGCAATAACAGATACATGTCCATATTTCTATTTTTCTGATTTATTAATAGGAGAAACTACCTGTGATGGCAAGAAAAAAATGTATGAAGAACTTGCAAAGGTTAAACTAACATATGTAATGCATTTACCAAATACTGCAAAAGGTGAGTTTGCTTATAAGCTTTGGAAAGATGAAATGATAAAATTAAAAGATGAAGTTGAAAAGTCTTTAGGAGTGACTATAACAGAAGATGATATAAGAGCTGCTATAAAAGATAAGAATGAAGAAAGAGAACTTCTAAAAGAGTTTTATGCACTTGGTAAATTACAGCCATCTGCACTTACAGGTCTTGAACTTCATAATGTTCTATATCAAGCAGGTTTTAAATTTGACCGTGCTGAACTTAAACAATCTTTAAGAAAAGTTATAGATGATATGAAAGAAAGATATGAAAAAGGAGAATGTCCAATTACAAAAGATAAACCAAGAATTCTTATAACAGGTTCTCCAATTGGTGGAATAAGTGAAAAAATAGTTAAAACTTTAGAAGATGCTGGAGCATCAGTTGTTGCATATGAACTTTGTGGAGCTATAAGATCAAATGATTTATTAGTTGATGAAGAAAATGAAGATGTGTATGATGCTTTAACACAAAAATACATAAATATAGGTTGCTCTTGTATGATGAACAATGACCATAGAATTGAACTATTAGATAGAATAATAGATGAATATAATGTAGATGGTGTAATAGATGTAGTTTTACAAGCCTGTCATACATTTAATATAGAAAGTTACAGAGTAAGAGAATTTGTTACAAAAGAAAAAAATAAGCCATTTATGTCTCTTGAAACTGATTATTCAAAATCAGACACTGAACAATTAAGAACTAGATTTGAAGCGTTTGTGGAGATGTTATAGGAGTAAATAATAGGAGGGTTTATGTTTAGTATAGGAGTGGACTCAGGGTCAGTAGCAACAAAAGGTGTGTTATTTGATGGTCAAAAAATTGTCAAAAAAATAATTATACCAACTGGATGGAGCCCTAAAAGTACATCTAAACAAGTTTATGAGTTGTTAAGCGATGGAATTGATAAAAAAGATATAAAAAAAGTAGTAGGCACAGGTTATGGCAGAGGAGTAATGGACTTTGCTGATAAGAAAGTAACCGAAATAACGTGTCACACTAGAGGAGTTTACTTTTTAAATGAGAATGTAAGGACTATTTTAGATGTAGGTGGCCAAGATAGTAAAGTTATAAATTTAGATAGAGATGGAAATGTATTTAATTTTATAATGAATGATAAGTGTGCTGCTGGTACTGGTAGGTTTTTAGAAATTACTTCTAATCTTTTGGGGAGTGATATAGAAAGTATTGATACACTAGCTCAAGGAAATGAACCAGTTAATATATCTAGTATGTGTACAGTTTTTGCAGAGTCAGAAATAGTAAGTCTCTTAGCTCAAAATATTTCTACTGGAGATGTAGCAGCAGGAATACTTAAATCTATTGCAAATAAGTCAACATCAATGCTAGCAAGAGGAGAAATAGTAGATGAAATTGCATTTACTGGAGGCCTTGCAAAGAGTAAAGTGTTAGTAAAAATGATAGAAGAAATATTAGATAAAAAAATATTTATTGCAGAAGATACTCAGATAATGGGGGCTCTAGGAGCTGCAGTAATTGGATTTAAATAAAAATATCTCAAATAATAAAATAAAAAGTTGAAGTTATCCAAGATAATTTCAGCTTTTTATTTTATTCTATTTATTTTTAAAGGAAAACTTTGGTATAATTGATTTAAATGATTATATATTTAGAAATAATCAATATTTAGTCATATATAGTATTAAATCTTTAAAAATTAGCTCGAAGTTAGGGGGAGAAAGTATGAAAAAGTTTGCTTCAAGAAAAGTATCAAGGTTTATTGCATTATTTTTAATTTCTATTTTAGTAATGTCAACGATTCCTGTGTCAGCTGAAAATGGAAATACATTGAATCAGATAAAAAAAGCTGAATACAGTGAGACCTATAAACAATATCTAGAAGATGCTAAAAATGGACGTACAGAAAAATATAATGGTATTATACCAAATCCATATCAATTGGAAGGTACTAAAGTTCAAAGCAAAGGAAGAACAGCTCCAGCATCTTATGACCCAAGAAAGTTAGGATTAATGACATCAATAAAAAATCAAGAAAATCTTGGAATATGCTGGGATTTTGCAGCTATGGCAACTTTGGAAAGTTTCCTGAAATTGAAGAATTATGGAGACTATGATTTATCAGAAGAACATTTAAGATGGTGGGCTTCAGAAGGTGAATATGGATGGACTGTAAATGATATGGATGGTGCTTTAAATTATGAAGCTATGGGATACTTAACATCTTGGTCAGGTCCTAAATTGGAAAAAGATATTCCATATAATGGTAAAATATCTAAAGCACAAGGAGCAACAAAACCAGCTAATATGAATACAGCACCAACTGTCTTTAATGTAACAGATGCTGTATGTGTAAGTAATGATATGAACTCTACAAAAAATGCTATATTACAGTATGGAGCAGTAACATCAGGTTATTATGAAGATATTAGGTATCAAAGTGAAGACCAAAATTCATATTATTGTCCAACAAAAAGTTTTAACACTAACCATGCTATTTCAGTTGTAGGTTGGGATGACAATTATTCTAAGGATAACTTTAATTCAAGCAATAGACCATCAAAAAATGGTGCATGGCTAATAAAAAATAGTTGGGGAGATTATAATTCTGAACGTGGATACTTCTGGATATCTTATGAAGATAAGACTCTTATGTCTGATATAGATAATTTCTCAATCAGAGGAGGTCAAAAACCAAATGATGATGAAAAAATGTATCAACATGACTATGCAAGTATTGTTCCTTTAATTTCAAACAAGATAACAGCTGCAAATGTATTTGACTTTAATAGGGGAGATGAGACTCTAAAGTCTGTAATGTTTTTAACTGAGAGTATAGGAGCTAAGTATGAAATATATTATGCTCCAGTAGTAAATAGCATACCTCAAGAAAATAACATGAAAAAATTAAAAGAGGGCACTACACAATATTCGGGATACATAACAGTTCCAATCGATTCTTTTGATATACCAGAAGGAAAAGGTGCTATAGTAGTTAGCATAGAAGATAAAAGTGGAGAATCAACTATAGGTTCAGAATCAAATGTTCCAGGTTACGATACGTTTAAAGCAAAAGCAAACTTAGGAGAAAGTTACATTATAGATAGTACTGGAAAATTCTATGATATAAATAGAGATAGCAAGTTTTATCCATGTAACTTTACTATAAAAGCTGTTACAGAAAAATCTTCTGGGGAAAGTATTCCAAATGAATCTTTAATTGGTAGTGATAGATATGAAACTGCCATTAAAGTTAGTCAAAATGGCTTTAGTTCTTCAGAAAATGTAGTTTTAGTAAATGGAAGTTCAATAGTGGATGCATTGGCAGCAACTCCTTTTACATCTGCTATCAATTCACCAATACTATTAACACAAAAGGAAGCTTTGAATTCAAAAACTAAAGCTGAAATACAGAGATTAGGTGCAAAAAAAGTATACTTAATAGGTGGAGAAAATTCCATAAGTAAAGAAACTGAACAACAATTAAAAAACTTAAATATATCAACTGAAAGAATATCAGGAAGTGACAGATATAAGACAAGCTTGCTATTAGCTCAAAAACTAAATAGTATAAAAAATGTTTCTCAAATAGCTGTTGTAAATGGTGTAAAAGGTTTGGCTGATGCAATTAGTGTAGGTGCAGCCGCAGCAGAAAATAATATTCCAATTATACTTGCAAATGAAAAAAGCGAATTACAAGGAGCAGATGAATTTTTAAACTCACTAAATATAGAGAGGTCTTATATTATTGGTGGTACAGTATCTTTATCAACTAGTTTGGAAAGTAAACTTAAAAATCCCACTAGATTATCTGGTAGTAGCAGAGACGAAACGAATTCAAAGATAATAGATAATTTTTATAAAAAAGATACTTTGAAAAATGCATATGTAGTTAAAAATGGAATCAAGAGTCAAAATGATTTAATAGATGGATTAGCAGTTGGCCCTTTAGGAGCAAAAAATGCGTCACCAGTAATTTTGGTTGGTGATAAATTAGCTGATAGTCAAAAAGATGTTCTTAAAAATAAAACTTTAGAAAAAGCAACTCAAGTTGGTGGAGGTGCAAATCAAAACGCCTTTAAGGAGCTAGTAAAATTAAAAAGTGCTAAATAAGATAGATACTAGTAGATTAATATATTTCTAGTAGAGAGTGTCAAATGTAAGCTGTAAATAGTTATTTTAATTATTGATAACTGAAACAATCAATAATTATAAGATTCTATTTACAGCTTTAAATATATGTATTAATATTTTAAGTGTATAAATAGAAAAGGGTTATTTTTATATAGAAAGTCTTACATCCTATATAAAAATAACCTGTATTTAATTAACCTTTTTATATAGTTCTAATAGCTATTATAGAGCTAAGTGGTAAATATAGTGTGTAAGTCTCGTTTAAAGATGGATTAGATTCGTCTATATATCTTGAACAAAGTGTAATTGATAAGCTGTCTGCTTCTATAATTTCCCCATATAAAGGGCAACTGCTAAAATAAGAATTTACTTCAACATATTTATTTAAGTTTTCTTGAACAAAATCATAAAAACGATTTTTTGTAGTAGTAGTCATAAAATCAACTCCTTCATTTTTTATTAAAAATGGAACTTTTAAAAAGATAAATATGATTACTGCTATTAGAAACTAAGTTAAAAAATAAGCAAATAGATATGAAAATAGAATAATATATTATTTATACTTTAATTATAACATTATAGCATAAAAAAAGCTAGATAAAATTCAGAATTTTCGAAGATTTTTAATGGAATTAAGAAATTTATTGACATTAAAGTGGAAATGAATTATATTGACTGTAAAGATTAATTTAGTCAAATAGGAGGTGAAAGGATGCCTAAATCATATTCTGATAAAGAAAGAGAATACATAGTTAAAAGACTTAAAGAAGAAGCTAGTTTGTGCATTGAGCAATATGGTATTAGAAAAACTACTGTTGATGAGCTTGTAAGACGAGCAAATATTCCAAAAGGAACTTTTTATCTGTTTTTTCAATCTAAAGAATTACTTTTTTTTGAAGTATTGAGAGATATACATGATTCAATACAAAATCAAATGTTATATGAATTAGAAAAACTTGATGACAGTGTTACATATGAGCAGTTGACAGATATATTTATGAAATTTTATAAGTTAGTTGATGATACTTCAATTTTAAATCTGTTAATTAATGGAGAATTTGAAATACTAATGCGAAAATTACCAGATTCTATAATTGAAGAACATTTTAAACATGATGATTTTGAAATTAGTAAGATGATATCTTATATTCCAAATGCAAAAAATAAAAGTGTAGAAAACTTTAGTGGTGCGTTTAGAGCAGTATTTCTTACTATGTTATACAAACATGAAGTTGGTGAGAATTGCTTTGATGATGCTTTAAGATTGATGATAAGAGGTCTAGTTATACAACTTATGGAATAAATTTTTAAACTTGTTTGCTAATATTTTTACTAAAAAGTATTAACAAACAAAAAAATTGGTTTTTATTGACTATATAGTTAAAATAGTCAAATATATAAAAAGGCGGGATAAAAATGATTAAAGTTGATAATTTATCATTTAGTTATACAAATAAAAAATTTTTACAAAATATTAATTTTGAAGTAGGGAAAGGAGAAATACTAGGATTTTTAGGACCATCAGGTAATGTTGTGTTAGTACAAAAAATAAAATGAATTATTATAAAAAATTGATGGTAAGGTTCTTATTTTCATCAATAACTATAGTATCTATAATACTAGTCCATAAGGTTCTTTTTTCTTGGTCGCTTAAATCAGAGTATATTTTTTCGAAGTTAATTTCTAAAAAACTTCTTATGTTTTTTAAATTTATTATAGATTTTTTTTCTTCACTATTATCATTTTCTAATTTAATTAACTGTGTATTAAGTTTTTGATACTTAAGTTTGTAATCTTCTTTATCTATTAAGTCGTCAAAATATAAATCTTGAAGTTTATTTATTTGTTTTTTTATCTTATTCTTAAGTTGATTGTTATTATTTTTATTTTTACTTTTATTGTTATTAGATTCATATCCAAAAGCAATTTCTTCTAATTGTCTCCTTACATTTTTCAATAAAAAAGCTTCAAGTTTTTTTTCTGATAATCTCTTTGTATTGCTACATTTTTTAGTAGTCTGAGATACATGACATCTATAATATTTATAGATTTTTTTATCAGAGCTTAAACAATATGTACCACTCATTTTACGACCACATTTACATATTACCATACTAGAAAAAATGTACTGCATTCCTAAACTATTAAGATATTTATTATTATAAACTTTAGTATTTTTTGATAAAAGTTTCTGGACAGTATTAAATTGTTCAGAGCTTATAATTGCATTACAAAAGTTTTCTACAACTAAATCATTGTGAATATATGTACCTGTGTATATATTATTTTTTAATAATTTATAAATAAAATTATAAGAAAAATTAGCATCAAAAGAGTTGTTTATATGTTGTAAAACTTTTATCATAGAAGTTAATTTCTCATAAGAAATAAAACATTCTCTTACTATTTCAGCTTTTTCCTCATCAATTACTAAGTGTTTATCAACAATCTTATATCCAAAAGGTGTACTTCCACTAATAACTTCGCCACGTCTAATTTTATTATTAAAAACAAATTTTATTCTTTCACTTGTTTGTGAAGCTTCATTTTCAGCAACTGATAACATTATATTTATATGTAGTCTACCAGCAGCAGTTGAAGAGTCGTAGTTTTCTAAGATAGTTTTCCAGTCACATTTATGTTTTTCCAATGTTTCCATTATTTTATAGTAATTTTTGACGCCACGACTTAATCTGTCAATTTTAGTTATCATAACTAAATCTATTTTGTTGTTTTTCACATCTTCAATCATGCGTTGTAAATTAGGTCTTTTTAAGTTTGTTGCAGAAGAACCTTCATCTATGTATTTATCTACTATAATAAAATTATTATCTTTTGCGTATTGTTCTAAAGCTTCTGTTTGTGTTCTAATACTATCTCCATGCAATACTTGTTCTTCTGTACTAACACGTATATAAAGAGCAACACGTTTTATTTTATCCATTGTAAAACCCTCCCAACTTATGTCTAGTGCCTAGTGTAAATTCACTAGGCACAATTAAATAGAATTAATTAATATTAAGTTTATTTTTCAAAGCTTCTTGCAATAACTGAGAAAAATTTATATTATTTTTTTCAGCTTCTTTATTTAGCCACGAAGGTATAGATAAAGTTTTTTTAATTGACTTACTATCATATTCTTTTATTGTTTCTTTTAAATTAACTTTTACCAATATAGCAGTTTGATTTTCTTTAGTACTAATATTATTTAGTTGTGTAGGTTTTGGAATTTCTAAACCATCTGAATATAAATCAAATAGTTCCAGTTTTAAAGCATCCTCTGCCATAAGGAAAGCTTTTTCTAAGTTCTCACCACAAGTTATTATATTTGAAAAATCATAAAAATTAACTTCATAGTCACCTTTATCATGTTTTGCTATAACTGCTGGAAATATATATTCATTTTTATACATATTTTCACCGCCTTTATAAAATTAGTTACAAATATTAATTTTCTTCATAATAATCATGAGATTTTGCAAAACTTATAGCATCCAATACTTTTTGTTCTATATTGTAATATCTAGCTACATTAAGTACCTCATTATAATGTTCTTTTTCATTCTCATTATAGAAAATGTAATAGTCTAGAGCTTCTTGAATAAAACTATACTCGCTATCATACCTTATCATATCACAAATTGTTCTTGCAGGATTTGTTATCCAAACACCTTTTCTAACTTCTTCTACATAAGATAAATCTAACTTTTTAACAGGATACACTGTAAAATAATCTGTATCAATCTCTTTATCTATAAAAGCAGATTGAGCTATTATATGATTGTCTGGAAAATTAGTTATTCCTAATAAGCTTCCTGCATATTCTCCACATAGTACAACATTATTGAAAGAGTTTCTTATTACTCCTGTAAAGTCCACCTATCATTCCTCCAAACATAATTTTTATTTGATTTTGATGCTATAAATGTGTGTATTGGAACTATAAAATTGCTTACTCTTTTATAAACAGTTGCAAACTCAGGCTTAGATTCAATACCTCTTAATCTATTATATCCATGCTCTAAAGTATTAAAATTCTCTAATTGGAACATGTACATTTTTTCTGGTATATTTTTATATTTATCTATATACAATCTTACTAAATCATTGCTATTATATCCTTTTAAGTAACTTAGCGAGTATATATCAAATAAATCTTTTAACCTTCTATTAATTTGTTTACTCTCACAAGCATGTATTTTGTCAACCAATATTAATTCTGGTGTATATCCATTAATTGTAACTAATCCACCTAGTGAATATTTCTCTGAGTCTAAAGTAGACCACTTAAAATTCACATCTATACTGAATCTGGTTATTAATTCAGCAGCTCTATAAACACCTATGGTTACACTTTCATTTTTAGTAGCTTCACTTGTTGTTATTTCTTTTATAACTTTATATATTACTTCAAATCTACTATACTGAGAGCAAGATATTATATCTTTTTTGAAATTAATCCATTTATTATAATCAGTTCCGTGTATATCTATATCTTTTGTTAATCTTCTATTCCCATAATTATATTTTTTAAAAGCACATAATAATGTTATTCCACCTTTAAAAATCATATCATTAAAACTATTGCTATGACTCATACAATAGATAAAGTCCTCTATATAATCTAGTGTGCTATTATTATCATGAAAATTGTTACTATTACTCCACTTATTATTAATCAACAGTATCATTTCCTCCTTTCTCTAACTATATTTATATTATAACAAAAATATTAATACGTATCAATACGTATTAATATTTTAGGAATTTATTTTTATTTAGTAATAAGTGTCCTTTCTTCTATGCTTTAAATAATTTTTTATGAATTTATAAAATTGTTTTTTAATTAAATTTTCTATGTTAGTTATACAATTTGAAAGCTTTGTTTTTTTTATATAATGACTTTGTATTAAAGCTGTTTTTTTATCAACTCCGCATATATACATAATTTCATAAATATTTGTGATATTACAATATAACAAAATTATATCTGGACATAAAAGATATTGTGTAAAAATCTCGGCTTCTAATTCAAGTAATTTACTTCTAGAATTTAACTTTACAATACTTGCCTTTTTAGTGTGACCTAGTACTATATGGGCTATTTCATGTGTAAGTGTCCAATGAACAGAGTAAAAAGAGTAGTTGTTATTATAACAAATTATATGTTTATTATCTTTTTCACTCCAAAAAGCAAAGCCTTGACAGTCGTATTTCTCTATTATAAAATCAATATCTTTTTTTATTACTTTTGAGAATTCTATATATGTATAAACCTTGAAGTCATCAGAATTACTGATAATCTCAAGGGGACAAACTGGGTAAAGTCATTATCTTTTTATCTAAAATAAATTTGTAAGCCGATTGCCTTAAATAATCTTGCACTAATCCTTATTAACTGCTTTATCAGAGAAAGAAAAGAAATATTTTTTTATTACATTTCTTTCATCTTTTGATAGTTTTAAGTAATTTCTAAATATATCAATATCTGACTCATCTAGGTTATATTCTATTGCAACTTGTTGAAGTATGTCATCATGTTCTACAAACATGTTTCCTGTTCCAGTTCGCAACCATTCCTCATTAATATTAAATTCAAAACAAGTAATTTTAATAATTTTATCTGTTACATTTCTATAACCTTTTTCAATATTTGATAGATAATTTTGTGCTATTGTAAGTCTTGACCCAAAATCTTTTTGTGAAAGATTAAAATACAGTCGAACAAGCTTAAGTCTTTCATTTATATCTGTTTTTATAAACATATCACCAGAGCCAAATCTAATCCAATCTTCATTTACATTAAATTCAGAGCAAATTTTAGATATGTGAATATCTTTTGGAGTTCTTGTCCCAATTTCCCACATAGCTAAAGTAGAATGTCCAACTTCAATTTTTTCACTAAAATCTCTTTGACTTAAATTTAATTCATTTCTTAATAATTTAATTTGTTCATTAATTTTTTTATTCATTAAATTTATCCTTTCAGATAGGTGTTATTTTCTTATTAATCATTTGAGAAATGATGTGAGTCAGATAATTCTTGAAGGTTTTCTATATTTTCATTTCTGGTAATGAAAGATGTTGCACTATTTTCCACACAGTTGTCTCTGGAATCAGTATATAATTCTTTTGATTTGTTATTTTTTACTAAATTTCTAATAAATATTGAATCAACAATTTGATTGACAATTTCTTTTTCTGATGATGATAATATTCTATATTTTTTTAATAAAATTTTTTCTTCTTTAGATAAATAACTATGTTCATTTGATGGTTCAATGCTTTTATTTTCAATTCCCTTAGTAATCCAAATTGAGTTAACAGTAAGAGCTTTTGCAATTGATTCTAAAACAGGTAATTTTAACTGACTTATTTCTCCTTTTTCATATCTTTGTATAGTAGAAGTTGCAACACCTACACGGTCAGCTACATCTTTTAACGTTAGACCTATATTTTCTCTAGCATCTTTTATCCTTTTTCCAATATCTTTATTTTTGTTTAAATCTTCTGTTCTTTCTATTTCAACATCACAACCCATCAACCAGGCTTCATTTACATTAAGAGCTTTTGCTATTTTATATATATTATCTTGTTTAGGTTTGTATTTACCAGAAATATACGAACTTAATGCACTTTTTGGTATTCCCGATTTTTTAACCAAATCACTTTGTGTCATGTTTCTTAATTCTAATCCATTTTTTATTCTTTTTGATACAATATTCAATATTACACCTCTATAATATAATTATTTTTGAGAGAATTATCAGCATTATCATATAAATTTATTGTTTCTTCTATATTTTCAGTATTGCCATTTTGAGAAGCTGATTGTTGAGCATTTTCTTCGATATATTCACTTCTATAGTCTTGATACAATTCATCATCTTCTAATATTGTATCAACAAGTGAGTATACATATTTTTTTATTACTTTTTTTTGTTCTCCAGTTAAATTTAAATAACTTTCAAGTATTTTTACATCTAAATTATCGAGATTATATTTATTAGAAAGCTCAGATATTATTGTATTATCATTTTCTATAAAAATATCACCAATTCCATGTCTTAGCCATTTTTTATTTACATTATATTTTTCACATATTAAAGAAAAATTTCTATCAGTAAGATTTCGTACACCTGTTTCTATTTGACCAACTGTAGCTTGCTTTAAGCCTATTTTACTACCAAAATCTGATTGGTTTAAATTAAGATATTTTCTGAGTTCTCTAACTCTTGTGTTTGGATTCATTTTATCATCTTCAAATGAATTTTCTGATTCAATACTTTCATTTGGTGCTTTATCTTTTCCAACAAGAACATCCAATGACATATTAAGTGCATCAGCAATTAAAATAGCATTTGAAATAGCAGGACTTTTTTTACCTTTTATATAGTCTGACATTAATGATGTTTGTATGCCAGTCATTCGGCATAAGTCGGCTTGTTTAAGTTGTTTTTTTTCTAGTATGTTTCTCAAATTTGTGGAAAAATCCATGTTATCACCTCAAAACAATATTAACATTTCTAAAATATAAATTATTTTTTGTAAGTTTCTTCTGATGAATCATAAAGTTCAGTTAGTTCTGATATATTTTCAGTATTACCATTTCTTGCAGCAGACTGCTGTGCATTTTCTTCGATATTTTCACTTCTGTAATCTTGATACAATTCATCATCTTTTAGTATTGTGTCAACTAATGAGTATACATATTTTTTTATTGCTTTTCTTTGTTCTACAGAAAGATTTAGATAACTTTCAAGTATTTTTACATCTAAATTATCAAGTTTATATTTATTAGATAGTTCAGAAATTATTGTATTATCATTTTCTATAAAAATATCACCTTTTCCATGTCTTAACCAATTTTCATTAACTGAAAATTCCCTGCAAATATCTGATATAACTCTATCCGTTACTTTCACTCTATCTATTTCAAGACTTCCTAAATTAGAACGGGATATGTTAATTTTTTTTGAAAAGTCTTCTTGGGTCAATTTTAATACATCTTTTCTTAATTCCTTTATTCTTTTATAAATAGGCATTTATTTAGTCACCTCCTAGGAGGATTATAACATATAGAAAAAAGTGTGTAAAGCACAATGAGATGGTAAAAAATGGTTGACAAGCACAAAATATAGTTGTAAAATGTGATTAAAACACAAAACAAAGTGGAGGTGTTGAATATGAATAAAGTTATTGAAAATAAAACTCAAAAACTAATTGAAACAAAAGGAAGCTCAACAAATGAATTTATTAGTAAAAAAATTGATAGTGATGATTTAATGAAAGAAATTGTAAAAATGCCATACGAAGAAAGAGTAAAAATGTTTTACATAATAAAAGGTGCAAATATTACAAATGGTTCAGATGTATCAATCATGTAATGGAAATAAAGAATCGAGGTGATAGAAATGGATGAAAAAAAAATTGAAAATCAAACAAAAACAGATAAAGAAGTATTAGAAAGACTTATACAAGAAATGAGTATCTTAGAAGAAAAAGCTATTCCAAGTACAAAAGAAATTATTACTATGAAAATTGAACTTTCAAAAGAGATAAGAAGCTTAATAGAATTGCATAGAAAAATAAAATAATAATATAAAAAGAAATAAATTTATGGGGAGAAAAAGATGGAAGAGAAAAAAGAAGTAATAACTTTAAAAGTGAGTATAGAAATAGATGAGGAACTTCTAAATCAGAAAATGATTAAAATTAAAGGCTTGTATGAAGAACTTAAAAATGAATTGAACTCATTTTCTGATTTGATAAAAGCTAGATAAGAGGTGATAAAAATTGAAAAACTGTTTGTTACTGTTGCACAATCAAGACACTTAGGTACGATTATACCTTTGTGTCTAATTTTTACCTTCTAAGGCGAAAACAACTTGTGTAAGATAAACAATTTTGGGTTGTGGCAAAATTGTAAACAAGCAATGTAGGAATGCATACACATACATTGCTTGTTGGTATTGTGTGGATTATTTTTTATCATCCATACCTAGTGATTTTTTTACACTATCTAATGAATTGGCAAAAGCTAAAAGAGCAGCCACTTCATCATCTGGCATCTTTTGAATTTTTTTAAGAAACTCTATTTTAGCAGCAGAAAGTGATGGTGTGGAATTTTTCTCGCCTTCTCCAGTTATTATCCACTGTACAGAGTATCCATAAGTTTCTTCTATGAGTTTGGCTAATGTATCTGAGATATTTAATTTTTTTTCATTTACTAACTGATTAACATAGTTTGCACTTACACCTAAAGTTGATGCAAAATCTACCTGTTTAATATTCCGTTCAGATAATATAATTTTTATTCGTTCACCTAGTGTCATTGCTTTCACCTCAATTCTAAAATAAATCATAACATAAAAATACAACTAAGTCAAATAAAAAACATGCTTGACATTTGACTTAGTTAGATATATACTTTGATTAAGTCAAAGAAAGGAGGAAAAATATGAATACTAAGTTAGATAATAGAGCAGCTTTAAGTAAAATAGCAGAGAAATTAAATGAAAGTGATATGAAGCAAATATTGGCTTTTTTAGCAGGATATGAATCAGGCAAGTTAAATTCAGTATCAAATTATGTGCCATTTCATCAAACAGAAAATAAGACCTCAAATCAGAATACATAATCTTATAGACATCAGAGAAGGTGTGATTACATAGTAAAAAGATAATAAAATGAAAATAAATAAGTATATGGGCATAAAAAATGAAAGTGGGAAAAGAAGTAATAACTTTAAAAGTGAATATAGAAATAGACGAGGAACTTCTGAATCAGAAAATGAGTAAAATTAAAGGCTTGTATGAAGAACTTAAAAATGAATTGAACTCATTTTCTGATTTGATAAAAGTTAGATAAGGAGTGATAGAAACATGAATGATTTAGATGTAGAAATAAAAATAAATGAATTAGAAAAATATGGTTACTTTAGAGTAGATAAAGATTACATGTTACAAAATATAAATAAAAAAAGTGCTTTATATAGAAAGCATGTTGAAGAATATCCAAATGTAAATTTTAAAAAAGAACTTTTAATTGCAATGAAGTGTGAAGGAAATTTTTATTTTTATTCAAGAGAATTTATAGAAAAAAATAGTGTTCCTGAAATACTAGAAAGTACTAAAAAGCAATTTGTAAGATAAATTAATAAAATATTAAAAAATGGGGGAATACATATGTCAAAACCATATGAAAAAGTTGAATTTAAAGGCGAAATGAATATGGATTACTTTTGTAAAGGATTAGCAAGAGCAAAGGAAATGATGATAAAAAGACTTTTTGACGTAGATTTAGAAATAAAGTGTACATATAGAAAGAAAACAGAGGAAGAAATGAAAGCTGAAAAAGAGAAGAAGCTAGAGAAGGAAGTAATTTAATTGAAATTTAATAATTATGTAAACAAAAAGTGTCTTATAATTCGCAGTTATAAGACACTTTACAAAATAACTTTGTTGTCAAAGCTATAAAATCATATCTACTTTTTATTATAGCAGATAAGACAATAGAGTTCAATAAATACGCCAAAATGGAGCGATTAACGAGCTTGTAATAGGTATTAACATTATAACGATATAAAGTATCTATACAAATATATAACACTAGATACTAATATATAGATGCTAATAAAAGACTGAATGAGGTACTGCTATGAAAAGTTTTATAAGAGAGAAAAAGATATATTGTAATGACTATTTAGAGGTAGATATAATACCAAGAACAGATGTACAAACAAAAGGTAAGAGAGGCAAAAGAGAATACATATCTAAACCAAAGCAAAAGAATTTGAATGATAAAAATGCTAAAAGGTATTTTACACAATCAGTTAATACAAATTTTAATAATAAAGACTTAGTTATACATTCTACATATGCACCAGAATATCTTCCAGAAACATTAGAAGAAGCTGAAAAAGAGGTTAGAAACTACATAAGAAGGATTGATTATAAAAGAAAGAAAGAAGGGCTTGAACCAGTAAAATATATGCTTATAACAGAATTTGGAGAAAAGAAAGATGGAACTAAAAGAGTTCACCACCACATTATTATGAATGGTGGATTAGATAGGGATATAATAGAAAGCCTTTGGTCTAAAAAGCAAAAAGGTAGAAAAGAAGGCGAAAAACTTGGATGGATAAATACACATAGGCTTCAACCTAATGAATATGGATTACAGAATCTATGTAATTATTTGATGAAAGACCCAAAAGGTAAAAAGCGATGGAGTTCTTCTCGAAATTTAAAGAAACCTTTTCAAGTTTGTAATGATAGTCGATACAGTAAAAGAAAAGTAATGGATATAGTAAGAAATGATTTAGACAATAGAATGTTTTGGGAAAAACAGTATAGAGGTTACATATTTACAGAGTGTAAAGCTAGTTTTAATGAGATAACAGGAGTTAGCTTGTATATAAAAATGCGAAGGCTAAAATGAGGTGATTACATGTATTTAAGAGTATGTAAGTTCTGCAAAAAGAAGTTTGAAACAAATGTGTATTTAAAAAAATATTGTTCTTATGTTTGTAAAAATAAATTCAAAAAAGAAAAAAGAAATCAGAAAGAAGGTAATAAGAATGAGTGATAAGCTATCAAAAGAATTTAAAGAAATGGCATTAAAACAGAAACAATCTTTACCTCTTGAAGCAAAAATAATATTAACCAAAAGGAGACTTAAAGAATGGTATGAGTATTGGGAAGGTGATATTTATATAAGTTTTAGTGGGGGGAAGGATAGTACTGTTCTTTTAGATATTGCTAGACAAATGTACCCTAATATAGAAGCTGTATTCTGTGACACTGGTTTAGAATATCCAGAAATTAAAGCGTTTATAAAAACAAAAGAAAATGTAACGATAATAAAACCTAAAATAAATTTTAAGAAGGTTATATCAAAATATGGTTATCCAGTTATAAGCAAAGAACAAAGTCATTACATATCTAAAGTTAGAAATACCAAGAGCGAAGTAATAAAAAATAAACATTTAAATGGAATTAATAAGGATGGAAGTAAGAGTCAATTTGTTATCTCAAAAAAATGGAAATACATGATAGATGCCCCTTTTGAAATTAGTGATAAATGTTGTGAAATTATGAAAAAAACACCTTTTAAGGAATATGAGAAAAAGACAGGTAAAAAAGCAGTTATAGGAACTATGACACAAGAAAGCAATTTAAGAAAAAGAAATTATTTGGAACAAGGCTGCAATGCTTTTGGAAGAGATAGACCAGTTTCTACACCTTTAGCATTTTGGACGGAACAGGATATATTGAAATATATATATATATATAAATTGATGATTTCTAAAGCCTATGGTGAGGTTAAAAAAGAAATAGAATCTAATTTAATAGAAGAAATAGAAACATATAAGACTACCTTATGTAAGCGTACAGGATGCATTTTCTGTATTTATGGATGTCATTTAGAAAAAGAACCTAATAGATTTCAGATGTTAAAAAAGACACATCCTAAGTTGTATAAATACTGCATGGAAGAATTAAAACTAAGAAAAGTATTAGATTATATGAAATTGAAAAGTGAATAGGGGGTTCAATAAAAATGGATAAAGAAATAGAAAAAATATGTATTGAAGCTGGTAAATATATTTGTAAAATATGTAAATTTAATAATACTTGTAGAGTTGAAAATAGAAATGGGTGTATGTGTTGTCACTTTAAAGAAAAAAGTAAGATAGAAAAATTACTAGAAAAGAGTAATTTTATAACTGCTATGGATTTTAGATTAAAAAATATAAGTATGAAAGAAGTTGAATCTTACTGTGAGGAAAATAATAAAAAAATAGGAATTTGTGGATGGGGAAAAGAACAAATAATGATATTTACAGATAAGGAGAGAGTAAAAACTAATGACTAATAAAGAGAAAATAAAAAGCTTTGTGCTAGTTGATTTATGTCAAGAGGACTATAGTAAACGAAGAGGTAAAAATGCTTATTACACAGGCAAAAAACACACTTTTAATTATGATTTATACCCTGCGATAACAAAGGATATAAATAGAGCAAAAGTATATAGAACTAAAAAAGAAGCTAAGAGAGAGCTTGAAACATTAAATAAAAAGTGTATTCATAATTATTTTGAAATTGTTAGCTTCAAAAAATCTATTAAAAATATGAGTAATAAAGAAATGCTAGAATTTATATCTATGAAAGAAAATAAAGCATATAAAAAGTATTCTAAAGAGATTTGTAATATATGCAAAAGTATAAAATTTAATTGTGAAAGTCTTTATTGTGAAGAAGCCTGCAACGATTGGTTAAAAGAAAATGCATGGGGCAAAAAAGGGGTGATAAAAAATGATTTACAAGGATAAAAGATTGTTGTCAAGATTATTAAAAATAATTTCAAATAAAGAGAAAAAAATACAAATGCTAAAAAAAGAATTAGAAGCTTACAAAGAACTCGCAGCAGAGGGAGAACTTAATTTTTATTTTGCCGAAGAAGATGGTGAATATCATATAGAACTTTATAACCTCAACGAAAATTTTGGGGAGTTTTCAAGAGATGTTATATTAACTAGAAGAACTTTACAAAAAGAGCTAGAAAAAGAAAAAAATTTCAAAGGAAAAATATTTAAACGAACAAAAGAGTCAACTATATATGACAATATAGATTATATTATAAAAAATAACATGTTTGTTAATATGAAAGATTGTTTTTTGGAAGGTATTGATACAAGTATATTAGAAAAGGTTTGTGGAGCTGATAAAGAATATGAAGTCATAACAAGTATAAAAGGAGAGAGTTTTATATTTTTTAAAGATAAATATTAAATAAAAATAAAGAGAAGGTGTTAAAAATGACTAATGAAGAATTTGAAAAAATAGAAGAAATATATCGTAGATACAAAGAGTTAATTAGTACAAAAGAAGAAGCAAAAGAAATAAAAGAAATTATTGAAAGTAATGATGTTTCAAATTTTAGAATGATAAGCTTTGATTTTGGCTGGGATGAAAATTTAGAATTTAGTGTTAGCGAAGAAACAAGAAATTATATAAAAAAAGAAGTTATAAATATGCTAGAAAAAGTAATTCAAGATTGCAGTGAAAAAATAGAAGCTATTAAGATACCAAGAAATTAAAAAAGATAAAGTAATCTATTTTAATTAATAATTAAGCGATAAATTATAATATAAAATTCCTTGTAGGAAAAAAGGAGCATAAAATATGGATGATAAAAAACTACAACAAAGATATAAAAATAAAGTTGCTAATGCACAAGGTCAACACTTTGAAAATTACATAAATTCAGCTTGTATAATTTATAGAAATGATAATAGAGCTGAAATAGATAAGACACCAGAACCATTTAGAGTATTAAGCAAAGATAAAACAGGGAAATTTACAGGTAGATTTATAGCTAATGCACAGCCAGATTTTAAAGGTGCTTTAAAGACTGGTATGTGTATATGCTTTGAAGCTAAATACACGCTTAAAGATAATATAAAAAGAAGCGTTTTAACAAATACACAGTTAGAAACATTAGATAGATATTACCACATGGGAGCAATAACAGGGGTTTGTATAGGTATACAAGATAGATTTTACTTTATACCTTTTCTTGTATGGAAAAATATGAAAAATTGTTTTGGTAGACAATATGTAAAACAAGAGGATATAAAAAGATTTGAAGTAAAATTTTTCAATGGAGCTGTATTGTTTTTAGACTATATAACTAAAGACGAGAAAATATTAAATGAAAATTATAGCTTATTAAGAAAAAAATTGAAAATGAAATAGATGATAGTATTAAAAAAGTGAGGGGATAAAATGTTTTTAAACTTATATACTAAAAAAGATTTTGATGAAATAAAAGCAGAATATGAAATAGCTATTGGTAGAATAGAAGAACTAAAAGATAAATGTTCAAAGAAAGAAAAAATAATTTCAGACTTAGAAAATAAAAACGCTGCACTACATACAGAAAAAATGTCTTTAAAAATTAGATATGAAAATGACCAAAATATAAAAAAAGGGATGGAAGCTGGAGCTGGAATTTTAAGAAAAGAAATAGAAAAATTAAAAGAAGAAAATGAGATTTTGAAAAAAACAATAGAAACTTTTAACAATAAAGTCAAAGAAATAGAATTAAAATTTAAAAAGATGCTAAATAGTAAAATAACTAGACTTGAAGCTATAAAAGCAAGAACGAAGAGGTTTAGAAAAAAGAAAAAAATAGAAAAAATTATTGAGGAACTAGAATTAAAAAGTTTCTTAGAATAAAAAAGGTTGATTATTATGTTATTAGCTAATAAAAATAAAATAATACAGCTTGCAAGTAAAATGGTAGAACTATACAATGTTGAAGATTTAGAAGCAACAATAAAAGCTATACAGTACTTAGAAAAAGTAGAAGTAAATGGAGTTATACAGGAAGAGGAATATAATAAGCTTCTAAAAAAAATAATGGGGAGCTGAGTAAATGCAAAAGAAAGTTATAAATCATTTTATAGACTGTATCAAGAAAAGTAGACAAAGAATGTTAATTGAAAAAGGAGATAAATATTATTTAACTGATGGGATTTGTATATTCATAATTGATAAGAAGGAAATGTTATTAAATCCTAAAATGTTCTTGTTTAACAGTGAAAAAGCTAAAAAAATAGTTGGAGATATAAAAGAAACTGGGTACCAAGAAGTTGTTTTAAAATATTATATACCAGTTCATGGCATTGTATATCATAAATATATATGTGCAGATTTTGAAATTTATTTAAATGAAGCATTCGTAAAGGTATTTGATAAATTTGATAAAGTTGAAGCTATAGACTCAAAGTCTCCAGCAAAAATTTCTATGAAGGGTCACATCTTAGGTTATTTGATGCCAGTAACAATAAAAGAAAATTAAATATAAACAATGGAGGTAAAGCTATGAAAATCATATCTATTTTAAGCTTCAAAGGAGGTACAGGTAAAACAATAACAAGTGCAAATATGGCAGACATTTTATCTGTAGTACATAAGAAAAAGGTGTTGTTAATTGATGCAGATAAACAAGGTAATTTATCACAATACTTCTCAAAATTTGAGGAAAAAGGAAAAGGTACAGCAGAAATGTTGCTTGAAGATAATGCAAACATACATGAATACATATGTAAGACTGAAAATAAAAATATAGATATTATAACTAGTAATATGTATTTATATCAGGCTGATAGAATGTTATTTGATAGTGATAGAGATAAATTTAGTATATTAAAAAGATTGCTAGAAAAAGTTGAAAATAAATATGACTTTTGCATAATTGATAATGCACCAAGCACGGATATAGTAACAGTCAACTCTCTAGTAGCGTCAGACGAAGTAATTATAACAGTAAGAGCGGATAATTTTTCTCTTAAAGGAATAAAGGAATTACTAGAACAAATAGAAAATGCTAAACATGTAAATAAAAAATTAAAATTTAAAGGATGCATAATAACACATTATCAAAACAATGATGTAAATAATCAATTTTTAACTTTACTACAGAATATATGTAAAGTATTTAAAACTGTAATAAGATTAAATAAAAATGTATCTGAGAGTACATTTTATCAAAAAACAATAATGAAATACAACAAAAGATGTGGTGCGACAATAGACTATAAAAAGTTAGTTAATGAGTATCTAAATATAGAATAAAAAAATGTGTCCGAATTGGACACATAGAAAGGAAAAGTAAAATGGCTTTTAATATGTTTGAAGCAATTAATAATAGCAATAATAGAAAACTAGAAAATAGCAATCAAAATATTGAAAATGAAAAAACAGAAATAAAAAATATAAGTGTTTATGACTTAGTACCATCCGAAGAAAATTTTTATTCTGTTGAGGATATAGAAGATTTAAAATCTTCTATAGAAATGTTTGGAATAAAACAAAGCTTATTAGTAAAAGAAAATAAAGATAATAAATATACAATAATAGCAGGTCATAGGAGAAGATTAGCAGTATTAAAGCTATTAGAAGAAAGCAAAGAAAATGAAAGATTTGAAATGATACCTTGTATGATAGAAAAGGTAACTGGAATAAGGGAAAAGATTTTATTAATAACAACTAATTCAACTGCAAGAGAATTAACAGATTTTGAAAAAATGAAGCAGGCAGTAGAAATGAAGAAGTTATTAGAAGAACTAAGAGCAGAAGAAGATATAAAAGGGAAAACTAGAGACTTAGTTGCTAAAATGTTAAACACATCAGCTGGTCAAATAGCAAGGCTAGAGAACATATCTAAGAAGTTAATGCCAAATCTTAAAAATGAGTTTGAGAAAGAAAATATAAATGTATCAACAGCTTATGAATTATCAAGATTGGAAGAAGCTGAACAACAAAGTTTATTTGAAGAATATCAAGCCAAAGGAAGTTTAAGTATCAAGGATGTCACAGAGAAATTTGAAAATGAGAATCATGGAAAAGATGAAGATGAAATTAAGATTGAAGAAACAGAAGAGATTGAAAATATAATTAGTTTTCCAGCTACAGAAATAGAAGAAGGAAAAGTTTTTAAAACAGTTTTTGAAATATTAAAAGATATGAAAATTAGAAAACTGGCTGAATTTATTTGTTCACAATGTGATGTAAGTGGAACATTTTGTGATTACGCATTAGAATGTAATGATAAAAGTGGAAAGGGGAATATAGATATATGTGTAAGATGGCTAAAGACAGAAGTACAAGAAATAGAAAAATAGATTGTGATTTAAAACATAATAAGAGTGGATATATGGATAGCACAGCTTACAAAGCTATAAAGAACATAAATGATGAAGAAAAGAAAGTTAATAAAACCATTAAATTAATGAAAGATATAGCTAAGATTTCTGGATTTGAGGTAATGAATAGGATTGAACTTAAAAATGAAAAAACTGGGAGTGAATATAGATAAAATATGTATTGAAGCAAATAATATATAGAAAGGAATATATTATATGGGGAAGAATATTATAGTAGATAATAAAGGAACAAATATTAATTTAGTGATTGAAAGAGTAGCAAAAGAAGCAGCAGAAAAAGCTATACAAATATATAAAATAAAATCAAATGAAGAAGCTATTGAGCTATATAATAGAAAAATAAGAAATACTAAATTACTACTTAAACATTATAGAGAGTTTAAAAAGCATATTGATAATTCTGTTTTTAAAATCTCTTGTAAAAATGGAAATGCTATTGAAGTGTTGACTACACTCGCAGATAGATATGTAAGTGAAGATTTATTTGTAGAAAGTATTAGTAAAAGTGTATCTAGGACTAATGTAATAATTGCACATATAGATATAATGTTAAAAATATATAAAGAGTATTGTAATAACTCTAATGATATAGAGCAAAGACGATATAGGATAATAGAAGAAAGATTTATAAAAGAAGTAAAACATAAGAAAGATAGATGTAGTATAAACAAGATAGCTAAAAGAGAAAACATAGATACTAGGACTGTATATAAAGATATAGACCAAGCATGTGAAAGACTAGCAGCTCTAATCTTTGGCGTAGATGGAATAAAGAAGTATTGAAAAAATGTTAAAAAAGTATATGTGAATGGGCATGTTTTTATATATAGATAGGTTTAAATAAGATACATATTGATATATAATAATATCAGTAATTGCAAATGATTAAGTGTATAATAAGAGAAGTATTAATTTATAAAGATATAAAGAATAAAAGGGCAATAAGTGTTCATATACAAAACAATTTCAAAATGGTAATATATAAAGTGTAGAATTGTCCTTCTGATATAAAAGGGAAATCAGAGGGAAAAGTGAGGGTAAATATAGGGAAAAGAAGATGTTATAATGATAATATGGAAAAGCTATATATAAGAACTAAATAAAAATATTTATATTAAAAAACCTAGCAAATAGACTAGGTTTTTTATTTTATATGTTTGTCTTAGAAGACTTAGATTAATTTCTAGGTCTTTTTTAATGAAAAAACTTAATAAATTTCAGATATCGGTAATTCCGACATCTGAAATTTATTAAAAATGCATAATACATATTATTCAGATATGCACACTATGCATATCTAAAATTCAAATATTTAGGAGGTTGATTTTATGAAACTAAAACTTGTTAAAAAAGGAAAATTTTTAGGGACAACATGCGACTTTTACATGAATGAAGAAAAAGAAATATTTATGAGCAGAACACAATTAGGTCATGCTCTTAAATATTCTAACCCAAGTAAAGCAATAGAAAATATACATAACAGAAATTTTGAGTATATGAGAGGAAAATCTATTGAAATAACGGGGGCTCAAATTGAGGGGTCGATATATAAAAACAAAAATGCTAAGAGAATATATATGTATAATGAAAAAGGAATCTATGCTATAGTAAGAAAATCTAATATGCCTGTTTCTGATGAGTATTTTGATTGGGTATATGAAGTTATACATTCTATAAAAGAAAATGGATATTATATAGCTAATGAAAAAGATGAAAACTGGTTAGGTATAAGAACAGAAGGTAAAAAAGTTAGAAAAGATTTTACAGATGAAATACAAGAGTTTGTATATTATGCAATGCAAAGAGGCAGTAAGAAACCAGAAATGTATTACAAACATTTCACAGGATTAGTTAGAAAGAAATTAAGTATACCAAAAGGTATTAAAAGAGATGAATTGAATCAAGGAGAACTATTTGATATACAAGCATTAGAAAGAGTTATAACAATGAAGCTGGATAAATTAATAAATGAGGATATGAACTATAAAGAAGTATATAAGAAGATAAAAGAATTAATTGAACTCATATAAAACGATTATTAGAGTATTAAATTGTTTATTATCTCAAGACAAATTAAAGATGAAAGTTATGGTGAAGCTATGTGCCAATGAAACGAATTTGCAAATGTGGTAAGAAGATTGATTATGATAAGAAAATGTGTGAAGAATGTTATAAAAGATATAATAAGGTAAATAAAAATATATATGATTATAAAAAATATAATAAAAAATATAATGAAGAGAAAAGAAATAATCAAGAGTTTTATGGTTCTAAGAAATGGAGAATAGCAAAAGATAAAGCCAGAGTCAGAGACAAGAATTTATGTAGGCTATGCTATGATAATAAAATCATAAAGAAGGCTGATTTGGTACACCATATTGAAGAGGTAAAAGAGTGTAAAGAAAAAATATATGATACTAATAACCTTATATGTTTGTGTGAAAGATGTCATAGAGAGGTACATTTATTATATAAAAGTAAAGCAAGTATAATAAAAGAAAAATTGAAAGATTTAGTGGAAGAAGGGTTTTAAGGTTATAGGAGTTTTAGATATAATCTTATATTAAGAAGAAAAACAAAGCTCTTAGAATCGAAATTAGAGGTAGTAGGGGGGTGCAAAAAAGTTTTTAAAGGGGGATACGAGCGATAAGGGTATACACAACTGTGCAACCAAATATAATTTTTCAAAGGGGGTGGTTTCTTGGAGAATGTCATGGGGGAGGGGGTAACCCCAAAAAATGAGATTAAGAGTTATGAAATTATACCTAGAGCACCAGCGATTTTGTCTAAATTAGGAAAAGAAAAATATAATGAAATTGCAAAAAGTTTAGTAGACGAAGAAAAATGGAAGGTTGGAGATGAAATAGCTTTGACTGCATTGTGTGTAAATTACCAACGTTGGATGCAAGCTGAAAAAGCAATTAAAACTAATAAGGATTTATGTTTTGAAACAGAAACAGGGTACAGACAACAAATACCAGAAATTTCAATTGCGAATAACTGCATGAAAATGATGTTAACATTTATAAAAGAATTTGCTTTAACTCCAAGAGAAAGAGTAAAGTTAAAAGAACTTGTTTTAAATCCTACAGAGGTAGAAAATATAGACAAAGAACTAGATGACATGATTCAGAAATAAGGTAATTATATGAATGAAAAATTAAAAGAAATAATAGATAAACAATTGACTTGGAATCTGGATGATGCCATTAGGGAATTAAAAAATAAGTGGGATAATGAAAAATATTACTATGATGTAGAAGAAGCTAAGAAATTTCTTACCTTTGCAAGCAAATTAGAACTTGATAAAGGTAAAAAAGGTAAAAAAATAAAGTTAATAAAATTTCAGTTTGAAATATGCACTAGTATTATTTGTGTTAAAAGAAAAAGTGATAATTTAAGAAGGTTTAGAGAAGCACATATAAACATACCTCGTAAAAATTCTAAGTCATTCTTGATAGCTCTTATAGCTAGTTACTTATATTTCTGTAAAAATGAGTTTGGAAGTGAAACAATAATAACCGCAAATAGTAGAGACCAAGCATCATTACTTTTTAATACAATACATCACATGGTTAAGACCAATAAAACCTTAAAAAAATATGTAAATATACTTGAAAGTAGAAAGTATATGTTTAAAAAGAATATGAATGCATATCTAAGGGTTTTATCATCAGATGCAGGAACAGCAGATTCATATGCTGGCTATGTTTGTATAATTGATGAAATACATGAAGCTAAAAATAGACAATTATACGATAAGCTAAAGACTGGAGCTGGAATTTGGGAAGAACCTTTAATGTTAACAATAACTACTGCAAGTAGTGGTGATAATCCAGAGAATTTAGAATTTGAATTATATTCGTATTCAAAAGAATTAATGAAAGGCGAATTTGAGGATGATTCCTTTTTTTATGCAATTTATGAAGCAGAGGAAAAGTGTGAATTGTTGGATGAAGAACAATGGTTTAAAGCTAATCCAGCTCTTGGGACATTTAGAAGTTATGAAGAACTGAAAAACCTTGCAATAAGAGCTACGAGATTAAAGACACAAGAAGCAGCATTTAGAAGGCTATATCTGAATCAACATGTTGCACTTGATGGTGAAGGTGCAATAAATATGGAATTGTGGGAAAAAGCTGAAAGAGAAATAAATCTAAAAGAATTAAGAAATATGAAAACTTGGGATGGAATGGACATGGGTTCAACCCAAGATATAACAGCCTATGTAATGGTTTTCTATGATGAAGATACTAATAAGTATATAGTTTACCCATTTTTATTTACACCAAAAGATACAATTGAAGAAAGAAGTGAAAGGGATGATATTCGATATGATATTTTAGTACAAGAAAAAGAATTGATTGCATTGGAAGGTCGTTCTATTAACTATCAATATATGCATGATTATTTAGAAGAAACTAAAATAAAATATGAATTAGAAACTCAAGAAATAGGCTTCGATAGATGGGGTTCTATAGGCATAAGAAATAAACTAGAAGAAGATTATGACGTTTTGCCCTTTGGGCAAGGATATAGTTCTATGTCACCAGCAGTTAAAGACTTTGAAAATATCTTGTTAGATGAAAGAATAATAATAGCCAAAAATAGTCTTTTTAGACGAATGGCAAAGAATGTTGTTGCAGTTATGGATGATGCTGGGAATATAAAATATTCAAAGAAAAGAAGTAAATATAAAATAGATGGTATTATAGCAATGCTAATGGGAATATCAAGAGCAATTTTTAATAATGAGGGTGAACAATTTTCAACACAAAATAATGTCGATAAATTTTTAAATAAAGTAATGGGAGGTGAAGAAGATTAATGCTGTTAATAAAATAAGAAAATATATAGCTAATAAAATAGACCCTACACCCAAAAGTGTAGGTGATAGTGATATTTTAACATGGTTAGGAATTGATGAAACCAGTAAAAATGTAAGAAGTGAAATAACATATTTTACATGCTTGAAGATTTTATCAGAAACCCTTGGAAAACTGTCTTTGAAAACATACAAAAGAACAGAAAAAGGAAGAGAAGCAATTGAATTATCAGATATAAATAGAGTTTTGAAAGTAAGACCTAATGAGTATACAACACCAGCCATTTTTTGGTCAACTATAGAGCAGAACAGAAATCATTTTGGAAATGCGTATGTGTGGTGTAGATGGAGTGGAGCTAAATTAATTGATTTATGGATTATGCAAAGTGATTGTGTTGAAATATATGTAGATAATCATGGTTTCTTTGGTAAAAAAAATAAAGTATGGTATGTATATAATGACCCTAAAAGTGGAGAGAGACATATCTTTCAAGGAAAAGATGTTTTACATTTTAAAACAAGTCATACACTAGATGGGATAACAGGATTACCAGTAAGAGAAATATTAAGAGATACTTTAGAGGGGAATTTAAATAGCCAGCAATACATGAACAAACTATATAAGCAAGGTTTAACAGGCAAAGCTATATTACAATATACTGGCGATTTAGATAAAAAAGCACAGAGAAAATTAGTATCATTTTATGAAGAATTTTCAAATGGGATTGATAACACAGGAAAGATAATTCCTGTACCTATAGGAATGACTTTGCAACCATTAAATATAAAATTTACAGATGTACAATTTTTTGAACTTAGAAAATACTCTTCTCTGCAAATCGCTGGAGCTTTTGGAATAAAACCTAATCACATAAATGATTATGAAAAATCAAGTTATTCAAATTCAGAAATGCAACAGTTAAGCTTTTATGTTGATACATTACAGTTTATATTAAAACAATATGAAGAAGAAACAACATTTAAACTACTTACAAATAAACAAATAGAAGAAGGTTGTTTCTTTAAATATAATGAAAGAGCTATTTTAAGAGCTGATACAAAAACGCAGATGGAAACATTAACAGCAGGTGTAAACAATGGTATCTATACTCCTAATGAAGCTCGTGAATTTGTTGATTTACCAGAAAAGGAAGGTGGCGATATTCTTATAACAAATGGAAACTATATACCAATTACAGAGGTTGGTAAGCAATATGAGAAGGGGGGTGTAAATAATGAGTAAGAAAAATAAAGATAATTTAACAAGTATATTACAAATAAAAAATTCTACTGATAAAAAAGCGGAATTGTATTTTTATGGTGATATAGTATCCAGCTCATGGGGAGCTTGGGAAGAAGAAGACCAGTATCCAGAATCAATAAAAAACTTTTTAAAGGGTCAAGAGGATAAAGACCTAGATATTTACATTAATTCTGGTGGTGGAAGTGTATTTGCTGGTATGGCTATCTACAATATGTTAAAAAGACATGCAGGATTTAAAACAATAAAAATAGACGGTATTGCTGGAAGTATAGCATCAATAATAGCACTTGCAGGTGATAAAATAATTATCCCACGCAATGCTTTTTTTATGATTCACAAAGCGTGGGGAATTGTGCAAGGAAATTCAAAAAAAGTTATTGAATATGCAAGTTTGTTGGAAAAAATAGACAAAACAGCATTAGAAATTTACAAAGAAAATTTAAAAAATGAAAATGATATTGAAAAGATAAAGCAAATGATAGAAGAAGAAACATGGTTAACAGGAGAAGAAGCAACGAAATATTTTAATTTTGAATTATCTAGTGAAGTAGATGCAGTTGCCTGTTCTGGTGACATATTAGATAAATATAATAAAACACCTAAAGTTATTAATAACATAAAAGTAAATGACATTGAAGAAAGAAAAAATAATTTATTAAAAAGAATAGAAAGAATCTAGTGGAGGGCAAATAATGAAAAATAAAAATAAGTATAATACAAACTTAAAGGTATATATGTCAACTGATATAAGAGAAGTAAAAGCATCTATTGATGAAAATATAGAAAAGATAAAGAACTTAATTATAGAAAATAAGCTTGATGAAGCTGAAAAACTAACTGCTGATACAGAGAAACTTAAAAAAATTTATGATGGTTTAGTTGAATTAGAAGAAGATGAACTTGATAACATAAAAAACAAAATAAATAATTCTAAGGCAACTAAAATAAAAAATATAGAAGAAAAAGCAAAATATGATGGAAACTTATTTTGTAAAGTAATTGCTAATACTTTATTAAAGCAGAAAGAAAAAAATGAATTTTCAGCAACAAGGGAACAATTTGAATTTACTGACTCTGAAAGAATGGCTATTTCTGAAAATATAGACGAGGATGGTGGATATGCAGTTCCAGAAGATATTTCTGTAAAAATCAATAAAAGATTAAAAGATTCTATTGATTTATCTACCCTAGTTGATTCAGAACAAGTTTATACTAGAAGTGGTCAAAGAACTTATGAAAAAAGAATGAAACAAACACCACTTGGAAAATTATCGGAATATAATTCAAGTACTCAAACGTATGGCAAAATAAAAGATACTGATAATCCTAAACTAGAAAGAATTTCTTTTAACTTAATAGATTTTGCTGGGATGATAACTATTCCTAATGACTTGTTGAAATTTGCATCAAAGGAATTAGAGAACTTTATAATAGATTGGATAGTTGATAAAGTAAGAGTAACAAGAAACATGATAATATTAAATGGATACAAAGATAATGATGGTGATGAAATTGAGGGAATATTCTCAGATACTACTAAGTTCAAAAAAGTAGATTTGAAGAGTACTTCAACTATTAAAAACTTTAAAAAATTGAAAAATGTAACTTTAAATTCTGTATTTAAAAAGAGTTCTAAGTGGATAGTGAATCAAGATGGGTTTAATTATCTAGATAGCTTAGAAGATAAAAATGGAAGGAGCTATTTACAACCAGACCCTAAAAATGAAACTGAATATAAATTTTTAGGTTTACCAGTAATAGAGATAAATAATGAAACACTAGAAACTGAAACAATTAAGAGTGGGTCAGAGGGAAGTGAAACAACAACAAGTATATCTCCTATTATATTAGGTGATTTGAAAGAAGCATACAAGATATTCCATGATGGCAAATATCAATTAGCTACAACTAATATAGGGGCTGGTGCTTTTGAAACTAATACAAACAAAGCTAGAGTAATAAATAAGCTAGATGGTTCTGTAAAGGATGATGAAGCAATAATAATAGCTAAATTAACATTACCAGAGGAAAATGCTTAATGTTAGAAGAAATTAAATTATATCTAAGAGTAGATTCAGAAGATGATAATAATTGGATAGAAAAAACTTTAATTCCAGCTATTAATACATATTTTAAAAATGCAGGTATTAATATTGATACTGTTAAAAATGAAGAACTTTACAAGTTGGCTGTAGAAATGATGGCTTGTCATTGGTATGAAAATCGTGGAATTGTTGGAGATACAAAAGGAATTGATTTTGGATTAAAGACTATCATGTTACAATTACAATTTTGTTATGAAGAAGGTAATATATAATGAATGTTGGAAAATTAAATAAAAGAATTACTATACAAATAAAAGAACAAACAAATGATGAAAATGGATTTACAGTAAATGATTGGATAGATTTTAAAATTGTTTGGGCTAATATAAAGAATATAAATGGAAAAGAGTTTTTTCAAGCACAACAAGCTCAATCAAAAGCAAATAAAAAAGCAACAATTAGATACTTAAAGTATTTAGATAGTTCTATAGATGTTAGAGTAAGTTTAAAGTATAGGGTGAAATACAAAGAAAACACTTATAATATAATATATTCAGATAATATACAAGAAAAAAATCAATATATAGAATTATTGTTAGAAGGTGAATAAATGGGATTAGAATGGAATGGATTTAATACAGTGCAAGCCAAATTAGATGAACTAGGAAAGAAAGCTGGTAAAGAAATAACTACTAAAGCATTAGATGAAGGAGCGAATGTCATACTTAATGGTCAAAAACAAACAGTGCCTGTAGATACTGGAAATTTAAAGAGTAAGTTAGGAAAGTTTGATTTTAAAGGTTCGGGTTCAAATGCAAGAGTTGATGTTGGTATATCTAATAATGAAGATAGAGCAGCTACTTATGGTTACATACAAGAATATGGAAGAACTAAAATGAATGGTAAAAAATGGATGAAAAGAGCTTGGGAAAACACAATAAAAGAAGCTAATGAGACTATAAAAGAAAGTTTAATAAAAAATCTGCTTAAGTAGGTGGTAATTTTGAATAAAAAGATAGCAGAAACATTAAAAAAAATTGGTATTCCTGTTTTCTATCAAGAAACAAGTGATATGTTAGATAAATATATAATATTTTCAATATACAATGAAAAAGATAGTATGTACACTAATGATATTAATTTATCTGAAACGTATTCAATTACTTTGAATTACTGGTATAAAAGTAATCAAGACTTAGGTATATATAAGAAAATTAAAGAAGTGATGAAAGAGAATGGATTCATATTTACAGGAGCTAAGGACTTGAAAGAAGGTTCTTACTTTGGTAAAAATATGGATTTTTTTTATGAAGAATTATTATAAAAGGAAGGATGATAAGATATGCAAAAATTACTAGTAGGATTAAAAAATATTCATAGAGCTAATTTGAAAGATGGAGTTTATGAGACTCCAGTACCAATTAAGTATGCTAAAAAAATATCTAACAAATTAAATTTTGAATCTACTCAAGAGTGGGCAGATGATACAATAGTTGAGGATTCAGCAAATTATGCTGGAGGGGAAGGAACAATAACAACTCTAGGTTTATTAGCAGACGAATATAATTTACTTTTTGGTAGTGAGCTTATGAAAGGAGGAGTGGTTGTTTCGGAATCTGATGTAGCACCATCAGGTGCATGGCTATTTGAAAAGCAAAAGAAAAAATCTAATCATAAAAGATTATATGCTATATATAATGCTACATGCCAGCCGATAGATATAAATGCAGAAACCATAGTAGAAGGTAAAGCAGAAGCAGAAGAAACAGAAATAAATTATACTGTAGGTTCTTATACACATACAAATGGGAAGACATACATATATGCGTTTATAGATACAGATGACCCTACTGTGGATGCAGAGCAAATAACTAATTGGTATAAAGAAGTACAATTCCCAATTGCAAGAACTGTAATTCCACCAGAAAATAAAATGTTGAAAAAGTAATTATACTTATTGACCTCTTGAAATTTTTTAAGAGGTCAATAAATTTTATCTAGAAAGTTGAGGGGTTATGAATATAGTTAAAATAGAATTGAATGGCAAAATATTTAAAGGTACATTAGATTTTTATGTCATTAGACAAGTTCAAGAGGATTTGAAAGAAAATAATATAGAATCAAAAGTACATGAGATATTTTTAAATATTTCTAATTTAGATAAGTTAAGTGAGTATTCTACTCAGTATACTTTAAGTTCGCTACTATTATATTCAATACTTAGAGTTGAAAATATAACAGATAAAGAATTTGAGGGAGAATTTAAATTAGAAAAAGATAGTATTAAATTATTTGAAAATATATTTACTTATATAAATAAGCTGATGAAAAAATGTATTCAAAAAAGTAATGAAGATGAGAGTGAGTTTGAAGAAGAATATATATCAAATAAAGATTGGAATTTCGCACATATGGAGTATCTTTGGTATTCAGTGCTAAAAAGAACAGATGATTTTTATAGAGCTACTCCTAAAATGTTTTTTGAACAAATGGATGTACTTGAAGAAGTAAATGGAACTAATAAAAACATTGAAGTTCTATAAGGTGGTGGAATAGTGGCTAATAGTGAAGAGATAGCAAAACTTAGTGTCAGTTTAGCACTTGAAGCTAGTACTTTTACAAAACAAATGAGTTCAATAAACAAAGAAATAAAAAATTTGGATAAAGATTTTAAGAGTGCTGGAAAAGGTGTAGATGGATTTGAAAAAACTTTTGTAGGGCTAGATGCTAAGATACAAAAAACTACTAAACAAATAGATTTATATAATAAGAAGTTAGAATCACAAAAAAAAGAATATGATAAACTTTCTCAAACAGTAGAAAAACAAAAATCAAAGTTAGATGAAATAGAACAAAGTTTAGGGAAAGGCTCAAAAGAGTGGCAAAAACAAGCACAATTAGTACAGAAAAATAGTGAAAAATTAAGTGGTCTTGGTTCAAGTATAAATCAGACTGAGAGTAATCTGAATCAACTATCAAGTGAATTGAATAGTACAGTCAGAGAATTTGAACAATTAGGAAATAAGACTAAAACGATTGAGGAAAAGCTTGCATCTGTAGGGAGGCAAGCAGATTTATCTGAAAGTGAATTTAATAGACTTGGTACAGAACTACAGACATCAGGAAGTTACTTTCAAAGGCTTGGTAATGATATAAATACATTAGCATCAAAATTACAAAGTGGTGAGCAGAAGCTAAATATATATCAACAAGAAATTCAGAAACTAGGTAGTACTTTAGAAAAAAGTAAAACAGAACATCAGCAACTTGCACAAGAAATAAATCAAACTGAAAACAAATTAAATCAAGCAAAGTCAGCATATGGTGCTAATTCAACAGAAGCACAACAATTACAACAAAAGTTGTTGCAACTTAAGGATAGATACAATCAGGTTGAAAATGAAATAGAACAAAACACAAATGAGCTAACGCAATATAGAACTGAACTTAATAATACTCAATCTGAAATAAACCGATTATCAAATGAACTTAGAACTATGCCATTTGATAGAATCGGTTCAGACTTACAAAAAGCTGGAAATAATATAAAAAGTGTAGGTCAGACTTTGACAATGGGAGTTACTATGCCATTAATTGGAGTGGGAGCAGCTGCTACTAAAGCAGGTGTTGACTTTGGGACTTCAATGAGTAAATTACAAGCTACAGCTGGCATAGCAGATAAAACATCTGAATCATATAAAAAACTTGAAACTAAGGCAAAAGAAATGGGGAGTTCAACTTCTTTTAGTGCCACAGAAGCAGCTGACGGACTTACTTATCTAGCACTTGCTGGATGGGATGTAGAAACATCTATCTCAAGAATAGAACCTGTTCTTAGAGCTGCCGAAGCAGGAGGCATGGATTTAGCTACTTGTGCAGATTTAGTAACTGATAGTATGTCAAGTGCAGGTGTTGCAAGCGAAGATTTTGGAAAGTATTTAGATATAACAGCACAAGCACAAAGAAAATCTAATACAAGTATGCAACAGATGTTGGAAGCTTATGTGGTTGCTGGGGGGATGTTTGATGCTTTAAATATACCTTTATCAGAATCAGGGGCATTATTAGGAATACTGGCTAACAGAGGGACAAAAGGCTCAGAAGCAGGAAATGCTTTAATATCAGTATTTTCAAACCTAATAACTGAAACTGGTCAAGCAGGAAATGCTCTAGAAAAAATGGGAATATCTTTGTATGATTCGGAGCATAAACAAAAAAGTATGACTGATGTATTAAAGGAATTAGCTATAAAACTTGGAGTTACAGCTGATGGAACATCAAATCTTACAGAACAACAAAAACAACAATATGCAGCAATGCTTGGTGGTGAATGTTTTGCCACAGCTATTTGGAAACTTATAGCTTAGAATCGAGCAAAATCGGTGGAAGCTAAGTTAATTATTTATTAATAAGTATTATAAATGTATAATAATGTATTATGAAAGCGTAATTTAAGTTAAGGAGGTTTGTTTTGAGATATTGGACTTATGAACAAGTAAAATATTTTGTTGAAAATGAAAGTGGTTGTAAATTATTATCTACAGAATATATAAATAATCGTACAAAGATGCTTTTCATTTGTAAGTGTGGGAAAAAATTTATTACTAGTTTTGAAAAATTTAAACATAGAAATAAGAGGCAATGCAATGAATGTGGAAAAAAGACAAATATAAATAATCGAAAATTACCTTATACATATATATAAAATACTATAAATAACTTTGGTTATGAGTTATTAGATAGTGAGTATGAAAATAATTCAGGAAAGTTATCCTTAGTAGATTCCTTAGGATACAAGTATTATATGCCTTATGCTAGTATAAGAGATAAAAAAAGGGTAAAAAATTTCATTCGTCAAATTTATATACAATTGAAAATATACATCTTTGGCTAAGTTTAAATAAAATGGGATATAAACTACTTTCTGAAAAATATATAGGTAATGGTACTAATAAAGGGAAAAGAAAAGAACAAATGTTGAAATGGTTATGTCCTGAAGGTCATGAATTTTATGCCATTTGGAATGATATTTATAATGGTCAGGGCTGTAATGTCTGCAATAAACATACAAAAACCTGTGAAGAATTTGAAAAAGAGATATCTATCAAATATGGAAAAGAGTATACTTTACTTGGTAAGTATGAAAAATCTAATTTACCTATATTAGTTAGACATAATAAATGTGGCACTGAGTGGTATATAAGACCTGTTAATTTATTAAATGGGTATGGATGTCCTAATAATGAATGTTGCCATGCAAGAGGAGATAAACATTACAGATGGAAAGAAAATCTTACACATGAACAGCGATTATTAAATGAGAGTAGAACATCTAGTATAGAATATAAAAAATGGAAAGTCAATGTGTTTAAAAAATATGATAGGAAATGTTATATCTGTGGAGAGAAACATACTAAAGATAATAAGTTAATACCACATCATTTAAATTCTTGGGATAAAAATATAAGCGAAAGATATAATGTTGAAAATGGAGTTTCATTATGTGAGAAACACCATAAAGAGTTTCATAATACTTATGGATATGGGAATAATACAAAAAAACAATTTGAAAAATTTGTTAAAGATAAATTGAAATTAAAATAAATAATTAATAAGCTAATACCGAGGTAACTAATTAGATTGCTAAGTAGGCTAATTAGCACTGTAGAGCGTAGGAAGTGAATAAATATAATCTTCCCAAGAGTGTTCGACACCCTAATGTATAATAACAAGGGTGAAAATGTACGCCGAACTGAGTATGAAATGACATACTATAATGCGAGGAAACTCCCAGAACTAATGGATAAAAAGCCTTTAGGATAACAATTTGAAAACACAGTTCGACACGTTAATGAAGCTTTTATCAGGGGTTTCAAACGAATATGACACATTACAAGCAAGCTTAGAAAATTCTGATGGAGCATTGGCTGAAATGGCAGCTACTATGAAAGATAATCTAGGTGGTGCTATAGATGGAATGGTGTCAGCAATAGAAGGAGCATTAATTGATGCTTTTGAATCTTTAGAGCCCGTACTTGAAGATGTAATTAAATGGATAACTGATGCAGCGAACTGGTTTAATGATTTAGATAGTGAGACACAAAAGAACATAATAGGAATAGCAGCAATGGCAGCAGCATTGGGACCATTGTTAATTGGTGTTGGTCAGTTAATTATAGTTGGTGGAAATCTAGTTACTTTATGGAGTGGAATTTCATTAGCAATGGCTGGAAGTTCTGTAGCATCAAGTGCTTTAACAGGAGTACTAGCTGTTTTAACTGGTCCAGTAGGAATTGGAGCATTAGCACTTGCGATAGCAGGTATCATAACTAAATTTGGAGAAAATGAACAAGCATTATCTACTTTGCAAGATAAATTTGGAGCATTTGGAGAATTTTTAAGTACTATATGTGAATTTATAGCTGGAACAGTACAACTTACTTTTGGAAATTTATTAATTTTACTAGAAGGTGTTGGAAAAAGCATTTTAGCAATATTAACAGGTAATGTATGGGATATAGAAGGTATATGGGATGAAACTTGGGCTAAGATGGAAACTAACACTTCAAAAGCTTGGTCAAATATAAATGCAGAGTCAAGTTCAGCACTTTCAAAATTAAAAAGCATGAGTGAATCAGAACTAACTGGTGTTAAAGATGCTTTTACATTAATGTTAGAACAGTTACCTAATTTAACAAGAGATAATGTTGGAGAAGTAGCAAATATATTTGCTACAGAATTGGAAGGATTAGATAATAAATCAATTGAGATTCTTAGAGGAACATCAGATACAATGGCAGTTCTAATGGCTGGTATTTATGAAAATATGTCTAAAGATGAAGCAACAAAGCAATTTACAACTAATCTAAATAATATGGTGGCATCAGGAAAATATAGTACTGCTGAATTACAACAAGATGTAGAAAAGGCTATGAACTTAATTAATAAAAATATTGGTGACGGTTCAACACAATTGAAAAAGACTGCTACAGATATGTTCAATGGATTTAAGGAAGCAGCCCAAAGAGGAATTGAACCTGCTGTAACTGGTGTTGTAAGGCAACTTGAAACACTAGACCAAGAATCATTAAGTCAGCTTATGAGTATGGGAGATACTTGGTCTCAAGCATTTAATGGAATTTCATTAGATGGTTCAATGTCTAGCGAACAAATGAAAAATGCAATACTAAATAATTTAAAATCTATGGGCATTGATGCAAATGAATTAATTTCTAAATTAAGAAATGAATCAAGTTCACATTGGAAGGCTTTAGAAGAAGATGCAAATAATGCAGGAGAAGTTGTTGCAAAATCATTTGACCAGATTCCAAAAGAGATAGTTACAACACTTAAAAACAATGGTGCTGAATCTAATGCTGAAATAGTAAAGCTTAATGCTATGTATGATAGTTTACCAGAAGAAATACAAACATATATAAAAGCAAATAATATGGATGCATTAACAGGTGCTGAAAATGTAAATGATGTTTTGGCAAAAATCCCTACTGAGACTATAGTTAATGTTCTTAATAATGTTCAAGGAACTGAGAATGTGGAAATGGTGCAAGCTTTACTAGCAGCATTACCAGAAGAAGAAAGAGTCAAACTTGAAACAAATGTTATAGGAACAGAAGCATTAGATGGTGTTGGACAAAAAATACAAGAACTACCTAAAGAAAATAATATAAATACTACAGTCAATACTGGTGATAGTAATATTAAGTTAGATGAGCTTAATCTAAAAACAAATGAAATAAATAATAAAGAGAGTATAGTTAGAATAAATGCTGATGTAACTCAGGCAGACCAAAACATATCTATGTTAAAAAACAATACAGAGTCTAATTTAAATAGTATGGTCATGAATTCAGATACTATTACGAAGATGCTAGAAAATAAGGTAGATATAAATACTAAAAATGCAGCTAATAAATCTAATATAAATACTAAGAAAATTGAAACTGATGTAGATAAAAATACCAAATCAGCAAAAGATAAAGCTGATAAAAATACCAAGGATTTAGAAAATAGTACAAATAAAAATACTAAAAGTGCTGCTGATAAAGCAAAATCTAATATGAGTTTAGGTGCAGATGGAGTTGGTACAGCAGCTAATAAAATGGCACAAAGTGCAAAATCAGGTACTGAAAAAGTGGCTAAAAATACTGATGCAGATTTTAAAAAAGCAACTAAATCTGTGCAACAGGAAGCCACAAATATGTATAATGGTGCCAAAACATCATTTGAAAAGTTAGCTCAAATAGCTAAACAAGCAGGTTCTGATGCATATAATGGTATGAAGACATCATTCGAAAAACTATCAAGTACAGTAGGTACTGCTATGAGTAACGCAGCCAAAGCGGCAAATGATGCTAAAAGTAAATTTAAGTCAGCTGGTTCAGCAGCAGGACAAGCTTGGATAGATGGTTTTAATAGTAAAAAGAGTGCAATGTCAAATGCCGTATCATCTGTTCCAAGACCAACCTCACTTTCAATACTTAGAAGGTCTAGAGAAAGTAAAACAAAATTAACTAATGATGTAAGTAATAATAAAGGTTTAGAGCGTAGTTCATTGTCATCAAGAAGTAGTTTTTCTGATAGTATATCAGAAACTTTAGGAGGAGCAGCCAAATCTATAGATGTATCCTCGGCATTTCGTAAAGCTGGTGAAAATTCAGCGAAAGCATATGTGGAAGGATTATCTTCTATTGAGAAAGGGTCAAATGAAACAATAAATAATTTTATTAACTCTTCTCAAGAAAATCTTTCAAAGGAACAACAACTGTTTAGTGAAAATGCAAAAGAACTGGCTAAAATTCAAAAAGAAAAAAATGAAAAATTACAATCCTTAGAAGATGAACATAATAAAAAGATAAAAGAACTTATCCAAAAAAGAGATAAAGATATAAAAGAAGCTAATGAAAAATATGCTAAAGATAAAAAGAAAAGAAATGCTGCTATAAAAAAGATTAATGAGACCTTTAGAGATGGCGAAGTAAAAGCTAATGAAGATTATCAAGAAAAAATACAAAGTACTAATAAAAACTATGCAGAGAAAGAACTTAGTTTAAAAGAAAAGCAAACAGAAGAATTAAAAAAATTGTATGAGACACAAGCACAAGCAGAAAAAGACTTTTATAAAAATATGCAGGATTTAAAAGAAACTTATAATAAAAAGTTAAAAGATTTAAATGAAAAATATATATCAGATGAGAAAAAACTGAACGAAGAATATGAAAAAATATATGATTCTAAAGTTAAATCATTAATGGGCTTTGTAGATTTATTTTCTGAGGTGACAAGTAAAAATATATCAAGTGATAAATTAATGAAGAATTTAGAGGGTCAAGTTGAAGTGTTTGAAAAATGGGATAAAGACATGAATCAACTTGCTGGTAGAATAGGGAAAGATTTATATGAAGAATTGCTATCTAAAGGAGCAGGTTCATATAAAGAGATTGAAGCCCTCAATGGAATGTCAGATGAAGAACTAAAAAAATATGAAGAATTATATAATAAGAAAAAAGAGTTAGCAAAAAAAAGAGCTGAACAAGATACAAAAGATGAAAAAGCTAGGATTGAAAGACAAATAGAAGAACTTAAAGAAACCTATTCAAAACAGTATGATGAATTGGGCAAACAAATGGCTGATGATGTAGAGAAACAATTAGAAACAGTCAAGGGCAAGTTTGGAGTTTTACCAAATCAGTTATTTGAATTTGGTAAAAATGCAGTCCAACAATTTATGTCAGGTATAAATTCAGAGAAAGATAATTTACTGGAAGGCTCAGATATATTTATAAATAGCATATTAGGAAGAAGCTCATCAGATGATAAAACAGAACCTATTAAAGAAAATATAGATAGCATTTTTAATAATATAAAAACTTCTTTTAAAGATATGGAAGATGTTACAAAACAAACTACTTCAAATATGCTTAAAGACATAAAACAAAATTTTAGTAATATGAAAGAAGAGAGTAAAAGAAATACTACTGAAATGTCTTTAGCAGTTAAAACAGAGTCAGATAGCATGTCAACTAATGTAAAGAATGTTGTTACAAGTATGGCTGATAGTGTTACAAACAGTACAAAATCTATGGCAGATAAGGCTATAGCTGATTGGGAAAGAATTAGAATGGCTTACAGTAAAAGTATATCTGGAACTATTACAATAACAACAGTACATAAGTCAGTTAATGAATCAAGTGAAATGGGAGAAAGAAGTTTTGTTATGCCAACACCACCAGATATGAGTAATTATAAGCTTAGAGGTGGATACTACTCAAGTTCAAGTAATGAATCTAGGAAAATAATAAGTAAATCTAAATATAATGATGAAGCTATCTACAAGTTAGATGATAAATTATCTGAAATTGTAGAAATATTATCTGAAAATAAAGTTGTTCAAGAAAATAATATAACTATAAACGCTAGTCAACCACTAAGTCCTAGTCAAGTAGCTTGTAAAACTAGAAGAGAATTAGAAAGGATGGGAAGGTTAATATAATGAGTTTTATATATAGAAATGAAAAAGGAGCAGAGGTTATTTTAACAACTACTAAAATAAAGGTTGCAGATATAAAAGGCTTAGATGGATTAAAAAATGATATAGGAAGTGTTAAGGGATATAATCAACATGGGTCAACATATGTAAGTAATACTGTGGATGAAAGAGATATAGATATAATTCTAAAAATTATAACTGATGATGAGGACTATAGAAGAATAAAACGAAATTTGTTATCAATATTTAATCCAGATACAAAAGGAGATTTAATTGTAAAAAGTGTAAATGGTGAGAGAGAAAGAAAAATATCTACAAGAGTAGTGGAATCTCCTAAGTTTAAACAAAGTAAATCAAAATATAAAAATATGAGAGAATGTGAAATCGGTTTAATAGCACTAGACCCTTATTGGAAGGATAAAAGTGAAACTAAAACAGATATAGCAATATGGAGAGGAAAGTTTTCTTTTCCATTAGTAATTAAAGAAAATGGGATTATGATGGGTTATAGAGAACCTTCTCTAATAGTTAACACTAAAAATATGGGTGATGTTAAATGTGGTATGAAAATACTATTCAAGGCAAAAGGAACTTTGGTTAATCCTCAACTGGTTAATATAGAAACTCAAGACTTTGTAAAAATAAATAAAACTATGAAAAAAGGTGAAGTAATTGAAGTCACTACAGATTTTGGAAATAAAAAAGTCAGCTATAGCAAAAACGGAGTAGTTGAAAATGCTTTTAATTACTGGGATTTGTATTCTACATTTCTACAGTTAGAAGTTGGTGATAATCTATTTAGATACAATGCAGATGAAGGAATAGATAATTTAGAAGTTACAATTTATCATACTTCAAGATATTTAGGTATTTAATAGGAGTGAAAATATGGAACTATATGTATTTGATAGAAATTTAAATAGATTAGGAATGATTGATAAGTTTGAGAGTTTTATTTGGGATAGAAAAGCATGTGATGTTGGAAAATTTGAATTGCATTGTTATGTAGATAAAGATATTGTATCGCTTATTGAAAAAGATAATATTATTGTTAAATCAAATGATTTAACTGAGTGTGCTTATATAGAGAATAAGTACTTTGATGAAGATAATGAAGGTAAAGAAACTCTAAAAGTTACAGGTTCTTTTGTATCTAATTATATAGATAGAAGGATTATCTGGAATACTGAAATTATTAACGATACTATTGAAAATACAATAAGAAAATTGATTGATAATAATTGTATTACTACTGATGAACAAAGGGTAATACCTTTTTTAGTTTTAGGCAAATTAAGAGGATATTTAGAAGAAGTTAATTATCAAGTAAGCTATAAGAATCTAAAAGAAGAGATAGTAAAATTGATAAAAGATAAAGATTTGAATTTTAGAATAATTACTGATTTAAAGAATAAGGTACATGAATTTGATATATATAAAGGTGTTAACAGAACAGCTAGTCAAAATACAAATCCTAACTGTATATTTTGTAAAGAATTTGAAAATGTGCATGAACAAAGCTATACATATGCTTCTGATGATTATAGAAATCTAGCTAAAATTGGAGGTGAAGGCGAAGGTGACGCAAGGGTATTTACAATCATAGGAGAAAGTACAGGTTTTGATAGAAGAGAGATTTTTATTGATGCAAAAGATATAAAAAGCAAAGATAACAATGATATTGAATTAAGTGGAGAAGCTTATATAGAGTTTATCAAGCAAAGAGGATTTGAAAAATTATCTGAATATAATGAGGTAAGAAATTTTGAAAGTAAAATCAATGTGACAAATTCTAATTTATTATATAAAAAAGATTTTGATTTAGGGGATATTGTTACTTGCATAAATAAAAAATGGGGTGTAGTTATTGATGTGAAAATTATTGAAATAGAAGAAGTTTATGAGAAAGATGGTTTTGAAATTAATATAAAGTTTGGTGAAAAAATACCAACATTAATAGATAAGATTAAAACTAGAATGGAGTGATTTTATGGCAGAAGAATCTAGTTTTTTTAATGCTGAGATAGTTAATGGTGTTCCAGATAGAGAGTATTTAGCTGAAAGATTTGCTAGATATTTTAGTAGTTTTATAAAGAATGGAGTATTCCCTAATCCAAGTACAAACTTACAGGTTATAGCCATTGATAATAATATGACTATTAGGGTTAGAGCAGGTTTTGGATGGATAAATGGTTATTTTTATGAAAATACAGATGATTTAATTTTGAGGTTAGATAATGCAGATGGTGTAGTAAATAGAATTGATAGGATAGTTCTCAGATTAGATTTTAGAAATAGGGAAATAAGAAGTCATGTTAAAAAAGGTAATTTTGCAAGTTCACCTACAGCACCAGACCTACAACGTGATGAAGATGTATATGAACTTGCACTAGCAGATATAAATGTAAACGCAGGTTTCATAAATATAACTCAAAGTTCAATTACTGATTTAAGACTTAATAAAAATTTATGTGGAATTGTAAAAGGAACAATTGAAGAGATAGATACAACAACCTTACTAGCACAGTTAGAAGCGTGGAAAAGTGAAGAAGTAGATGACTTTAATACTTGGAGGTCGAATCAAGAGAATATATATAATACTTGGTATAATACAACAACAACAAATTTTGCAACTGAATTCAATGTTTGGTTTGAAAGTATAAAAGGTATTTTAAGTGGAGATGTGGCAGGAAATTTATTAAATGAAATAAATAAAGTGAAAGAAGATTTAGCGAGTATTGAAATAACAGCAAAGAGAGCTACTGTTGAAGATAAAGAAAATCTATTTGAAGTAGATGAAGAAGGAACTAAAAATGTTGAAATCGCATTAAATCAATTAGCACATAGGTGTAAAAATTTAGATGCAGAAGTAAATGGACAAAGAAGCAAAGGGATTACTATAGTAAACAATTTAATAGACATGATTTAAAAAAGGAGCGTGAAAGATGGCAACAAAATTAGAAGAAAATGCAAAACTAAGAGAAATGATAGATACATTAGAAACTGCAAAAAATGATTTACAGGTAGGTAAAAATAATATAGCTAATACATTAGGAAGTCCTTTTATTTCAACCGATTCATTTAGCACAACTAAAACAAAAATACAAACTTTCAAAAGTACATTAGCGACTAATTTAACAAGGAAGGGTATTTCAACTTCTTCAAACGAAACAGTTCAAGGCATGGCAAATAAAGTTAATAATATTGAACTTGGAAATACAGACATACCAAACTGGTATAAACCCCAAAATATAATTTTAGATGGAGTTTCTTCAAGTTTAAAACCATATCCACCTTGTATAGCTGTAGATAATTATGTATATTTTCTTAATAATAATAAAAGTGCAGGAATGTATTTTATACGTTATGATACACTAACGAATACTAGTTCTTCTATAGTTGCGCCAATATTTCGTGATGAAGCTTCAATGATTTATTATAATGGATATATTTACGCTATAGGAGGATACAACAATGGCTCAGCCATTTCAAGTTGTCAAAAATACAGTATAAATGCAAATTATTGGTCATCTATTCCTAATATGATTACAGCTAGAGGGGGAACCTGTGGAAATTCCTATTCTGATGAAATACATGTACTGTATGGTTATATAGATACAAGTAGTTCAACGACAACAAGTAATATTAGTGAATATTACAAAATTAGTACAAATACTTGGTCAACTAAATCAACTTTAATAGCTTCTAGATATAGAAGGTTATTTGTATGTGTAAAAACAAATACCTATAATTTTTGCGTAACAGGAGGAACAGACCCCCAGGGGTATTGGAGTCATTCTATAAATGTTTACAGACCTGATATTGGTAGTTTTACAAAACTAGATAGTTGGAATGTTGAATTTGCAGTAGGAATTAACGATATGTTATATACAGCACATAAGAGCAATACAACTTTTTATATTAAAACATATAATCATAATGGATTAATGGCTACCAAAAATTATGACCTCAAAACTACGATACCTAATAATGTTTCAATTAAAGCAGTTTCGGTGAAAGATAAATTTGTATATTATTATGACAATAATAGGTATGAATGCTTTATACCCGAATTATAAAAAAGGAGGAATAAAAAAAATGATAAAAATATGGGATAAAAAAGAAAAAATAAATGGAGTAGAAGCAGAAGAAATTTTAAAAGGTAATTATGATTTCCAAACTAGCGAAGTGTTTTTAATATTAGATGATTATGGAAGAGTTACAAATATAGAGTCGGTTAATACAATTAAATCTATATATAAACTAGACAAGAGCTTGACAGCTTTAGAAACAGCAGAAAAATATTTAGAAATGCAGAAGAAACAAGAAGAGGAAATAAAAGCACATGAGGAACTAGAAAAAAATTCTAAAAGTGCGACTATAGCTACACAAGAAGAAGTAAAAGCATTAAGAGAAGAAACAGCAATGTTGACTTTTGCTATGATTGAAAAGGAGTTGATATAGAAATGTGGTACAAAATAATAAAAAAATACTATGAGGATGAATTATGGACTAAGGAGCAAGTTAAAACAGCAGTAGAAAAGAATAAGATAACAGAAAATGAATATAAAAATATTGTTGGAGAGGATTATATTGTATAGTCCTTTTTTAATTTTATATAGTAACTATTTGTCAAGAAAGAGTTACTAAAAATCCTTATACTTGTTTGTTTTACTTGTTTTTCTATTAAAAATAAAATTATTTATACTATATATGTTTTATAAAAATTGCTTAAAATCAATCACTTTTCTATTTGAAAAAGTAACCTATCCTTGACAAATGGTTACTAAGAAATAGAAAGGTGATATTTTTATGATAGAAAAATTAAACGAAAATGCAAGTTTAAGCGAGTTAATAACTACATTTGGGCAGGTGAAAAATGAATTGCAAATAGGTAAAAATAATATATCTAGTGCATTAGGAAGTCCTTTTGTCGGAACAGACAAGCTAGATGTAACTAGAACAAAAATAGTAACATTAAAAAATGCCTTTGCAACGAATTTGATAAATAAAAATGTTTCTGCTGCCGGAAGCGAGAGTATGCAAAATTTAATTAATAAAGTGTCAAGCATAAAAAATATAATAAAAACAGCAAAGAGCGGAAATAATTTTGTTTCAATGAGTTCAAAATATTTCTTTCCATATGGTCAGACTGAAGGTTTAGTAAAACGTGTCACTCTTGAGATTAATTCGTTGTCTTTTAGACCTAATTTAGTTTTTATGACTGTAAAAGATAGTTATAGCAACTACACAACTATTGCTTTTGACTCTACAATGAATTTAATGCCTGATTTAATACTATGTATCAATGAAGAGTATAGATCTAGTATTAGACAGTATATTTCTAGATTTCAAAATGACACACATGACACAGATACTTATTCTAATAATAGTGCAACTGGATTTTTTACTAATGGATTTAGAATACCAATTGATTTAAATGATACTGGTATATATGCAGCTGTTAGCTGGTTTGCTATAAAGTACGAATAAAAAAAGGAGGACTAAAAATGAAAATAGGAAGAAGAATAATCTTTGACCAAGACGGAGAAATAATTGCAATCTTTGGAGAAATGGAAGGGGATGTCATACCAAGAAAGATTATAACAAAACTAGATTATATTGACATCCCTTTTAAATCAATAGATGATAATTGTTATATAGAAAAGATAGATGTAGTTAATAATGTACCAATCATAAAAGAAATAAAAATAGAATTAACAGAAGAACAACAGAGAATGCAAGAGTTAGAAAATCAATTATTGATTGCAGAAAATGAAAAAGTGGGAGGATTGTTGTAATGAATATAAACAATGTTGTAGTAAGGATATTATCAGAAAGAGTATTAAACAAAGGATTAAATCCTTTAAAAAATAGAGATTTTGAATTAAATGACATAACTAATACAGAATATAGAAAAGCAGTAGAAAATTATATAAATGAATTGAATAGTAAATAAAACAAAATCTATTATTTTTTTAGTGACTATATAAAATAATAGATGATGATTGCTATATAGAAAAAATAGATACAAATAATAATGTACTAATCATAAAAAGACTAAAAGTAGAATTAACAGAAGAACAAAAAAGAATACAAGAGCTAGAAAATCAATTATTATTATCAGTAAATAAAGAGGTTGGAGGAGGTATTCTATAATAAATAAAAATGAACAAAATATAAAAATATTAGAATTTAAAAATAGAGAAATATTATAAAAGAGTAAACAAAGAAAACTATGTTTGCTCTTTTTATTTATAAATAAGGAGAGAATATGAGTATATATGATGGAAAATTGAACACAATTATTGCTTTAATAGGAACATATTTCACATGGATTTTTGGAGCATGGGGGGAAGTATTAGCAATTTTAATAACTTTAATGGTAGCAGATTATCTATTTGGGTTAATCAAGGCTTTTGTATTAAAGACATTATCCAGTAGTATAGGATTTAGAGGAATAGCTAAGAAAAGTGGCATATTGGTAATTGTAGCGGTAGCAGCATTATTAGATAGATTAATAAATGGTGGTGATTGGATATTTAAGACATTAGTGTGTTATTTTTACATCGCTAATGAAGCACTAAGTATATTGGAAAACTGTAGTGTAATAGGTTTACCAATACCAGCAAAAATAAAAGATGCATTAGAACAACTTAGAAAGGAGAATAAATAAATGAAGATAGGTGTAAATTGTGGACATACAAAAACAGGAGCAGGAAGTGGAGCTGTAGGAATAATAAATGAATCTGTAGAGACAAGAAATGTAGGATATAAAGTAATAGATAAATTAAAAAAAATAGGTAATAAGGTAGTCGACTGTACCATAGATAAAGCGTCTACACAATCTGAATGTTTGTCTAAAATAACTTCACAAGCAAATAGACAAGACCTTGACTGGTTTATAAGCATTCACTTTAATGCTGGAAAAGGGCGAGGGTGCGAGATTTATACATATAAAGGTAAACAGTATCAAGATGCCATAGATGTTTGTAAAAATATATCTAAGCTAGGATTTATAAATAGAGGGGTAAAAGATGGAAGTGGGTTATATGTAGTAAATAAAACTAAAGCTAAAAGTATGTTAATAGAAGTATGCTTCGTAGATAGTGAAGATGCGAATAAATATTTGGAATTAGGAGCTGATAAGTTAGCTACTGCAATAGTAGAAGCAATAACTAAACATATAAGTTCATCAGAGGAAAATAATTATAATAGATATAAACATACCGTAGTTTATTCTGGAGATGATAAAGTAGCAGCAGACATTTTAGGTTTATATTATAAGAGAGCAAAAGAAAGTTATCTAGTTACAGATATAAAAGACTATAAGCCACATCAAACACAAAATTTGTATACTGTAGGTGGTGGAGCTAGTAAAAAAATGGAAGAGTTAACTAAAACTACAGGAGAAAAATTCACTCAGATATATGATAGTGATGTATGGGAGACTATTAAAAAAGCTATCTTGTTTATAAAAAAGTAAAATATTAAGATAACAATAAATGCTATATCCAGATTCAACTTTAAATATAATACATAATATAGGAGGACTACAATATGTTAGACATACAAAAATATCAACTTTTCAATGGGGAATGTATTGAGGTAATGAAAACAATAAAAGATAAATCAATTGATTTGATTTTATGTGACCCTCCGTTTGGAATGACTAATTGCAAGTGGGATAGTATTATAAATTTGGATGAAATGTGGAAACAATATAATAGAATAATAAAAGAAAGAGGTGCTATAGTTTTATTTTCTGCTCAACCCTTTACAACTAAGCTAATTTATTCAAATTTAAGGAATTATAAGTATAGTTGGTATTGGGTAAAAAATACAAGAACAGGATTTGCGTTTTGTAAATATCAGCCTTTACGATGTGTAGAGGATATAAATGTTTTTTATAAGAAGGCCCCCTTATATATACCACAGAATTTAAAAAAGCTGGATAAGCCAATTAAAAAAGTAAGAAAAGAAGGTAGTCAAGGAGAAATATATCATGGTGGATTATCTGGAAAAGAATATATACAAGAATACACTAATTATCCCAGTAATACATTGCATTTTAATAAAGAAACTAAATGTATTCATCCAACACAAAAACCAGTTGATTTATTAGAATATTTAATAAAAACATATACTAAAGAAAATTATATTGTATTAGATAATTGCTTTGGAAGTGGTGCAGCTGGTGTTGCTTCTGCAAATACTGGAAGAAAATTTATAGGTATAGAATTAGATAAAGAGTATTTTCAACAAGGTAAAAATAGAATAGAAAGAGCATACAAAGAAAATTTATAAATAAAAAAAGAAGGTAACAGTCAAAAGCTGTTACCTTCTTTTTTATGCTTAAATTTATAATTAAGATGTTAAAAGTTAGCTATATAAAGTATCGAAGAAAGTTTTCTAAGTGTCTTAAAAACGATTTTAAAAGGTTGTTTTCTAATGATATTTTTGTATTAATATATTATTACCATCTGGAGCAGGTAAATCAACGTTACAAAAAATTCTAATTGGTATGACAACCAATTATGAAGGAAGTGTATTTGTAAATGGAATAGAAAGCAAAAAACATTCAAATAAATTTTATGAGAATATAGGCGTTGATTTTGAATTTCCTAGTTTATATGAAAAATTAACTGCAATAGAAAATTTAAAATACTTTGGATCTTTATATTCTAAAAAATTATTACCAATTGATGAACTACTAAAATCAGTAGGATTAGAAAGTGAAGCAAATAAAAAAATATCAGAATATTCAAAGGGTATGAAATCAAGACTAAATTTTATAAAAGCTTTATTACATAATCCAGATATATTGTTTTTAGATGAACCAACAAGTGGACTTGACCCATCAAATAGTAAGATTATGAAAAATATGATTTTGTCAGAAAAATCTCAAGGTAAAACTATTATTTTAACAACTCATAATATGTTGGATGCAACAGAACTTTGTGATAGGGTAGCATTCATTGTAAATGGGAAAATATCTGCATTAGATACACCACATAATCTTATTATGTCAAAAGGTGCTGTTAAAATTAGATATACATATTTTGATAATGAAGAAAAAACTTCTGAATGTTTTTTAAATGATACTAGTAATGACAAAAAATTAAATATGCTTATTAAGGAAAATAAGCTCTTATCAATACATAGCAGTGAACCGACATTAAATGATATTTTTATTGAGATAACAGGGAGGAATTTACAATGAGATTAAAAAATCTTATCTTAGGAGATGTAAAGTTTCAATTTAAATATGGATTTTATTTTTTATATGTTACTTTAAGTATTGTATATATTTGTTTGCTTAATGCCTTTCCACCATTATTGAGAGAAAAGGTAGCTATAATTATGATTTATTCTGACCCAGCAGCAATGGGACTATTTTTTATGGGAGCAATTGTACTTCTTGAGAAGAGTCAAAGAGTTTTAAATTCCCTAGCTGTATCTCCCATAAAAATATCAGAATATATTTTATCAAAGGTGATTTCATTGTCAATAATATCTAGTATTGTATCTATGGTAATTGCAATTACAGCAAATTTAAATAATATTTTGATAGTAATTATGGGAACTTTCTTTGCATCCATAATATTTTCATTACTTGGGCTTATACTTGCAAGTAGAGCATCAAGTTTAAATCAATTTATTGTTTTAACTATTCCTATTGAGATTGTCTGCTTTGTGCCACCAATAATTAATGTATTGATGGATTTAAGTGTATTCACCAACTTGTATCCTTTTAATATATGTATTTCTCTTATTAGTGGAGATAAAAATTCTTTAGTAACTAATATATTAATTTTAATATTGATGACTATAATAGTTTACTTTATAACATATTATTTTGTTTGTAGTATTTGGAAAAAGGTAGGTGGTATAAAGTTATGATAAAAATTATTAATGCTTTTAGACAAGAATTTGAGCAAATAAAAGGTGATGCTATGCTTTTTGTAGTATGTATTTCTCCAATATTATGTGGAGGACTTATAAAAGTTGGAATACCATTAATTCAAAATATATTAATTGATAGTTCTTATTATAAATTAACTTTAGAACCATATTTTTTAGTATTTGACTTGCTTTTAGCTTTTATAACACCTTTTATGTTCTTTTTTGTTTCTACTATGGTTATGTTAGGAGAAATTGATGATAATATTTCAAAGTATTTGATAATCACTCCTATTGGAAAAAGTGGTTATCTTATTTCAAGACTTGGAATACCAGCTATATTAGCCTTTGCCATTACAGTAATTTTATTATTAACTTTTTCGCTAACTAAAATTTCTTTTTTATTAAATTTGGCAATTTCTTTAGTATCTTTGACTCAGGGAATTATTATATCAATATTAATAATTTCTTTATCATCAAATAAATTAGAAGGTATGGCACTTACAAAGTTATCAGGACTTTTTATGTTAGGTATTACAGCACCATTTTTTATTTTAAATAAAATACAATATATTTTACTTTTCTTACCATCATTTTGGTTAGCAAAGGCATTTAAAGATAGTAACTACATATATATTTTTATCTCATTTATTGTATCATTAATTTGGATTGTTTTATTACTTAAAAAATTCAATAAAAAAATATCTAGTTAAATAGATTATCAAAATAAATGTAAGGTTGACTTGACATAAAAATTAGAAAATGTTACAGTTTAAATGTAAGGTTAACATTACATGAATGGAGTATATATGAAAAATAAAATCAAGGTATTAAGAGAAAAATTGGGGTTAACACAAGAACAACTAGGAGAATTAGTTGGAACATCTAGGCAGGCTATAAATGCTATAGAGACTGGAAAAAATGAACCTTCAATATGGTTAGCATATGATATTTCAAGAGTTTTTAATGAACCAATAGAAAGTATATTTTTATTTGAACAAAGTGAGAGAAAATCAAGAGCTCAGATAAGTAGGGGGGAATATTATGGCTCTAAGAGAGATTAGAACTTTTGACGATGAAATTTTAAGAAAAAAGAGTAAGAATGTAGAAAAAGTAGATAATAAGATAAGAGACCTATTAAATGATATGGCAGAAACCATGTACAATACACCAAATGGTGGGGGTTTAGCTGGATGCCAAGTGGGAATATTAAAACGTTTAGTTGTTATAGATTTAGGAGAGGGACTTATTAAACTTGTCAATCCTGAAATTATTAAAGAAGAAGGAGAGCAAATTGTTGTTGAAGGTTGTTTAAGTTTTCCTGATGTATGGGGAAAATTAAAAAGACCTAAAAAAGTTACAGTTCAAGCTTTAAATGAGAATGGTGAGAAAATAATAATTAAAGGTTCAGGACTTATGGCAAAATGTCTTTGTCATGAGATAGACCATTTGGATGGCATAGTTTTTACAGATAAAATTATTGAACGTGTAAAACTATAAGGTAATTTAAGTACTAAATTTAGATAATATTTTATAGTGAGGAGTTAGATTATGAGATTATGGCATAAAGATTTGATTGATGTATTACCAAAAAATCAATTAGTAAGTCAATGGAGAGAACTATTCGCTATAAAAGGTTCTATAGAGAAAAAAGGTACTCCAAATCATCTATTAGTAAATAAAGTATTAAATTATAGTATTGATGAATTTAAGTTTTATGCTAAAGTTGTACATGATGAAATGGTAAAAAGGGCTTATAGACCTAATGAAACTAAGTTTATAGAAATGCTAAAATGGAACAATAACAATTTCTCAATGGATGTATCTGTAGTATATAATCTAAATTTAGAAAATTTATATAGAGATTGGCATAATGAAATATATTTAAAGCAATGTCTATATAATTTAGAAGAAAAAGCAGTGTGTGGAGGAATATCCATGAATGAATGGGATATATTACTTTGTAAATACGGTGATGACTATGAATTATGGCATGGTAATAACTTACTTTAATTACTATAATTTAATATTATGATATTATTAGATGTAAAGAGGTGATTGTTTGTATAATAAAGTAAAATATATTCCAATAAATTGTGAAACTGCTTGCAATAAACTAAAAAGAAGTATTCCATATAAATGGGATTTAAATATTTATCGTGGATGTGAACATGCATGTAAATATTGTTATGCTATCTATTCACATAAGTATATTAATTCTAATAATTATTTTGAAGATATCTATGTAAAAACAAATATAGTAGAAATGCTTGAGAAACAATTGAGTAGCAATAAGTGGAAGCGAGAAGTAATTAATATAGGTGGAGTGACAGATAGTTATCAACCTATAGAAGCTGAGTATAAAATTATGCCAGAAATATTGAATCTATTAATCAAATATAAAACCCCAGCAATTATTTCTACAAAATCGGATTTAATTTTAAGAGATTATGATTTGGTTGATAAATTATCTAGAATTACATATATTAACATAGCATCTACAATTACGACTGTAGATGAAAAGACACAAAAGCTCATTGAGCCAAATGGAGTAGATTCAATGAGAAGATTTGAAATGTTAAAAGAATTTAGAAAAACTAACGCTTCAGTTGGTCTTCATATTATGCCAATCATACCTTATATTACAGATAATTTTGATAACATAAATTCATTATTTAGATATGCAAAAGAAAGTAATGTACACTATGTGCTACCTGGAACTCTGTATTTAAGAGGTATAACTAGAGGTGTTTTTTTTGAATTCATTAAAAAAGAATTTCCTGATTTATTTGATAAATTATCAGTATTGTACAGTACAGGTTCAGCTAATAAAGAGTATAAAAACCAACTTTATAAAATGGTCAATCAACTTAGAAATAAGTATTCTTTATCAAGTAGTTATGACAAAGTAATGAAAGAAAAATTAAAACATTCAAGCGATATTCAGTTGTCTTTTTTTGATTAATTTTAGATACAATAGTGTACTTTTTAATTTAATATTATAAATTATTTAAACTGAAATTTATTGACAAATAGAGATAGTAAGTATACAATACATCTATAAAATAAAAATATGAAAGGATGATGTTGTTCGGGGTACTTGATATCATAAAATCGTTGATGTAAGTATTGCTGGAAAAGAGTAAATAAAATCAAATTTAATAAGTAAACAAAATAAAGCGATAGTTTTATTGTTGTGCTTAAAAATATTTGATTCTATTTTACTCTTATTTAAACTCATCTTTTTGAAGTTAAACCACAGAGTAAAATCTGTGGTTTTTTTATTTTATAAATAAATTTTAAGGAGTGGTATGTTTTGTTAAACAAATTATGCATGTATTTAGAAAAACCAGAACTTTATAAGGAAAGTAAAGTTAATTTTTGGGATGATGAATATATCTCAAAACAGTTATTAAAAGCACATTTAGATGTTGATTTTGAAGGAGCAAGTAGAAGTCTAGACTTTATTAATGATTCTGTAGATTGGATAGTTAAAGTTGCATCTCCAGATAAGTATCCAAATTTAATCGATTTAGGATGTGGTCCAGGATTATACTCAGAAAGATTTGCACAGAAAGGTTATAAAGTAACTGGAATTGATTTTTCAAAACGTTCTATTAATTATGCACAAAGTAGAAATGAAAAGAAAAATCTAAATATAACATATTTATTTCAAAGTTATTTAAATATGAATTACAGTGAAGAATTTGATATAGCTACTTTAATTTATTGTGATTATGGAGCTTTATCAACTAAAAACAGAAGTCTATTGATGGAGAATATTTACAAGAGTTTAAAACCTGGAGGAAAGTTGATATTAGATGTATTTACAATAAATAAATACGATGATTTTAAAGAAGTTAAAACATGGGAAATAAATGAAAATGGAGGCTTTTGGAGTAGTGAAAGATATATGTGTATACAAGATAATTGCAAATATAGTGATTACAATACATTAGAACAAACTCTTGTTATAACAGAAGGAAGTGAAAATGTATTTTATATTTGGAATAAATACTTTTCAAAAGAGAGTTTTTTTAGAGAAATTAAAGATATTGGCTTTAAATCTATTGAAATTTTTAATAATGTCAAAGGTGAAGCATATTCTGATGATAGTATGACTATGGGATTGGTTTTACAAAAATAGTAAAAAAATAATGAATATATTTAAATGAATAAAAACTTGAAATCTACAATGATATCACATAAGAAAAGTATATATATTGAAAGATGGACATTTTTATGTTATTTTTAATACATTATAAATTTGATTATATAAAAATAAAAGCAATATTTTTGTTATTATTTTTTATATAAAATTTATTTGAATATATTTTTTTAACAGAATATGATATTAAAATTAATATATAGTTTAGAAGGATGTGGTATTAGTGCTAGAGATTCAAGGAAAATACAATAAAGCAAAAATATTTACAGATAATGTAGATAGTACAACAATAAGTCAAATAATAGAATTATGTAATCAGGAATTTACAACAAAATCTAAGATAAGAATAATGCCAGATTGTCATGCAGGTTCTGGCTGTGTAATAGGTACTGTAATGACAATACAAGATAAAATAGTCCCAAATCTTGTTGGAGTAGATATAGGGTGTGGGGTTATATGTGTAAATCTGGGTAAAGTTGATTTGAATTTGAAACAGATAGATGATTTTATAAGAAAAAAAATACCTCATGGATTTAATATAAATAAATATAGTAAAGCAAACTATAAAAAAGAGATAGAATCATTATATTGTATAAAAGGTATAGGAAAAGCTACAGAGGAATATAATCGAGCTATTGGAAGCCTTGGAGGGGGAAATCATTTTATTGAGTTAAATGAAGATAGTGAAAAAAATAAATATTTAATAATACACTCTGGTAGTAGAAATCTTGGCAATAGGGTAGCAAAATACTACCAAAAAAAAGCTTATGATTACTATGTCAGAATTAGCAATAGCTTTGATGAAGACAGTAAAAGACTTGTTGAGCAGTACAAAAAGGAAAATAGAGAAGAAGAAATTCAGGATGCATTGATAACGCTTAAAGAAGAACATAATTTTACCCCTAAAATACCAAAAGATTTATGCTATTTAGAAGGAAAATTGATGGAAGATTATCTTCATGATATGGATATTATACAAAAATATGCTGAACTAAACAGAAATACAATGGCTAAAAGAATAATTGAAGAATGTATAGGTCTTAAGTTCAATGATTTAGACCATTTTCAAACTATACATAATTATATAGAAATTGAAAACAGAATACTAAGAAAAGGAGCTATAGCATCGTATGAAGGAAGAAAGTTATTGATTCCTATAAATATGAGAGATGGTGTTATCTTGGGAGTAGGAAAAGGAAATTTAGATTGGGTTAATTCTGCACCTCATGGAGCAGGACGTATACTTTCAAGAGGAGAAGCCAAAAGAAGTATAAATATGAAAGATTATGAAGATTCTATGAAAAATGTATTTACAACGAGTGTAAATATTAAAACCATTGATGAAGCACCTCAAGCGTATAAGCCAATTGATGAGATTGTAGAAAATATAAGAGAAACAGTTGACATAATTAATATATTGAAACCAATTTATAATTTTAAGTCAAATTAACAATTTGGAAGATTAAGATAATATAGTAATCTTAATCTATATAAAAAATAAAATTTATAAAAAAGGAGTACAAAAAATAGTACTCCTTTTTTATATGGAGGTTCAGAAATAAGGATTCATTCAATTATGAAAATAAATCCTTGGATATTTCTTAAAGAGAAACTTGACAATTGATAAGTAAAGATATAATATGTATAGTAACTAAACAGTAATGAAACTAAACAAATAGAGGTGAAAGTATGAGAGATTATTCTAAACTAATTACATTGATGGAACGTATTATTCACAAATACAATCAGTGGGAAGATAAAAAGCGAACTTATGGAACAGAGATTCTATTATCAAAATCAGAAATTCATACAATATCAGCTGTTGGTGATAATCCTGGAATAAACATTACATCTCTTGCAGATGTTTTGGGTATTACAAAAGGAGCAGCTTCTCAGATGATTTATAAACTAGTAGATAAAGGAACTGTAGTAAAAAAAGTATCTCCTGATTCTGATACAGAAGTAGTTTTGAGCCTTACAGATGATGGAATGAAAAATTATAAAGCTCATCAAGAATATCATAAGCAAACTAATGATGAATCACTAAAACTGTTAGATGATATGCCAGAGCCTTTTTATGAGTATATGTTGAGTTATTTTTCTGCTTTTGAAGAAAGTATTGATAAAAAATTAGAAGAAAAGTAATAGCTGTGTGTGAAAAAATTGCTATCGTAGAGGGTAGCAATTATTTTTGAAAATATGTTTAGTAACTATACTGTATTGAAACAAAACATTTGAAAGGATGATTGATATGAATGGAAATCAAAAAAGAATCTATCTTTTAGAAAAAGAAGATGTAAGGAAATCACTGTTAAAATTAGGAATGCCTACTATGATGGGGATGATAGTATCAGCATTATATAATATTGTTGATGCTTTCTTTGTAGGTCTTTTGGGGACACTGCAAACTGCTGCAGTATCCTTAGTATATCCATTAACTATGGTTGGTACTGGAATAGGATTGCTTTTTGGAAGTGGTGCAGGTTCTTATATTTCAAGGCTTCTTGGTAAAAAAGAATATGAGGAAGTAAAGGCTTGTAGTAGTATAGCTTTCTTTTCAGGTATATTTTTAATCACTGTTTTGGTTACAATTATGCTATTATTTTTTAATCCTCTTATGAATATTTTAGGGGCAACAGATAGCACACTTTATTATGTAAGAGAATATGGTTTGATATATATTTTGGGGCTTATATTCAATGTTTTAAATATAATGATGAATAATATGATAGTTGCAGAAGGGAGTTCTTCATTTAGTATGACTGCTATGTTGCTTGGTGGATTAACAAACTTCATATTAGACCCAGTTTTAATATTTGGATGTCATATGGGAGTTTCTGGTGCAGCTATTGCAACATTAATTTCACAACTTGTATCTACCTCATTTTATGGATTTTATATTTTAAAAGGGCATACATTTTTGAAAATTTCTTTTAGTTATTTTAAAATCAAGCGTACTATTTACACAGAGATTTTCAAAATCGGTCTACCAGTTTGCTTCTTCCAATTTTTGACTGGTGGGGCAGTGAGTTTAACTAATATTGTTGCTAAACCATTTGGAGAAGCTGCTATTGCAGCTATGGGAATTGTTAACCGCCTTATGTCTTTGGAATCAAATGCTTTATATGGTTTTTTAAAAGGTTATTCTCCTCTGATTGGATATAACTATGGTGCAGGAAAAATAGATAGAGTTGAAAGAGCTACTAAGACAGCAATATATTGGAGTACTGTTGTAAATGTATTGTTTGGAGCTTTGTGCATTTTATTTTCAAAGCAATTTATTTATATATTTAATCAAGAATCAGTTAAAGTATTGGAAATTGGAAGAACTGCTTTAATTGTTGATGCTATTTCATTTATGACATTAGGGATTCAAATTGTCATAGGAAATTACTTTTTAGCAATTGGAAAAGCAAAACAAGGTGGTATGCTAAGTATATGTCGTCAAGGTTTGCTGTTCATTCCATTTTTGTTGATCTTCACAAATTTATGGGGTATGAAAGGTCTTATTGCAACTCAATTGGTAGCAGATGTATGTGCAACAATTATTACTGTCATAATGTGGTTTAAAGAAAAGTCACTACAATTAGTATAGAAGAGATTTATAGAAGAGATTTTATCAGAAAAGAAAATATTATTGAAATATTGATAAAGAAGTATTCTAGTGTTGTATTTCAATAAATACTTGTCGAGAGTAAGATATTGAATTATATAAATTCATAAGAAATAGTAATTTGTTTTGATTATTTAAATATGGGATAATATAATATGAATGTATTCCTAACTTTAAATTAGAAAGAAGGTGTGAATAATTAAATATTATGTAGTTGATTCATTTACAAATAGATTATTTAAAGGAAATCCTGCTGGTGTTTGTGTTCTTGAAAAGAGGTTATCACTAGAATTAATGCAGAAAATAGCAACAGAGAATAATCTTCCAGAAACAGCTTTTGTAGTTAAAAATAATGGAAATTATGACTTACGATGGTTTACACCTAAAGAAGAAATTGATTTATGTGGTCATGCAACTTTAGCTGCAGCTTATGTTATATCCAATTTTATTGATATAGATATTAAGAAAATTTGTTTTTTTACTCAAAGTGGAACTCTTGAAGTTACACGAAATGGGAATCTATATGAAATGATATTTCCAAACAGAGAACCTATTGAAATTGAATTATCAGTACAACAATGTAGTTTACTGGGTTGTACACCAGTGGCTATCTACTCTTCAAGAGATTTAATATTGTTACTAAGTAATGAACAAGAAGTTATAGACTATACACCTAATTATCAAGATTTACGTAAATTAACAGGTTGGCTAGGTGTTATAATTACATCACAAGGAACTGATACAGATTTTGTATCTCGATATTTTTGTCCAGAATTAGACTCAGAAGATTCTGTTACAGGTTCATCTCATTGTAGTCTTATACCATATTGGGCTGAAAAGTTGGGAAAAGATAAAATGATAGCATCACAACTTTCTAATCGTGGTGGCATTATTCAGTGTGAATTATTAAAAGATAATGATGTAAAAATTTCTGGAGAAGCAGCTTTGTTTATGCATGGAGAAATAATGGATAATATTTAAAGTTGTTAATAGCAATAGTAAGGAAGATAAATTTATGTCAACATTGACAAATTAAAATAAAAAAGTTAATATTTAACTGATGAAGATAAAAACACAGTCTGGTTGGTAGTCCAGACGCAGCAATTGCTGTCAGTAACCTGCCTCCTTGGTTGTCCATTCTTTAGAAATAAAGCAAATAAATAGGAGGAACTAGCAATGGATAATGTTAGTGGAAAATTAACAGTCTTATTTGAAGAACCGTTTTGGATAGGTATATTCGAAAGACAAGATGGTAAAAAATATGAGGTGTGTAGGGTAGTTTTTGGAGCAGAACCTAAGGATGTAGAAGTATATGAATTCATACTTGAAAAGTTCTTTTCATTAAATTTTGGAAGTATCAAATTGGATAAAAATGTATCTAAAGACAATATTGGATATAAAAGGATGCAGAGAAAAGTAAAAAAAGAACAGTCTAAAGAAACTATAGGAACTAAAGCGCAAAATGCTCTTAAGCTTCAACATGAAGAAAGAAAACAAGATAAAAAAATACTAGCTAAGTCTAGAAAAGAAGAAGAAAAAGAAAGACTTTTTACTTTGAAACAAGAAAAAAGAAAAGCCAAACATAAAGGTCATTAATTTAATTGGTTAGATTTTTATGAATTGCTAGATAAGAGGTGTATAAAATTAAAAAATTTATACACCTTAAATTATTAATAAAAATAGAATTATTATATTTAAAAATCACTTTAAAGCATATAAAAATAGAATAATAACAATTGTAGTAATATTATAAATGGTATCCCAAGTGTAAATTTAATATGCTTAGTTTTATGTCTAAAAGAATACATTCCAATGATAGAACCGATGCTACCTCCAATTATTGCTATGGCAAGAAGGGTAGTTTCTTTTATTCTCCATTTATTTTTTATTGCTTTTTTCTTATCAATATACATTGAAGATAAACCAATAATATTAATAATTATAAAATATATAGAAATCAAATTTTTCACAATATTACCTCCATAAGACGTATAATAAAAATATATTATACATTATAAAGCAAGAATATTTTTTTTAAAAGCGTAATCTATAATTACTATATATAAAATATTTCATAAGAACTAATATTGTATTAATTGGAAAATTTAAAAAAATTAAACAATTGCTAAAATAGGGGGTATATTTATAAGACATAAAGTGATAAAATTTACTTAGAAAATAATGTAAAATAACAGGAGGACAAGGCAAAATGAAATTCATAGTAGAAAAAGAAGTATTTGATAAATTAGAAAATGTATGTTTTGGTGTAGTAGTTGCAAAAGGAATAGACAATACTAAAGAAATTGAAAGAATAAATAATCTTTTAGATATAAGCATAGACAGAGTAGAAGAGTACTTTAAAGATAAAAAGGTAAAAGAAGCAGAAGAAATTATACCATACAGAGAAGCATTTAGAAGTTTAGGGATGAATCCAAATAAATTTATGAGTTCGATAGAAGCAATGACAACAAGAGTTGCTAAAAATAAAAAGCTTCCACATATAAATCCTATTGTAGACTTAGGAAACTCTATTTCTTTAAAATATCTACTTCCAATGGGTGCACATGATATGGATTTTAGAGATGATGATGTATTTGTTAGATTTTCAAAAAAAGGGGATAAATTCATTCCATTTGGAGAAACTGAAGTTGAGTTGATGGAAGAAGGAGAATTAATTTATTCTGTTGGAGATATGGTAAAAACTAGAAGATGGATATGGAGACAAGGTGAAGAAGGAAAAATTACAAGTAGTTCAAAAAATATATTTTTCCCTATAGATGGTTTTACTAATGCAAATTTAGATCAAGTAATGAGTGCAAGAGAAGAGTTAGCAAAATTATTAAAAGAAATATTTGATTGTGAAATTAAAGTAGGGTTCATAGATAAAGATAACTTAGAAATGGAGATATAAGAAACTGTATCCAATACTTATTTTAAAGTATTATGTCTATAATTACTTAAGGATATTTAAATAAAGAGAGGTCGTAGTAAATTTGAAAAAAACTATAATAAAGAATATAAATCCATTGGTTGAAAGTAAGTTTATGGGACTTTTTGAAATTGAGTATAAAAATAAGCTAGATGAAGATAAGATATGGATGGTAGCATCAAGAAAAAGCAGTGAACAACTAAAAAGTATTTATCTTGAAAATAAAGAAGATAGTGCAGATGCAGTTGCAATAGTAGGTCTTCATAAAAGTAGTAAAAAATTAATTTTAATAAAACAATTTAGAGTACCCATTAATGGATATATATACGAATTGCCAGCAGGTCTTATCGATAAGGGTGAATCTATAGATATTTCTGTTGAAAGAGAACTTAGAGAAGAAACTGGGCTTACTCTTTTAGAAATTCAAAAAAATAAGAGTAATGAGAAAGTATATCTATCTCCTGGTATGAGTGATGAATCGATTGCATTTGTTTACTGTATATGCGATGGTAATATAACTGATGAATTCTTAGAACCAGATGAAGATATTGAAGCTATTTTAGTTTCACAAGATGAAGCAAAAGAAATTTTACAGAGTAATCATAAGATAGATACAAAAGCATTTTTAATTTTACAAATGTTTGTAAGTTTAGGAACTAAATTATTTGAATAATTATACAAAAAAGAGATTGTATTATGTAAGTGAGTAAAGTATAAAAATTTATTTTATTCATATAATGATATAATCTCTTTTTTGTTTTATTTTTTAAGATGTAAAGTAATCAATACAAAAATTTAAGGGTTATTTTTAGGTAATTTTTAGATGTTTTTGTATTGAGAGATAATCTTTTAATACATATTGTATTTTCAAATATAGATATAGTTTAAAAATTCAAAAAAATGGTGGTGAAATATGTCCCAAGGGACATTGGGCAAAATACGTCCCTCCAGCCTCTTTATATTAAAAAGTATATACTAAATAAGGGTTAAAAGAGATAAAAATGATACACTAATTGTCTTTTGACAATAAAAAAACACAGAATTTAATTATTTAATCTAGAAAAAGTATTGAACAAATGAATTATTTAGTGTACAATAATCATGTAAAAACATAGTAATGGAGGGAGACATTTCATAATGAAAATTAAGGTAGGAATGAACGGATTTGGAAGAATAGGAAGAGCTGTGTTGAGAATAGCTCAAGAAGAATTAGGAGATAATATAGAAATTGTAGCCATAAATGCAAGAGCAACAACAGAGTCTTTGGCACATTTATTTACATATGATTCATGTTACGGAACTTTTAGAGGTGAGGTAGAAGCAAAGGATGAAGATACACTAATAGTAAACTCTAAAGAAATAAAAATACTGAGATACAATGACCCGGAAGAATTACCATGGAAAGAGTTAGGGGTTGATATAGTTATAGAATCAACAGGATTATTTACACAAAGAGAAAAGGCAGAAAAACACATTAAAGCAGGTGCAAAAAAAGTAATAATAACAGCTCCAGGAAAAAATGAAGATATAACTATAGTTGTTGGAGTTAATGAAGAACAATATGATAATGAAAAGCATAATATAATCTCAAATGCATCTTGTACTACAAATTGCCTAGCACCATTTGCTAAAGTATTGGACGAAAAATTTGGTATAGTAAAAGGTTTAATGACTACTGTACATTCATATACTAACGATCAAAGAATATTAGATAAGAGCCACAAAGACCTGAGAAGAGCGAGAGCAGCGGCTGAATCTATAATACCTACCACTACAGGAGCAGCAAAAGCTGTGTCAAGAGTATTACCACAATTAGAAGGAAAATTAAATGGTTTTTCACTTAGAGTGCCAACACCAACAGTTTCACTTGTTGATTTAGTATGTGAACTTAAAGAAAACGTTACAGTTGAGCAAGTGAATTCTGTATTAAAAGAAGCTGCTGAAGGAGAATTAAAGGGTGTTTTAGGATACTGTGACAAACCACTTGTTTCTATAGATTATAGAGGCGATTCAAGATCATCTATCATAGATGCTCTGTCCACAATGGTTATAGAGGATAATATGGTCAAAGTAGTTTCATGGTATGACAATGAATGGGGATATTCCTCAAGAACTGTTGATTTAGTAAAATATATAGCTGAAAAATTAAAATAATATATAACTAAAAAAAAATTTTTGAAAAAAATTTATAAAAATAGAAAAAAAGATTATGAAAAATATTGAAGGAAAAAATTTTTCATAATCTTTTTTGATTAATATAAAAGTTATAAGTTACAACTTGTTATTAGATATTAGGTCGTTAGAGGAGGTTATATCTATTTAGTAAGAAATTGTATCATTTTATATATGAAAGATAATATGTCGAAAACTTGCAGAAATCTGAAAAATTTTTATTATTGGAATACTGGTTTTCATTTTATTTATGATAAAAAAATGACAAATAAAGTTGCAAAGAGTAATATTTATAAGTATAATTAAAAAAGAGAAAAGGTTTTGTTAAGCTTTACAACAAAAGAAAAGAAGGGATGATTCAAAATGGAGAAGTTAACAGACAGGAGACAGGTTAAGGCAGTAAGCATGGAGACATTCGTTTTCATAATATTACTAATAGTTGGATTTGGCTATGTTGGTAGTATTATGGGCGCAGGAATGATGTTTAAAGTAATAATGAGTACAGCACATGCTTTACTATTAGAGACAGTTTTCTTAATTATGGCTATGGCAGTTCTTGCAGGCGCATTAAGCGCACTACTTTCAGAGTTTGGAGTAATAGCATTAATTAATAAAATTTTCGCTATATTTATGAAGCCTTTATACGGATTACCTGGTGCTAGTATAGCAGGGGCTATAACAACTTATTTATCAGATAATCCAGCTATTATACCTTTTGCTAAAGATAAAACATTCACACAGTATTTTAAACAATATCAAGTTCCAGCACTATGTAATTTAGGAACAGCTTTTGGTATGGGACTTATCTTAACAACGTTTATGATATCTCAAGGTACAGAATATGTATTGCCAGCATTGATTGGTAACTTAGGTGCAGTAATAGGTAGTGTTGTAAGTGTTAGAATAATGTTGACATTTACTAAGAAGTTCTATAACTATAATCCAGAAGAAGATAAAGCAGCAGGAACATTAGAGAAAAAAGCTGAATTTAGAGAAATAAGAGAAGGAAATGTGTTCCAAAGAGGCCTAGATGCTATTCTTGAAGGTGGTAAGATGGGTGTAGATATGGGAATGGCTATAATCCCTGGTGTCCTAGTAGTATGTACATTAGTTATGCTATTAACTTTTGGACCATCTACAGACCCTGCTACAGGTCAAGAGGTTTATACAGGAGCTGCATATGAAGGAATAAAATTACTTCCAGTTCTTGGGGATAAGCTTGGATTTATATTAGAGCCATTATTTGGATTTACATCACCAGAAGCAATAGCATTCCCTATAACTTCATTAGGAGCTGTTGGAGCAGCAATGTCTTTAGTTCCAGAATTTATAAAATCAGGAGCTATAACTCCTAATGATATAGCAGTATTTACAGCAATGGGTATGTGTTGGAGTGGATATTTAAGTACACATATTGGTATGATGGATGCATTAAATGCTAGACAATTAGCTGGAAAAGCAATTCTTTCTCATACAATAGGTGGTTTATGTGCAGGAGCAGCAGCTCACTTTATATTTATGCTCGTATCATAAATATGATAAATAGAAGTAATTAAAATAAAAATAATATACAAAAAAATGGTTGTCTATATGCAATAAGGAATTGTGTACTGACAACCATTTTTTTTGAATGAAGATATTTTATAATATACGAACATTAAATTGGTATTAGAGTTAAGTTATATTTATGTAAAAAGTAACAAAAATCTGTAGAAATTTATGACAAAATTTAGTACACTAACTATATGTTCTTATTTAAAATTTAAAGGTATTATTAGAAATTACCTAGTAGAGTAAGCTTGATTAATAAAAGAATCATAAAATAAAAATATTAATCATAAAAATTATAAAATAACTTACTTAAAATAAAGCCATAGAACTTACAAAAATTAAAAAAGCATATAAGTATGGAGGGGTACAATGGACGAATTATTTCATATAGGAATTGATGTAGGTTCTACAACAGTAAAGGTTGTGGTACTTAATAATAACAATATAGTTCATAAAGAATATAAAAGACATTATTCTGATGTGAAGAAATCAGTTAAAGAAGTACTAAATGGAATATACGAAAAATTGGGAGATATAAATGCAACCATTATAATAACTGGTTCAGGAGGAATTGGAATCTCAAAAAAACTTGGGGTAAAATTTGTCCAAGAAGTTATATCTAGTACAAAATCAATAGAATATTTCCATCCGGAAACTGATGTTGTTATAGAACTTGGAGGAGAAGATGCAAAAATAACCTATTTAAGTGGAGGAATAGATCAAAGAATGAATGGTATATGTGCAGGTGGCACTGGAGCATTCATAGACCAAATGGCTTCCCTTTTAAAGACAGATGCTAGTGGTTTAAATGAATTAGCTAAAGGCTACAATGTTATTTACCCAATAGCCTCAAGATGTGGTGTTTTTGCTAAAACAGATATTCAACCTCTTATAAATGATGGAGCTAAGCAGACTGATATAGCAATGAGTATTTTTAATGCAGTTGTCGTACAAACAGTAAGTGTTCTTTCTTGTGGAAGAAAAATAGAAGGCAATGTTGCATTTTTAGGTGGACCATTGTATTTTTTATCTGAACTTAGAGAAGCTTTTAAAAGAGTACTAAATTTAAAAGATGAAAATGTAATTTTCCCAGAAGATGCACAGCTTTATATTGCTATTGGAGCAGGATTATTATCAGTAGATGAAGATAGTATAAAACTTAAATCTCTAATAGAAAAACTAGACAATATAAAAAATATTGAAGATGGAGAAGTAAATTTATTAGAACCTTTATTCAAAGATAAAAACGAGTATGAAGAATTTTTAAGAAGACATGAAAAAGAAAAAATAGATTATGTAGATATAAATTCAATTAAGAAAAATTGTTATCTAGGAATTGATGCAGGTTCTACTACTACTAAGGCTGCGCTTATTGATGAAGATGGGAATCTAGTATATTCTTACTATAATAGTAATGAAGGGAATCCACTAAAAACAACAATCAAGGTCATAAATGAAATATATGATATATTACCAAAAGACGTTAAAATCTTAAGTTCAACTGTAACTGGATATGGAGAGGGACTTATTAAAAAAGCATTAAAAATAGATAATGGAGAAATAGAGACTATAGCACATTATAAAGCTGCTAAATTTTTTAATAAAGATGTAGACTTTATACTTGATATTGGTGGTCAAGATATGAAGTGTTTAAAAATAAAAGAGGGTGTAATTGATAATATAATATTAAATGAAGCTTGTTCATCAGGTTGTGGTTCATTTTTAGAGACATTTGCAAGTTCTTTATCTATGACAATCGAAGAATTTGCACATGAAGGTATCTATTCTCAAAGCCCTGTCGATTTAGGTTCAAGATGTACTGTGTTTATGAATTCGAGAGTAAAACAATCTCAAAAAGAAGGGGCAAGTGTTGGAGATATATCAGCAGGCTTATCTTATTCTGTAATAAAGAATGCTTTATTTAAAGTAATAAAAATCAGAGATTTAAATGAGATTGGAAATAATATTGTTGTACAAGGTGGAACATTTTATAATGATTTAGTACTTAGAAGTTTTGAAAGGTTAATTGGCAAAAATGTAATTAGACCTAATATTTCTGGAATTATGGGTGCTTTTGGTTCAGCTCTTATAGCTAGAGAGAAGTATGAAAGTGGATATCAAACATCTTTATTATCTAAAGAAGAATTGAATAGTATAAAATTAGAATCAAGTGTAATTAGATGTAAAGGATGCTCAAATCATTGTCTTCTTACAATAAACAAATTTTCTGATAATGAAATTTTTATTTCAGGAAACAGATGTGAGAAGGGAGAAGCTATTTATGGCGATAAAAAGATAGGTTTAGAAAAGAAAAACCCCATAAATCTATTTAAGTATAAATATGATAGGATTTTTAAATACAAACCATTAGAAAAAGATAAAGCAAAAAAAGGAGAGATAGGAATACCAAGAGTATTAAATATGTATGAAGATTATCCATTTTGGTTTACATTTTTCAATGATATGGGATTTAGAGTTGTACTTTCAGATAGGTCATCAAAACAATTATATGAAACTGGTATAACTAGCATTGCTTCTGAAACAGTGTGTTATCCTGGGAAATTAGTTCATGGTCATATAGAAAATTTAATTTCAAAAGGAATAAAGAATATATTTTATCCTAGTGTAACCAATGAAAATAAAGAAGATTTAAGTGCAGATAATTATTATAATTGTCCCGTTGTAATATCCTATTCTGAAGTAATAAAAAATAATGTGGAAAATATAAGAAACAAAAATATAAATTACATAAATCCATTTATAAGTCTAAATGATAAGGAAAAGTTGAAAAAGAGACTTCATGAGGAATTATCAAGACGTTTTAATGGTATAAATATAACTAAGGAAGAAATTAATCATGCAGTTGATAAAGCGACTGATGAACAAAATTCATTTAAGATGGAGATGCAAGCAGCAGGTGAAAGAGCACTTAAGGAGATAAAAGAGAGAAACTTAAAGGGAATTGTATTATGTGGTAGACCATATCATATAGATCCAGAAATAAATCATGGAATGCCAGAGCTTATAAATTCTTTAGACATGGCAGTACTTACTGAAGATTCTATATGTCACTTAGCAAATATGCAAAGACCACTTAGAGTTGTAGACCAATGGGTCTATCATTCAAGATTATACAAAGCAGCTAGTTTTGTAAGAGATAAAAATTATTTAGAATTGGTTCAACTTAATTCATTTGGGTGTGGTTTGGATGCAGTAACTACAGACCAAGTTCAAGAAATACTTAATGAAAAATCTAAAATATATACTATTATAAAAATTGATGAAGGTAATAATTTGGGAGCTGCAAAGATAAGAATGAGGTCTTTAAAAGCAGCTATGTTTGAGAGAGAAAGTAAAAATATAGATGTAAAAAATATGAAAGTAGATAGAATACAGTATGCAAAGAATAATCAAATAACGAACAAACATACTATATTAGCACCACAAATGTCACCTATACATTTTCAATTCCTTGAAGAAGCTGTAAATCTGAGTGGATATAAGATAGAAATTTTAAAAGATACAGATAGTAGTGTTATTGAGGAAGGTTTGAAGTATGTAAATAATGATGCTTGTTATCCAGCTATAATAGTAGTAGGTCAATTAATAACAGCATTAAAGTCTGGAAAATATGATTTAAATAATACATCTGTTGCAATAACTCAAACTGGTGGCGGTTGTAGAGCTACAAATTATATTGGATTTTTAAGAAAAGCTATGTATGATGCAGGGTTTAAAGATGTTCCAGTTATTGCACTTAGTGTAAATGGAATAGAAGATAGTGGGATAATGGATAATGTATCTCTAAAATTAATCAATAGACTTTTTATGTCTGTTGTATATGGAGATTTATTGATGAAAGTACTCTATAGAGTGAGACCATATGAGAAAGTTATTGGAAGTACAAATACTCTATATGAAAAATGGGTTGATATATGTAAAAAATCTCTAGTCAAAGCTAAAATTTCTGTATTTACTAAAAACATAAAAGAGATAGTAAATGAGTTTGATAACCTAGAGATATTAGATATTAAAAAACCTAAAGTAGGTTTAGTTGGAGAAATATTAGTTAAATTTCATCCAATTGCAAACAATAATCTAGTGAATATATTAGAGCGAGAAGGTGCTGAAGCAGTTGTACCAGACCTTACAAATTTCTTTTTAAGTTGTGCGTTTAATACTATTTATAAACACACTCATTTAGAAGGAAGTAGAAAAAGTAGAATGATAGGAGAAGCCTTTATATACATAACAAGTATATACCAAAGAGTATATAAAAAAGCACTTGATAAAAGTAAAAGATTTTACGCTCCAGGAAATATAAAAACAGTTGCGAAAAATACAGAACCAGTAGTATCATTAGGAAATCAAACTGGAGAAGGATGGCTTTTAACAGGTGAGATGGTTGAATTGTTGAATGAAGGTGTGGAAAATATCATTTGTATGCAACCTTTTGGATGTTTACCTAATCATATAATTGGTAAAGGTTCTATAAAAGAATTAAAAAGATTATATAGGAATGCAAATATAATTCCTATTGATTATGACCCTTCTGCAAGCGAGGTGAATCAGCTTAACAGGATAAAACTTATGCTTTCTAAAGCTTTTAAAAATATAGAAGATTAATGTTTCACATATTGAAAATTTATAGCTATCTAAATAAATTTCTATTGTATAACAATTATAAAAAGAGTTACTCTATTTTTTAGGGTAACTCTTTATTACTTGAAAAATTATATGTATACTAATATAAAAGGGGGGACGTTATATGAATTTAGTATATGATGTTTATGAGTCTAAAATAGGAAATTTGTACATATTGAGTGAAGATGGTTTTGTAGTTAGTTTAGATATAGGAGATGAAAAATTTAATAATTTAAAAGAAGAATATATTAAAAAAGGAATAGATATAAAAAGAAGTGAAGAAGATTTAAAAGAGGCAATAAATCAGATAGATGATTATTTTAATGGAAAAAGAAAAACATTTGATTTGAAAATACGTGTTGATGGTACTGAATTTCAAAAGTCTGTCTATGAAGAAATGTTAAAAATACCTTATGGAAAAACACTCTCATACTCAGAAATAGCAAAAAATATAAATAATCCAAAGTCTGTTAGAGCAATTGGACAAGCAAGTAAAAGCAACAAAATTCCAATAATAATACCTTGTCACAGAGTTGTTGGTAAAAATAATATTGGTGGATATATGGGGAATCATTCTGACTTAAAAAAAATACTATTAGATTTAGAAGAAAATAGTTAAATTGGTTAAAAGTGATTTTTTTGTTAATATTTGATATAATTATGTTAGAAGAGATTTTTAATTTACATTGATAAGGGGGAGTTTTAATGTGCAATAAAGTTATAGCATCAAAATACCATGAAAAAGGGTTTAATTGTGCAGAGTCAGTTATAAAAGCATATAATGAAGAGTTTAATACAGATATACCAGTTTGTTTAGGTAGTGGATTAGGTTCAGGTTGTGGAGTTGCTAGTTTATGTGGTGCAGTAAATGCCTCAAATATAATAATTGGATATGTAAGAGGTAGAAACCATGAGGGTGAAAGTACTAAAGCTAAAGCATATGCTAAAGATTTGACAACAACAGTAAGAAATGAGTATGGTTCAGAGTTATGTATAGACTTAAAGAAAGATTTAGTTGCTTGTAGAGAGATAATGGATTTTGCATATGATACTTTAAAAGAAACTTTAAAAAAGGAACTATAATAAATATAAGTTATATAATATATTTATTAAGTCTATTTATTATATAACTTATTAGTTACAAATAAAACGCAATGAACTTTAAAAGAATATTAGATTTTTATATTATGAAGACGCTCAGAAAGGAGCGTCTTTTTGCTAGTATAATTTAGAAAAAAATTATATTACTTATTAACAGAATTTAAATGACAATTGAGTATTAACATGCATTGATGTAAATCAGCTTGATTAACAGATAATATTTATATAGGTATCGCAATTATTTCTATTTATTTTTTGTTATGTTATACTCAGCTTAAATAAATATTTGTTACAAAGGAGATGAAAATATTGGAAAATATTGATTTACTTATTAAAGAATTATGTTCAAAAAATCATACTGAAGCATATAAAACTTTTTTATTTCTAGAAAATGAAAGTAAAAAATCAAACATTACATACTGTTTTTTTGATTATTTTCTAGAAATGATTAATAATGAAAGTTCATATATTCGTACAAGAGGATTGTTGTTAATAGTTGCAAATGCTAAGTGGGATACTGATAATAAAATTGAAATGAATATAGATAGTATACTAAGTCACATTGTGGATAAAAAGCCTTCTGTATCGAGAAATTTTATTCAGTCATTACCTAATATCATAAAGTATAAGAAACAACTTATTCATCGTATAAGAGCGGAATTAAGTAATGCAGATATAAATATTTATAATGATAATATGAAGTCATTAGTAGAAAAGGACATAAGAAATACATTATCTAACCTTGAGTAATGATATATTATCCAAATTTTACGGGTTGCCATCATTATTAGTGATTAATTTTTTTTGACAATAGCAAGAAATGTGAAAATAGCTAAGACAGAATTAGGTACAATCATACTAGAAGGTTACTAATTTTTACAGATAAGCCAATTATGGAAATTTCACTATTTGCTGGATATGAAACACAACAATCATTTACAATTGGATTTAAGGCTATGTTTAAATGTAGCCCACAATCATTTAGAAAAAAAGGAGATTTTCATCCTGTACAATTAAAGTTTACTGTTGATGGAAAAGAAACTTTGAGAGGTGATAGAATAATGGAAGTTAAAATGGTTGAAAATGACAAAATTCTTTTAGTAGGCTATAAAGGAAATACACGACTAGGTTTTTCTGTTATAGGTGAATGTGCAAAATATAGTTTTTACCTTTAAAGCAAAGAGAGAAGATAGCTTACAACCTGTTGTAGATTATGCTTATAAAGAATGGTTACCTCAGTCAACATGCCAGTTAAATGAAAATGCTAAATATGATTTTGCGAGATATGGAGAATTAGTTGATAAGGATGGTAAAAGTTTGATTGAATTTTGGGTTCCAATTTTATGAGTGCCATAATATTTTGAATATATATACTAAATAAAAGTAGTAAAAATCGTTGTAATGAGTAAAAGCTTTATATGTTAAAAGAGAATATACATAATCTAATGGTAGTTTTGAAATAACAAATTAAAGCTACCATTTTTATTTTGAAAAATCATTTAATGAAATAGATTTAGTTTATTAAATATATTATTTATAAGATTATAATAATATGTTGTTAAAGAAAATATTTAATAAATTAAATGTTTTCTTTGACAATGTACATATATGAATGATAATATCTAAATGAATAAAAGCTATGGTAATAAAATGATTTCTTAAAATCTATTTTAGGTATTATTAATAAATAAAAAATTATAAAATACATAATGTCTCTAACAAACGATGATACTAGAATGATACTGTTTTTATAAGAAATTATAAAATACATAATTAATAAAAATAATATATTGAATTATATAATAGATTGGGTTTTACTAAATAAAAAAGAAATGAAATCCCCATGTTATTATACAAAAGCAAAGGTGGGAATAAAAATGAAAGAAATTGATGATTCTATAACATCAGAATATTTAAGCTATGGTATCAATGAAGATATTAGTATCTATGAAGGTAGATTTTGTATATATTTAGATAAGAAATATAGATGTAATGGAAAAATTTATTATAAAATGACACCTCCAATATCCATAAGTTTTAAAGCAGATATAGGTTGCATTGAAGATATAGAAAATGAAGATGAGAACTTAGTTTTGGACTATGATAATGCTATTCTTGAAGTCTATGGTTATAAGATTATTTCTATAACAATAAACACTCTAAGTGATTTTGTGATAGAAGGATATATCAATGATGATTGTATAAAATCTAAAAACTCTTATGTTGAACATGTAGATTTTAATATAATAAACTTAGATAAAATACCTGGAAAACTTATAAAATACAATGATAAGGTATATGCAGGTAGAATTGAATTTGATATAAATGATTATGTTGTTACTATAGATAAACGGTATGATTATAGAAAAGAATTGAAGTCAGATTTAAAGTCTAAATCTGGTGCAATAATAACTCATATAGGTAGGATTAGAAGAAAAGATGGTAGAATTTTTAGAACTAATAATACAATAAATCTTTTAGATAGAATAGCAACAGCCTTGAGTTTTATGTGTGGCAGATATGTTGGATTTTGTTTGGCAAAAGGATATAGAAATGGTAATGAAGTTTATAGAATTTGGAATGAAAATCAAATAACACCTTTTAGATATGTACCAACATGGTCAGATACGCTGTCGAATTATCATAATATAGAAAAATATATAAGTCTCATGTGCAAAAAATTAGAAGATTTTTATTATGGTTCTGCGATAAAGAGTGTCGTTGATTGGTATATAGAGTCTCTTGGAAGTGTGACTATGGAAAATAATATAATATCTGTACAGATTGCACTTGAAACTTTGTCATATGTAGTGCTGGTAGAGCAAAATAAGGTGCTTACAGATGAAACTTTTGACCATAATTTGGCATCTAAAAATATCAGACTTCTACTTGATATATGTAAGATACCATATGGTAAATATGAGTTAGACATATTTGATAGCATGATAAAAAAGAAGTTTGATGATGGAATAGATTTAGTTATTTATTTAAGAAATAGTATAGTTCATCCAAGTAGAAAAGCTCATAGAGCTACACTAGAAGTTGAAGACATTTGGAATATCATTTCAATAGGAACAAGATATATTGAGCTTGTTTTGCTTTTTATTTTGGGATATAAAGGAGAGTATTCTAATAGATTGGTAGAACGATGCTATGGTGAGGTAGAAGTTGTACCTTGGAATTAGATTTTTATATTTATTTTAAAATATATATTGACAGATATTGCCTTATGATATAAAATCAATATCATAAATAAGAATTCAAAACAACATTAAATGCGATGAAAAGAAATAGTAAAAGTAGGTAATCTTAAACAGAGAGTTTCCGATTGGTGAGAGGAGCAATAGATTTTACTTTGAACACATCTTTGAGCAGGACTCTGAAAGAGTAAAAATACTTTACTAGGAGTTTCCCGGTATCCTTGCATCCGTTATAGTGCTAGAGTATAATTTTTATTGTACTTAAAGAGGTTAGTGTCGTGAGGCATTAATGAACAGAGGTGGAACCACGAGATTTAACTCCCGTCCTCTAGCAATAGCTAGAGACGGGAGTTTTTTAATATAATTTTTTAAGCGCGCAGAGAATTATATTGCAATAGATACATTTTTTCTGAAATAATCAAAATATTTAAAATTTAAAAATTTAAAAGACGAGGGAGAATATTATGAAAAATATATTAAAAAAATTAGGATTATTTACAATTATGTTAGGTTTAGTAAGTGGAATGGCAGGTTGCTCAAAATCAGATAATGAAAAGGATAAAGATGCTTCAAATGCATCAAAAAAAGAGGTAATTGTAGGATTTGATAATACATTTGTACCAATGGGATTTTTAGATGAAAAAGGAGAAACAGTGGGATTTGATGTTGATTTAGCAAAAGAGACATTTAAGAGACTTGGAATGGAAGTTAAATTTCAACCAATAGATTGGTCAATGAAAGAAACAGAGTTAAATGATTCAAAAACTGTAGATGTATTATGGAATGGATATTCTATAACAGATGAGAGAAAGAAAATAGTATCATATACAGAACCTTATTTACAAAATAAACAAATAATAGTTACTTTAAGTGATTCAAAAGTAAATACAAAAGCTGATTTAAAAGATAAAGAAGTTGGAACTCAACAAGGTTCAACAGCTCTTGATGCAGTAGAAAAAGATAAAGATTTTATGAATAGCTTAAAGGGTGGAGCACCAGTTCTTTATGATACTTACGATAAAGCACTTAGAGACTTAGAGATAGGTAGAACTAGCGCAGTTGTTGGTGATGAAGTTTTAATTAGATACTATATGGGACAAAAAGGTGAAGATAAATATAAAGTATTAAAAGAAGATTTTGGATTAGAAGATTATGTTGTAGCAACATCTAAGGAAAATCCAGAACTTTGTAAAAAAATAAATGAAACATTAAAAGAAATGAAAAAAGATGGAGTTTTTGACAAAATTTATGATAAGTGGTTTAAATAAGAGATAAGTTAGCTGTTAAGAAGGGGGCACTAAAGGCATGTTACAAGGTTTAGAAATAGTTATAGCAATGTTTTGTATAACATTAATAGTATCAATTCCATTGGGGATTGGAGTTGCATTTTTAAGATTATCAAAAAATAAATTAATAAGTGGTATTACACAATGTTATATATTAATAATGAGAGGAACACCTTTACTTTTACAAATGATAGTCATATTCTATGGTTTACCTCTTATAGGAATTGTATTTGACAGATTTACAGCTGGAATAGTAGCTTTCTTCTTAAATTATGCAGCATACTTTGCAGAAATATTTAGAGGTGGAATACAATCAATAGATAGAGGTCAATATGAAGCTTCAAAAGTACTAGGGTTTGACAAATTTACGATGTACAAGAGAATAATATTTCCACAAGTTTTTAAAAGAATACTAGCACCTATTTCAAATGAAGTAATTACATTAGTAAAAGATACATCTTTAGTATATATATTAGGATTAAATGATATTTTAAGAATATCTCAAATAGCAATGAATAGAGAAGCAAGTTTGTTACCACTATTTGAGGCAGGAGCAATATATCTTATATTTGTAGCTATACTTACTAAGGGATTTGAATTACTTGAAAAAAAATATTCTTATTACAGATAAAGCTACAATAATTATAGGAGGAGGTTTTTTATATGTTGAAAATCAGGAATTTAAATAAATCATTTAAAAAAAATAAAGTGCTTAAAGATATTTCTTTTGAACTAGAAGAAGGTCAGATTGGAGTTTTGCTTGGTAAATCTGGTGCAGGGAAGACCACAATATTAAGATGTATAAATGGTCTTGAAGAATTTGATAGTGGAGAAATTATAATAGATAATGAAATAATAAAAAGTAAGAAAGACATGGCAAAAATACGTGGTAAAATAGGTATGGTTTTTCAAAACTTTAATCTATTTCCTCATATGACTGTCCTTGAAAATATAATTGAATCTCCAGTTAATGTTTTTAAAGTCCCTAGAGAGGAAGCTGAAAATAGAGCTAAAGAACTTTTGAGACTAGTTGATTTGGAAGAAAAATTGAACTCATATCCATTTGAGTTGTCAGGAGGACAGCAACAAAGAGTTGCAATAGCTAGGTCTTGTGCATTAATGCCAAAAGTTCTTTGTTTTGATGAGCCTACTTCTGCACTTGATATTGATACTATTCAAAAAGTAGTAAATATAATGAATAGGCTTAAAGATAAAGGCATGACTATACTGATAATTACACATGATGTTGTATTTTCAAATAGTGTTGCTGATAAGATTATAAGTATAAAAGATGGTATAGTTGAGGATATTCAAATAAAAGAAAAAATTGTTTAAATTTTTAAAAACGGAATTTATATTGAAATTTTATAAAAAAATAAGGATTGTTTGTCTGACTTTTACAATGAAAAATATAAATTTTGATATATTAGAGCAGTTAAAATTTAATTTAACTGTGTGGTAAAAAAGTCGTGATATCAAACTGTCACGGCTTTTACATGTATACAAATTCAAAAAATGTATAATGTAAGATTAAAATTATAGAAATACCATACTTCACACCAAAATAGCTAAAGAAAAAGTATGAGGAGGAAGAATTTATCATCAACAGTAGCAATTATAAATTTAATGAAAGCAAATATGGAGATTTTAATATAACTAAGACTGTATCTATTGATGCTAGAAAATTTGAACTGTTCTATCGTATTTATGATAAAACTTGATTATAATATACATATTATGGGTATAAAAATGTAAATATAGAGATAAAAAATTAGAAAGGAAGTTTTACTATAATGATTAAATTATATGGATATACAAAATGTTCTACAGTTAAAAAAGCAAAAAAATGGCTTAAAGAAAATAATTTGGAATTTGAGGATATAGATATGGTTCAAAATCCACCAACTAAAAATGAATTAGAATTAATTTATAATATTAGTGGATATGATATAAAAAAGTTTTTTAATACAAGTGGAATGAAATATAGAGAATTAGGTCTTAAAGATGTAGTAAAGACTGAGTCAGATGATAAACTGCTAGAAATATTAGTAAGTGATGGTATGCTTATTAAAAGACCACTACTATTTGATGGTAAAAATGTACTATTAGGGTTTAAAGAAGATGTATGGAAAGATATTTTATTAAAGGAAGAATAGAAATCAATGGGTGTATTAGTTAAAATTTTTAATTGGTACACCTATAAATTTATGTATTAAATTTACTTTTGTTATACATAAATAATAAGAAATACACGTGAATATACAACTCTAATAAATTTTACAGGTATATTATTCTACTATTTTCTCAATGCAGTTAAAATTTATACATAGTAATTACTGTTAATTACAAGTTAGAAAAGTACATTTCTAGTCTCTATGTAAGTGTTTTTAGTATTGGGATTAAAAGCATATCAATAGAATTATTAGCTATTAGATAGTAGAATCTTGTACTTTCTGAGTTTAATATATTAAATAAATACATATCTTTTCACATAAAAGTACTATTAAATCTAAATCTTGATTTTAATCTATTAATTCTTGCAAACATGCATGTGATTTATTAGAATTTATACTATACATAAAGTCTAATATTATTTATTATTTTGGGGATATTTGTTACTATTAAAAAAATTCACATTGACCTTGTCTCAAATAAATTTAATGTAAATAAATATATCCTTTCTTATACAAATTATATCATTTATTTTATTTAAAATAACATAATATTACAACGAATTATTACAAAATTACTTATTATTAACCATGAACATTTGTTTTGTGATATTATATTTATATGAGGATATTGTCATAAAAACGTTATATTTATACAAAAAATTAAATGAAAATTTATTTAATATGAATGTTTTTTATAAATTATACCTCTACTTATAGTTTTACAAATAATAATAGTATTTAAAAATTTGACAACAAAAAAAGAAAACTTTCAAAAGAATTAAATCTAAAAAGAATAGGAGATAAATATGGGTATTGAAGATTTATATGGTTTTGAATGTGTTCCTGTGAACAATGAGATTGATATTGACAATTTATTGGAGACAATGATAGAAGATGGAAAAGAAAAAGGATATACACCAATTATAATTATCGATGAAAAGGTAGGATTGCTAAAAGAAAACATTGATATTGTCAATAAAGAGTATGGTTCTCTTGAGAACTACAAAGAGCATTGTCTGAAAAAATATAATGAAATTGATGTAAATGAATTTTTCAAGTGTAGGAAGAGTGAAATTTCAGAGGTGGTAAAGGAACTCATAGAGTCAGAAGATATTTTTTGTGATTATAAAAGTTTTAACCCAATTACAAATATAGATATATTTCAAGAAAATAACAAAGTTTACATAGCTAAAGTTCCAACAACTAAACCTTATGAAGTATTTGCATATATACCAATTGGTGGATTTAACGATTGTCCTAGTGATGAAGAGCATATAGCAGTTGCAAAATATTGGTACGAAAATTATGGAGCATACCCAATAGCAATTGGATGTGACACAGTCCAATATTTTTCAAAAAATATACCTAGTGACAATACAATGTTCAATAACCTATGCATAGAGTTAATCTTGTACTGTGAAGATATTATTGTACAAGGATATGAGACATTAAGAGCTCTAAAAGAGGTAATACAAGATTCTACCATATGGCTTTTTTGGTGGGATTGATATAGAGCTCTGTAAACTATAAGTATTAAGTTTTTAAAACATTTTTAATGATAGTATCTTTTTGTAATTTACAATTATATCGATAAGAAGAGTAATTATATGAGAATAAAATCGTGAACTTAGCCATGAAGATAGGCTATTTAGGCTTCATGGCTTTTAAGTATATTACTGTATTACACTGTTTTGTTTTTATATAGTGTAATACAGCAATATGCTTAAATTGTAAAGATATAAATAAAAGTACTTTAATATTATAATTAATATATTTAAAAGTTATTCTAATTTTTTAAATATATACTTTATATGTTATAATCATTAAGTATGTAAAAAATAAGAATAGTTTTAGAGTTCATATTTCATTGATATGGAGGTAGATTTAGTGAAGGAAAGAGAAAAGTTAGAAAAATTAAGAGAAAAATTGATTGGATTAGAAAGTGTGGCAGTTGCTTATTCAGGTGGAGTTGACAGTAATTTCTTACTTAAAGTAGCAAGAGATACATTAGGAGATAATGTTATAGCTGTAACTATTCATGCAATGATGCACTCAAATAGAGAAATAGAAGAAGCAAAACAATATACTAAAAATTTTGGAGTTAAACATATTATATTAAAAATAGAAGATTTTGATTTAAAGGAATTCAAAGAAAATGGTGTTGAAAGATGTTATTATTGTAAAAAATATATATTTACTAAAATAAAAGAGGTCGCAAAGGAACATAATATAAAGTACATAGTGGATGGAACCAATGTAGATGATTTAGGAGACTATAGACCAGGTCTTAAAGCACTAAATGAACTAGAAGTAATTAGTCCATTGAAAGAAAGTGGATTAAAGAAAAATGAAATTAGGTTACTTTCAAGAGATATGAAGTTAGAAACTTTTAACAAACCATCATTTGCATGTCTGGCAAGCAGAATTCCTTATGGTGTTGAAATTACAGATGAAAAGCTTAGGATAATAGAAAAAAGTGAAGAATATTTATCTGATTTGGGCTTTTCTCAATTTAGAGTAAGAATGCATGGAGATATAGCTAGAATAGAAGTTAATCAGGAAGAATTAGGTAAATTTTTTGAAAATAACAATTTTAGTAAAGTTGACACTAAATTAAAAAAATTTGGCTTTAAATATGTTACACTAGATATGTCAGGATATCAAATGGGAAGTATGAATTTAAACATGTAAATAGGTTAAAAAATAAATAATCGTTGTAATTAATATAGGAAACAGGAGGTTTTATGAAAAACTATACATTAATATCGCCATGTTTTTTTGGAATGGAAAAAATGTTGGCTAGAGAAATTACTAATTTGGGATATGAAATAATAAAAACAGAAGATGGAAGAATAACATATAAGACTGATGAATTTGGGATAGCAAAATCAAACATGTGGTTAAGATGTGCAGAAAGAGTACATCTTAAGATTGCTGAGTTTGAAGCAAAAAGCTTTGATGAATTATTTGAAAATACAAAAAGGATAAATTGGTCTAAATATATACCTTATGGAGCTCAATTTCCTATTTCAAAAGCTTCTTCTATAAAATCAAAATTATACAGTACACCAGATGTACAAGCTATAGTAAAAAAAGCTATTGTAGAAAGCTTGAAGAAAAGTTATTTAGAGGATGGTTTGCTTAAAGAAGATAAAGAAAAATACCCTATATTTGTATTTATACACAAAGATAAAGTAACTCTTTCAATAGACACAACAGGAGATGCTTTACATAAAAGAGGATATAGAGAAAAAGCAAATAAAGCTCCGATAAGAGAAACTTTAGCTTCTGGACTTATCTACTTAACTCCTTGGAAAGCAGGTAGGACTTTAGTAGACCCTATGTGTGGTTCTGGTACTATATTAATTGAAGCAGCTATGATAGGTATAAATATGGCACCTGGATTAAATAGAGAATTTATATCAGAAAAATGGAGAACGCTTGATAAAAAGATTTGGTGGGATGTAAGAAAAGATGCTTTTAATAAAATAGACAATGAATCTAAATTTAAAATTTATGGATATGATATAGATGCAGAATGTATAGATATAGCTCGAGAAAATGCAGAAATAGCAGGTGTAGATGAATATATAGAATTCAATGTAGGAGATGCAACTGAGTTTGAGAGTGAAGAAGAATTTGGATTTATAGTTACCAATCCTCCTTATGGAGAACGATTGGAAGATAAGGATAGTGTTAAACAATTATATAAAGAGCTTGGTTATGCATTTAGAAAGTTAAAAAATTGGTCATATTATCTGATAACTTCCTATGAAGAATTTGAATATGAATTTGGACAAAAAGCAGCTAAAAAGAGAAAATTATATAATGGTATGCTAAAAACTAACTTTTTCCAATATCCAGGGCCTAAACCTCCTAGAAATAATAATTAGATTTTATATTTATCATAAGTTTTATCAAAATATAAAGTTTTGTTAAAATAAGTAAAACCTTATGAGGATTTGAAACGTCTAACTATTGTGAGGAGATTTTTGCGAGAAAAAAGAAAAATTTAAGATTGTAGGATTAGGAGGGGTTAAATGAAGTTATTAAAGCTTATTATTGTATCAGGCTTAATGATGTTATTTGTTACTGGATGTAATGTTAAAACTGAATCTCCAGAACAATTGGCAAAGATACCTAACTATGATGATACAAAAAAAGTATTGTACGATGGTATAGATCAGCTACTAAAACCAGACTCATCTATGATATTGCCTTCTAATACAAAAGAGGTAGGAAAAATAAATAAGGTAGATTTAAATAGTGATGGAGTTGATGAATTAGTAGTATTTGAGCAAAAAGAAGATTTAAGTAATAATGTTAATAAAGTAGGTTTTGTAACTTTAAGTTACAATGGTGAAAAATATGTACTAGGAGACCATTATTTAGAAAATGGAGAATCAATAGAATATGCTAATTTCTATGATTTGGATTCAGATGGATATAAGGAAGTTATTTTACTTGTTAAATCCAAAGATAAAACTAATATGCATATATACAAAGTAAGGGATAATGAAATCACAAAAGTATACGATTTAGATGCTTCTTGGATTCAAAATAAAGAAGATTTTAACGATATGAAGGTAAAGATTGGTTATATAGATGGAGATGACAAGATAGATATATTAATGCTTCATTTGAATAATAAAACTAATGAGATGTTTGCAACTGTTGCAAATTTTGATGGAACTATGAAGGTTAAGGATTATGTCAAATTTGAAAATGTAAAAAATCTAAATGAGTTATATATAACTCTAGGTAATGTTGCTTCATCTGTTGGAAATTCAGCTGCATCCATCAAAGGTGTTGTACTAGATATTCCCATGTTAAAAGAAAATAATTATATCACACAGATATTATATATGAAAAATGATAAAATTCAAAAAGTGTTTAGTGATTATGATAAAACTATTACTAAACCTTATTACATACCTGTTGATGATGTTGATAAAGATAAAATTATAGAGATACCTATAGTTGCTGGAGGGAATAGAAATACTTATACCTCTAAAGCATCTGCTAATATAAGTTGGTACAGATGGAATGGGAAAGAAGATTCTAATTCAAAATTAATATTTATAAGCCAGATATACTATAATTATAAATACAATTTTAGATTATTTATGCAAAATAATTTAGTAGATAAAATAATTGTTGAACAAGAATTTGTTGGGGAAAAAGCTGTATTTAAATTTTACTATTTTGATTATTCAGAACGTAAGAATTTATTTAATATAATAGTAGAGAGTAAAAATAAACTTGAAGATAGAAAAAGTGCAAATACACAAAATTCTATTGTACTTCAAGAAAGCGATGAATATACTTTTTTACTAACTATAAATGATGCAAATGAAATGGATAAGTTAGATATTACGATAGACGCATTAAAAGAGTATTTCTCATTAATATATGGTTAATATTACACTCAATTGGAGGTTTTATTTTATGAAGGAAAAAATACTTATACTAGAAGATGAAATTGGAATTAGAAGTTTTGTCAGTATAAACTTAAAAAGAGAAGGCTATGAAATAGTTGAAGCAGGTACTGGTAGAGAAGCTATAGAAAAAATGACAACAGAAAGTGATATTACAATAGCTCTTTTAGATGTAATGCTTCCAGATATAAGTGGGATAGAGGTTTGTAAGTTTATAAGGGAAAATTTTGATCAAGTTGGGATAATAATGCTTACTGCAAAAGCTCAAGAAGATGATAAAATAGAAGGATTTATTTCAGGAGCAGATGATTACATCATAAAACCATTTAGTATAAAGGAACTTTTAGTTAGGGTTTCTGCTCTTATCAGAAGAGTTGCAAAAGATGATTCAAATGTTAAGTCAAGTGAGATAGTCTCGCCACCATTTATACTTGATATAGATAAAAGAAAATTATTTAAGAATGGTAAAGAGATTGAACTTACTCCAACAGAATTTTCAATAGTAAAATATTTGATATCAAATGCTAAACAATCATTAAGTAGAGATCAGATATTAGATGAGGTATGGGGAACTAATTATTTGTATGATTTTAAAATAGTAGATGTAAATATAAGAAGGATAAGAAATAAAATAGAAGATGACCCATCAAAACCAAAATATATACAAACTATTTGGGGTTATGGATACTGTTTTAGAAAGGAAGAATAATAGTGTTACATTTTGAAGGTCTGAGAAAAAAAGTAATAAAAAACTATTTTATAATAATTATTATAATGGTAACTCTGTTTGAAGGGCTATTCATGTTTTATATACAAAACTATTACTATGATTCTGTTAAACAGTTACTTGAATCTGAAATAAAATACGCTGATGAATATAATGCTATTACAATGGAAACTACAAGCTTTGAGAAAAAAGTTAAAAATATTTTTGATAAACAGCCATTAACAAAGAATTCAGAATTTGGGATTTCGATAATAGATAAGAATAAAAATGTTATATTGGACCAATATGGATTTAAAAGTAAAGAAAAAGCAAATTATGAAGATGTAGATAATGCATTAAGAGATGTAAAGACTAAAAATTTAACACCATATACTTATAAAATACCAGATACAGGAGAGCATGTCATGAGCATCTCCTTACCACTCAAAGTAAATAATATTATAGAAGGTGTTGTTAGATATACTGTTTCATTAGATGGAATTGATAACGCCATATTAAAGCAAGCTACATGGCTTATATTGGCGGGAATATTTATACTTATTATAGCTATATTAATAAGTCTCAAATTTGCTGAGACTCTTATAAAACCATTGAGAGAGCTAAAGAAGTTTGCAAACGAATTAGCTGTAGGAAACTACAATATAAAATTGGAAAATATGAAGATTGTAGATGATGAAATTGGTGATTTAGCACAGACATTTGAACATATGGCACATGAAATTGATAAGAGTGAAAAATTGAAAGAAGAATTTATATCTTCTGTATCTCATGAGTTGAGAACCCCTCTTACATCTATAAAGGGATGGAGTGAAACATTAGGATATGAAAGTATAACTAGAGAAGAGTTAGATTTAGGTCTAGGTATTATACAAGATGAGACAGAAAGACTTATAAAGTTGGTAGAAGAATTATTGGATTTCTCAAGGCTTTCTTCTGATAGGATAAAGCTTCATATTGATATAGTTGATGTTGAAGGATTAGTTGTTGGGGTTGTAAATCAGTTGAAAGTTAAAGCAGCTGAAAAAGATATATCACTTTTATTTGAATTTGAAAATGAATTCATAGAAAATATCCAAGGAGATAAAAATAGACTAAGACAAGTTCTTATAAATTTAATACAAAATTCATTTAAATTCACTAGTCAGGGTGGTTACATAAAAGTTGTAGCTTCTCAGGATGAAGATATAACAACTATATCAGTTGAAGATAATGGTTCAGGTATAGAAAAGCAAAATTTAAATAAAGTTTTAGATAAATTTTTCCAAGAGGATTACAACAAGGCTGGCAGTGGATTAGGTCTTGCAATTAGTAATGAAATTGTAAAACTTCATGGTGGAGTAATGAAAATAGAAAGTGAAAAGAATGTTGGAACAAAAATAACTTTTAATATAAAAAATAAATTTGCTAAACAGGCATAAATTCTTAGAAAGAGGATTAAGATGAGAAATATAAAAATGATAGTAGCATATGATGGTTCAAGATACAAAGGTTATCAAAAATTAGGCGATAATGACATGACTATACAAGAAAAGCTTGAGTCTGTCTTAAGTAAAATGGCCAATGAAACTATTGAGATAATTGGTTCTGGGAGAACTGATATGGGAGCACATGCAAGAGGTCAAGTTATAAACTTTAAAACAAATTGTATGGATTCAGTAGATAAAATTCAAAAATATCTATATGAATATTTGCCAGAGGATATAGTTGTAAAAACTGTTGAGGAAGTTGATGAAAGATTTCATTCAAGATACAATGTAAAATCAAAAACTTATTTATATAAGATTGATAATAATAAATATCACAGTCCTTTTATGAGAAAGTATGCTGCACACATAAGTAAAAAATTAGATTTAGATAGAATGAGAAAAGCAAGTGAGTATTTAATAGGAGAACATGATTTTACTAGCTTTGCTTCTTCTAAGTCTAAGAAAAAATCTAATGTAAGAGAAATTTACTCAATAAATATAAAAGAAAATGATGATATTGTAGAAATATATATAGAGGGAAATGGATTTTTATATAATATGGTAAGAATAATAGTAGGAGCATTAATAGATGTTGGCCTTAAAAGAAAAGCACCACAAGATGTTAAGCATATGCTTGAGTCGAAAGACAGAAGCAAGTCATCAGACACCGCACCAGCTAAAGGACTATGCCTTTGGAAAGTAAAATATGAGTAAGCTTAAAGAGAAAATATTTTAAAAAGAAAATAAATTATATAGTTGACATAAATGGAAAAATAAACTATTATATATTCTATAAGAGATGTCTAAAAAATTTGATATTTAAATCCGATGAAAAAGAGAGTAACTTTTATGTATTTTATAGAGAGCTGAGGATGGTGGAAGCTTAGCAAATAAGTATTAGTGAAAAGAACTTTGGAGGATGCTAATTGAATTTAGTATGTTAGTAGGTAATCTCGCCTTAAGAGAAAGAGTGGATAAGTTTATCTTATCAATTAGAGTGGTAACGCGGATATATTTCGTCTCTTGGTTTTTCCAAGAGGCGTTTTTTAATATATTTATTTACTAATATGTATTTAGTAGTTATACATTTACTGATTGATTAGCTAAGTTTATCAATAAGAGTGGTACCGCGGATATTTCGCCTCTTAGTATTTAAAAATACTGAGGGGTTTTTTTAGTATTAAAATGATTTTATAAGAATCTATATTTTTAAAGTCATTAAATATTAAGAGTTTCTATTAAAAAATAAAAAATATAAAATTATAATTTAAAATTGGGAGGAATTAACAATGAAGGAAAAAGTAGTATTAGCATATTCAGGAGGACTTGATACATCAATTATAATACCTTGGTTAAAGGAAAATTATGAAGATATAGAAGTTATAGCTGTTTGTGGAAATGTAGGTCAAGAAGATAAAATGGAAGATGTTTATGAAAAAGCTTTACAAAGTGGAGCATCAAAAGCCTATGTAGATGATATAAGTGAAGAGTTTGTGACGGAAACTATATTTAAAGCTGTAAAAGCAGAAGCAAAATATGAAGGAAAATACTTATTAGGAACTTCTTTAGCAAGACCTATAATAGCTAAAAAATTAGTTGAAGTTGCTCATAAAGAAGGAGCAAAATATATATGCCATGGATGTACAGGAAAAGGTAATGACCAAGTTAGATTTGAAGCTACAATTGCAGCCCTTGACCCAACTATAAAAGTTATAGCTCCTTGGAGAATATGGGATATAAAATCAAGAGAAGATGCTATAGATTATGCTGAGAAACACAACATAAAAGTAACAGCAACTAAAGCTAAAATATATTCAGTAGATGCTAACCTTTGGCATGTATCAACAGAAGGTGGAGACATAGAACATTTACAAAATGAACATAAAAAGGATGTATATAAACAATGTGTAGACCCTGAGGATGCATGTGATGTAGCTGAATATGTAGAGGTTTATTTTGAAAAAGGTGAGCCTAAAAAGATAAATGGTGAAGAATTATCTCCAGTGGCATTAATTCATAAATTAAATGAGTTAGGTTGTAAGCATGGAATTGGAGTTATAGATATAGTTGAGAATAGACTTGTTGGTATGAAATCAAGAGGTATATATGAAACTCCAGGAGGAACAATTCTTTATGAAGCACACAATATTTTAGAAAGTGCTACTTTAGATAAAGACACACTACACTTTAAGCAAATGATATCTTACAAATATGGAGAGCTTATTTATAATGGATTATGGTACTGTAAATTAAGAGAATCTATAGATGCATTTATGGAACAAACTCAAGATAATGTTACAGGGACAGTAAAAGTTAAACTTTACAAAGGTAATATAAAACCTGCTGGAATATTTACTGAAAATGCACTTTATGATGAAGGAATATCTTCTTTTGGAGATAGTGAACTTTATGACCATAAAGATGCAGAAGGATTTATTAATTTATTTACTTTACCACTAAAAATTAGAGCTATGAAGGCTGGGAAATAATAGAATATAGTAAATTAAAATTATTAGAGTATATAAGAAACGTTTTTTAGTTTTTTATATACTCTTTTTTATATAAAATTATTATATTATTTGTAATAATTTATTTGATTACAATACAAGAAATTTTAAAACTTATTTTTCTCAAGATTTTCTACTTATTTACAAGCATTAAAAGTCTAATTTTATTATAAGTTACACAATATGAATACTTATTTTTGAATTTTGCCATTGACTCTCACATTATAGGAGGGTTTATACTAGGTTTAATTAAAAATATACATGAAAAAGCTACTAATCGTAGAAGGCAATAACCATATCATTTGAAATTATAAAGATATAATTTATGAAAACACTATTAATTCCATAATGAAATTATTTATAAATGGAGGTAAATTAAATGAGGAAAATAATTGAAATAAAGCACCATTTACATGATTATGAATGTATGTGGAATGGTATAGAAGATATATATATGAATAAAATGGGTGAATCTCTGCCAAATGATTTTTTCTTTTTATTATCAGGTTTTGGCTCGTTTTGTTATCTAAAAACAAATAAAAAAGAATTAAAGAGAATGGTTGCTTTGGGGGATGGAAGAACCAAAAAAATGTATGAATTTTTAGCACCTATTGTTGGTTTTGAATATAAACACTATGAGTTTAAAAAGTATGAACAAGCTTTAAAAAAAGCAAAATCAGAAATTGATTCTGGTTATCCAGTTGTTTTAGGAGCCTTAGATATGTATTATCTGCCATATTATGAAAAATTATATCATAAAGAGCATATTCCTTTTCATTATGTGCTTATGGTAGGGTATGATGATATAGAAGAAAGAATATATTTATATGATTGTGGGATAACTGATTTAATCTCTATTTCTTATGATGAACTATGTGAATGTATGAATTGTAGTTATCCTGGATTAAGCAAAGCGAATACAATTTGTACAGTTAGAATGAATAGTTCAAAGAATAAATATCAGATTGCTCAAGAAGCACTCGCTATAAAGCGTGATATGTTTTTAAATCCACCTACAGGGTTTTTAGGATATAAAGGTTTTGAAAAGTTTATCAAAGAATTGTCACAATGGAAACATGAACTGGAAAAAGATGACTATGATAGGATTTTAGCTAATATGGTTATGTTTTTTGGAACAGTACCAACTATTCCAAATGCAATCAAAGGAATTGAAGAACCAGATAGTGTCGAATTTAAAGGTGGTTTTGATAAAATGAGCAAGATGCTTAAATCTATTGGAACTGAATACAAAAATGACTGTTGGGTAGAAGTAGCAGAGATTTTTGAAGAAAGCGCAATTATAATTGAAAAAATATCTAATATAATAATAGATTATTTATTGAATAAGGCTGATGAAACTGAAAAACTTCCTTTACTATTTTCCGAAATTTTGAAACAAATGAAATCTGGATACTTAATGTTAGGTATATGAATATAGAACAAGATTTCTTTTTAATAAAAAGTATATTAACTAGATAATCAAAATTTAAATATGAAATGAGTTCAAAAAATCAAATTATATATTTATAAAGTGTTGACTCTAACACCACGTTATATTGTAATATGAAAACATAGTTTGAAAATATTAATAAATACTGATAGGTATATAAATATTTATTAATATTCGTAGCTGTAAAATAAAATTTTGAGGTGAGGCAATGAGAACAGTAAAACAAGTTTCAGATTTGACAGGAATAAGTGTGCGCACATTACATTACTATGACGAGATAGGTTTATTAAAACCAAGTGAAATTACAGAAGCAGGGTACAGGTTTTATGATGATGAAGCTATTAAAACGCTTCAACAAATTTTATTTTTTAAAGAGCTTGAGATACCTTTAAAAGAAGTTAAAGATATAATGTTAAGCCCATACTTTGATAAAATGCATGCTCTAGAAAGTCAAAGAAAGCTACTTATTATAAAACGTAAAAGATTGGATAGTCTAATAGAAATTATAGACAAAACGTTAAAAGGAGAAAATGTAGTAAACTTCAAAGAATTTGATATGAGTGAATATTTTAAAGTATTAGAGGAATTTAAAATAGAGCATGAAGATAAAGTAATTAAAATTTATGGTAGTGTAGAGAAATATAATGAACATATTGAGAAGTTTAAATCTAAAGAAGATGAAATTGCTAAAATGGCTATAAAAATATATGGAAGTATTGAGAAATATTCTGAGGCTATAAAGAAAAATTTTAATAGTGATATATTGACTTTAGCAGAACAATTTGATGAATTTAAAAAAGACTGTTTGGAAGATAATCATCCAAAATTAAGTGAACTATATAAAATACTTGTAGCAGATTTAAATAAAAATCCTTTATCAAAGGAACTTCAAAAAATTGCTAAAGAGATAACAGATACATCTAAGAAAGATTATGAACTTTTTAATATGGAGTATGGAGATGATAATTGGTATAGCATGGTGCAAAATTATTTACTAAATCCTATATGGATAAAAGAAGTTGATAAAAAGTATGGTAATGGAGCGTGTAAATTTATTGGAGAAGTTTTGAAGAGTTATTTAGGTAATAAACAACCCAAAATAAACATATTATATGAAAAGCTTGTGGCAGACTTAAGTAAAAATCCTTCTTCAGAAGAGATTCAAGATATTGTTGGAGATATAGTATATGAAACTAACCGAATGAATGAATTTTACAAGATAGATGAAGGAGAGAATCATTTAGATTATTTGTCAGAACTTTATTTACAAAATTCTAGCTATATACAGGTGACTGATAAGAAATATGGTAAAGGAGCATCCAAATTCATTGGAGAAGCTCTAAAAATTTATTCTGATAGTAGTAAATTGTAAATAAACAAATAAGGATATAGAATTATTACTTTATCTATATCCTTATTTGTGACTGTTAAAATATATAATTTATATCAAACTTAACACTTTCAACAATATTTCCTAAATATGTTTTTATGCTTTCAACTTCTTCTAAGGATTTTAATTTATTTTCAGTATAAATTGCTTTATCAAGAATATTAAATTTTAGACCTATTTCGTCAAAGTATTCATGATTTAAAACTTTATACCAATGATTTCTTTCTTTAGACCATCTAGTAGATATAGAATCAGCTTCTTTTTGAGCTTTTTCCCATTCTTCATTTTCTATAGATTTCTCTAATATAGACATATTGTTTTTGTAATCTTCCGTAAAATCATATAGTTTATTATTAACATAAAATCCAAATAGCATAAATAAAACAGCCCATAGTATAACAAATGTTGTAGATTTCAATATTAATCACCCTTCTTATTTTGAATAAATATTTTGTCATTTTCATCTAAAACACAAATAAGAACATCTTTAAAAGTTTCTATGTGGTTAGACTTTAAGATACCCATTAACCAGTTAGTATCTTTTTCAGCCATATCAAGATTTTTATTTATTATTTTACCATCCAAAATAAGTGGAATTGGTAAATGGTTAAAAGCTCTTGGAGGAGTACTATTATAACTTGATGCTGGAACCACACTTAAATTACCATCAGTCTCTAAAATAGCATATTGTACATCTTTTATGTTGAAGTAACCTTGAATTCTCAATTGTTCTAACAACTCATCTATACTAACTCTTTCTTTTTTAAGTTCATTATATACAATCTTTCCTTTGTCAATTAAGACAGAAGGTTTACCTGATAAAAATGAACTTAATTTTCTGCTTTTTAAGGATAAAAATGAAATTAGAGTCTGCATAATTACAAGGCCAGTTATTGCTGCAACACCATTTATAATTGGTATATTATTATTTTCCATTGGGACGGATGCAACTTCTGCAATTAAAAGTGTTATGACCAAGTCAAAACAGTTCATTTCAGCGATTTCACCTTTTCCCATGACTCTAAGTGCAATCAACACTGTTATGTATAATATAATACTTCTTATTAATACCACTGTCATATCTATCAATTACTCCTTTAAAAAATATTTATACTAAGTTAGTATATCCTATATAAAAAAAATAATTCAGATTATAAAAAATACCTTAAACAATTGAATTCAATCATTTAAGGTACTCTTGATAATCTCAATATTAAATTTTTTATGGATTTTCTATTACTTTTATTTATCTTAACTACAGATTCAACAAAATTCTTTTTATCACCTAATTTCAATACAAAATCAGGATATTCTTCAAATTCATTGAGCTTTATTAATTTAAAAGAAGAAGATAAGTTTTTGAAGTTGATAATTTTAGAATTATTTACTAATACACTTCTTTTTTTAAAATAAATGTCTTTTTTACTTATATTTAATATATTGAATATTTGTTTAAGATACATTATTATATCTTCTGGAGTCTTATCAAATTTAAGTTCAAAATTTTCATCCTCAAAATAGGGAATATAATATAAAGGATTTTTAATAGGAGGCAGTTTATTGTATAATTCTTCAAGTGTATTAGTATCTTTAGGATAGTTAAGGTAAAAGCATTTACATACATTCATTAAATCCAGAGCATCTGAAAGTGAATTATGTTTAATTTCTCCCTCTACAGAAAAAATCTTTTTCATATTTAGTAAAGATAGTTGCTTAGATAAGACTCTATTTTTATATGTAATATGCTGAGATATAAAAGGTTGAATATCAATCATCATATTGAATAACTCTAAGCAGGTACCCGCATATTTATATACTCTAAAGGAATTTAGAAGACCAGCAATATCAAAATCACCCCAATTATATATTGTAACATCGCTAAATTTTTTAAACCATTTGAAAAAATCATCCATAACATATAAAAGATTAGGAGCATTATTAATTTCTAACTGGTTTAATTTAGTGAGTTTTTTACACTTAAATGAAAGTATTTCATTGTATTTTGGTTTAACTAAAGAATAATAATCATCAACTATATTAAAGTCATTATCTACCAAAACACAACCTATTGAAATCAATTCAGCTCCACTATATTCTAGCTTGTATTTATTATCATCTAATATATTAAATTCAAAGTCTATAAATAACTTGTATTTCATAAATTAAAAGCACATCCTCATAGATATTTATTTAATGAGATTAAGCGTCATAAGAATCAATTGATATAATGATTCTGAACATCAAAGGCTCATTACAACTTTTATTTATTTCGTAATTTAAATCAAAGGAATCTTTTAAGATAGAATTTATAAGTATTCTTTCCCAACCTATTTTTAGATTAACCTTAGCTTCTAACAATTTAGTTTCTATCTTTTTAAATATTTCTATATTCGCGGGTATTATACTGAGTTCAATATTACTTTTAAATGGGTTAGATTTTAAATCAGTTATAAGAATGTTCTTTAATTCTTCTGTAAGTTCAGAGATTAAATTATTGCCTATATATTCTTTAATTATTTCTTCTCTAATTTCTCTTAAATTTAGCAACATTAACACCTACTACTTGTATTATAATATGCAAAGTATAGTAAAATTTGATTAAGTTTTTTTATTATACTTGCAATAGTAGCTTTTTCCTTTCTGTTTATTTTTATATGATTAATCTATATTAGAAAACTACTAATATGCTTATAAAGAATAGTTTGTTGTATGTTAAAAATAAAAACTGTTAGTCTTTCAGAGAATAAAAGCTATGTAAAAGTGAAGATTATAAAATAGAATCATAAATATAAGATGTTTTATTCTCTGAATTTTTTGGTACTAAATTCTTAATTTGTTATTTGCCAATTCCTTTTTCTGATAATTTTTCTAGCATATCCTTAGTCATTTTATCTAAATCATAATTAGCTTTAAAACTCCATTCATTTACAGCACTGCTACTATCTAATGAATTAGGCCAAGAATCAGCTATACTTTGTCTTACAGGGTCTACATCATACTCTATTGTAAAATCGGGTATGTATTTTTTTATAGAATCAGCTATTTCTTCAGGAGCAAAACTCATAGCAGTGATATTAAAAGCATTTCTATGAATAAGTTTTTCAGCTGGAGCTTCTATTAAATCTACTATAGATTGAAGAGCATCAGGCATGTACATCATATCCATTTTTGTACCTTCTGCTATGTAAGACTTATATTTTTTATTTTTTAATGCTTCATAATATATGTCAACTGCATAGTCTGTAGTTCCACCACCAGGAGGAGTAACGTAAGAAATAAGACCAGGAAATCTAACTCCTCTAGTATCCACTCCAAATTTTGAATGATAATAATCACATAGTAATTCACCAGATACTTTAGTTACACCATACATAGTATTAGGTCTTTGTAGTGTATCTTGAGGAGTCATGTTTTTTGGAGAATTTTCACCAAATGCAGCTATTGAACTAGGTGTAAAAAACTTACAATTCAATTCTCTAGCTATTTCAAGACCATTTATCAATCCATCCATATTTAAATTCCAAGCTTCTAAAGGTTTACTTTCTGCAACTGCTGAAAGCAGAGAAGCTAGATGAATTATAGTATCCACATCATATTTTTTTGCGATTTCAAAGAATCGATTTTTATCTGTGACGTCTAATATTTCAAATATACCAGATTCACATACAGGATTTCCTTCTTTTGTTCTTCTTGAGCTAGCAATTACATTTTGTTCTCCATATTCATTTCTTAGCTTGAGTGTTAATTCTGAGCCTATTTGTCCTAATGCACCTGTTATAAGTATTTTTTTCAATTTGCTAACCTCCTTAGAGTTTAATTTGTGTATTATTGCTTATTTTTATTTTAGCAAATCTTTTGTTTAAATACAAAGAATTAAACTACTTAATGCATTACTTAATTTAATAAATTATAATAAATGTTTCAGAGTTTAATGTAATAAATATCAAAATTAAGTATATAGCATATAGGTAAGACATAGTAATAGTAACGTTTATATATATTATTTATGAAATTGTTTTTAAAGATAGGTAAAGTACAAAGAGAGTCAAAGTGGACAGTGGATTAAGTTTAAAAAGTAATATTTATAAGATTACTTTTGTTTAAATTCTAAATTTATTCTAATGTACTTCACATATATCACATATATAAAGTTTAAAATTACTACAAAGATAAGTATTAAGTAAGATTAAAAATTAAATTAATTTGTATAAAAGTTTAAAGGAGATAAATTTATATGTTATATAGAGTTGATAGAGATAAAATATCTAATATTGGAATACTGGAATGTGCTACATTAATAAGAAAATTAGCACAAAAAATAGCTAAGGAAAAGGGCATAAAGGAACAAGAAGCATGGAATGATGCTGTTAGTGTATATAAACAAAAGTATAGGTATTTAGTTTAAAGAATAACTTTGATATATCCTTCCCATAAAATCTGAGAATAAAAATTATATGTTTTTATAAGCGTATTTCTTATTAAATTAAATCTTAATGAGGTATAAATATAGAGTATGTGACTAAGTCACAGAAGTCAAAGTAAATTTAGGATATAATATTAAGATATAACAAAGATGTTTCTACAAATAAAAAAGTATCATAAGTATTGAACTGAGTATAAATGTTGTTTTTAGTTTAGTTGTAACTTATTGTAGTTTTTTGTTAAACATTGTTTTGTAATATTTGAAGTATTAGACAATCAAATGAATAAAATTATGAATTTTTTGAAGTAAATACAATTCTAAGTTTATAGTCATAATAAATATTATATAAAAAGGTTAATAATATTTTATTTATACACTATGAGAACACGTAAACTAAAATAAAAATTGAAAGGAAGTATAAAAATGACAAGACCATCAATATATCATAGCCAAGGATACACTTGTGCAGAAGCATTAATAAAATCTTATAATGAAGAACATGAAACAGATATACCAATTTCAATAGGAAGTGGTATGGGAGTTGGAATTACTGTAGGGAGTGTCTGTGGAGCTGTAAATGCAGCAGTTGTTATAATAGGATATTTAAATGGACGAAATAATAACTTAGATGAAAATATGGCAAGAAAGTATTCAAGAGAATTAATGAATAAAGTAAGGGCTAAATACAGTACAGAAATATGTGCTTCATTGAAAAAAAATAAAGTAAGCTGTGGTGAAATAATAAATTTCACATATGATGCCTTAAATGATATACTAGAAGATCAAAAATAATCTTGAAAAATGAGCATTTCCCATTTAGGGGAGTGCTATTTTTTATTAGATAAATATTATTTTCTTTTAATATAATTTTTAAATCAATTTGATTATATTTTAGCCAATATAATTTAATATAGAAAATATTAATTGACAAGAAAAAATATACTATGCTAAATAAAAATAAATTATTTAACATAAAGAGAGTAGATATAATTATGTCTATAAGATTGTAGAAACTAATAAAAAAATATATTAATTATAAAGAAATATATAAGAAAATAAAAGAGTTAATGAATATAATATAAAGTAAAAAAGTATAAAATTATATAATACTCTTGTAAAATAAAGAAAAAATAGAAATTTCCTATAAAATACATAGATTATGACATAATATGGTATAATTAGTAAAAATATAGAGATTGGAGGAATTAATTTGTTTATAGAGGAAGAATTAGAAGGATATATAATAAAATGTAAAATATCTGAAGACTTTAAAGATAGACCTGAATATAGTGATGAAGAATTTTATGTTACAATCTATAAAGATGAAAGTTCTGACTCTGGGTATTATGCTTTGTTAGAAAATAAGGATGAAAAAGTAACATGGGATGGAAAAGTTGTTGCTAATAATATTTTAAATAGACTTTGGGTTGTAGTAGATAAGGTTAGAGCTGGTTAATCATGTAATTATATAGTATTTATGATATTTTAAATAAATTTTCAGATATAGAGGACTAATATGTAATAAATAAGAAAAGTTATTCAATTGTGGAGGGTTAATTAAATGGAATATAGTTATAGTAAGATGCATCTGCAAAAAGGGGATATTGTAGAAGTAAACTTGGAGAAACAAGCTAATGTGATATTATTAGATCATATAAATTATGTTAAATTTAAAAATCAAAGAAACTATGATTATTATGGTGGATTTGCTAAGAAAACTCTATGTAGAATGAAAGTTCCTAATACAGGAACTTGGTATTTGGTTGTAAATGAAAATGGAAATAGTGGTATAGTAAACTTTTCAATTAATACAATTCAAAATTAATTTAATACTAAAAGGCTTGGATTAATATCTAGGTCTTTTTATTGTATCATGGTTTATATATAAAATTATCTTAATAAATATTAAAAAGAGTGTTGATATATAATTAGAATAAAATAAGTATACAGTTTTGATAAAGAAAGGATTTATAAAGATGCATTAAAAATTTATCTTTATAAATCCTTTGTGTCTATATCTATCTGGCATATGATTACTATATTATTTTTATATAGATTATTTATATACGCTAAATATACTCTTAAAATTTAAATTAAAAATACTCTTATTAACACTGAGCTCCACCTTTAAGATGTAAAGGAGCATCAAGTATAGCTTGCTTTCTTTCCAATACAGAATCTGATAAAAGCATTTCTATAAATTTATCAACACCAATTCGATCAATCGTAATTCCAAAGCGTTCACCTGTTTTACCTTGTTCTCTAAATAAAAGAAGAGTTTTTTCAATTAAAGTCATAAGTTCTTCTTTTGAAAATAGTTTATCAATTTGTGTTCCAGGGCGAACAGATTTGCCCCATTTTCCTCCTATGTATATTTTGTAGCCAGATTCTTTTTCTTCAATACTATCAAAATTACAACTTTCTATACATTTACCACAGTTATTGCACAAATTATTATCTATTTCAAGCTTTCCTTTATTTGTTAATTTAGCGGCTTTGACAGGACAGACTTCCATAACAGAACATTTTTTGCATCCAACACATATTTCAGGGTCATAATCAGGTACACGTTGACCAACAATTCCAAGGTCATTTAAGTCAGGTTTAATACAATTATTAGGGCATCCACCAACACCGATTTTAAATTTATGAGGTAACTTTACATCGTACCATCCTTTATAAAATTCTTGATGAATTTCAGCAGCTAGTGCTTGTGTATCAATCAATCCATGAACACAAACAGTTCCCTTACATGCTACAACAGGACGAACTCTTGAACCTGTTCCACCTGTGATTAAATTTTCACTGGCAATGAATTCACTTAAAGCTTCAATATCTTCAAATTTTACACCAGGTAATTCTACTGTTAATCTAGTAGTAAATGCTACTTGACCATTTCCAAATTTTTCAGCAGCCTCAGCAATCTTTTTCGTTTGTGAGGTATTGATTACTCCATTTACAGTTATTATACGTGCAGCAAAATGTTCTCCATCTCTACTTGGTAAAAAGCCTCTACCTTTTAATTCCTTTTTTTGTTCTGTTGTAATCTTATTCATAATTAATCCTCCATTGCTTTAAGATTTGGATAAAATAGTATTCCACCTTCAAGGACTTTTGTATTTGTATAACCAAATCGTCTTAAACGATTTTGAGCCATGTAGCTGTTTTTACCTTTTGCACATAGAAGAAGAATCTTTTCATCTTTAGAAAGACCTTCAATTTCTCCATTAATTTCACCAACAGGTAAATAACGTAGGTTAGGAATAGAAGGGGCTTTTGAAACATCAAGTTTAGTCCAGCTATCAAAATCTTCAATTTCATCAAGTAAAACACTATCGAGTTCTCCATCAAGTTTATTTTGTAACACGTTTACTGCCACTACAAAAGGATGAATAGCTGTTGAGAAAGGTGGTGCATATGCAAGGTCCATACTTTCTAATGAATAAAGGTCTGCTCCCAAAGTTATTGCAGTGGCAGCTATATCTACTATCTTATCAGTTGCACCAGGGCCCATAACTTGAACACCTAATAACTTTCTAGTATGTTTTTCAGCAACCATTCTTATTATAAAATTAGATGCATCAGGATAATAGTGAGCCTTATCATCAGTAGCTATAGTAACAGAACAAACATCATAACCTTCTTTTTTAGCTGACTCTTTACTTAAACCTGTTTTTCCTACATTAAGTTCTGGCAATTTGACTACAGTTGTTCCAAGAACTCCTTTATAAGTTTTAGATTTTCCAGCTATATTTTGAGCACAAATTCTACCTTCATGATTTGCAGATGAACCCATAGGTGACCATGTAGGTTTATTTGTCAAAGCATTTTTTACACAAGCACAATCTCCAACTACATATATATTTTCATCAGCTGTAAGCATAAATTCATCAGCTATAAGTGTTTTGTTTGGAGCAAATTCTAAATCTGTATCATTTAAAAAGGCTGTATTAGGATGAATTCCAACTGACATAACCACTAAATCTGTTTTAATAACTCTATTTTTGGTACGAAGTTTTTCTACTTTATTTTCACCTTCAATTCCTATAACTTGGTCGCCTGTGAAAATCATAATACCTTTATCAGCTAGGTGATTTTCAACATATTCAGCGAAATCGGTATCAAATCCAGGCATAACATGTTCGGCCATGTCAATAACACTTACACGTATACCCATAGCAGAAAGATTTTCAGCAATTTCAAGACCAATAAAGCCTCCACCAATGACAACAGCTCTCTTGACTCCATTTTCGACAGTATCTCTTAATGCTATTGCATCATTTGGAGTACGCATGAAGAATACTCCAGATAAATCGATTCCAGGTATTGGTGGTTTTATTGGGTCTGCTCCTGTGGCAATTACAAGTTTATCATAACTAATAGTTTCTTCTTCTCCTGTTGAAATTCTTTTCAAAACTACTTGTTTTGATTTTCTATCAATAGATGTAACTTCAACTCCACATCGAACTTCTGCTCCTGTTAGTTTAGAAAAGCTCTCAGGTGTATTTACAATTAAAGATGATTTATCTTCAATAACCTTACCAACATAATATGGTAAGCCACAGCCTGCATAAGAAATATGTTCGCCTTTATTGAGGATTGTAACAGAACAATTGTCACCCATTTCACGTTTTATTTTTGCAGCAGTTTTTGTTCCAGCAGCAACTCCACCTATAATTAATACTTTCACAATATCACACTCCAATCCTTTTTATAACTCTATGCTAAAATTATAGTTCTTGACAATGTATTTGTAAAATACTAAAATGTTAATAAAATCATAAGTATTTACTAATATTTGGTAAGGTCGTGATAATATGACTATTCGTAGCCTTGAGATATTTGTAAGGGTTGCTGAATGTGGCAAAATGAGTGAAGTTGCAAGAAATATGTATATTACACAGTCGTCAGTTAGTCAAGCTATTTCGGAAATAGAAAGAGAGTATGGAGTTAAATTATTTGATAGAATTTCAAAAAAACTATACCTAACTGAAGCAGGAAAAAAGCTTCTAGGATATGGAAAGCATCTTTTATCTATAAATGAAGAGATGATTGATTGTATGAAACATTGTGCTAAAAATATTAGAATAAGAGTTGGAGCAACAGTAACTGTTGGTACTTGTGTGATAAGCCCAATAATATTAGAGTTATATAAAAGAAACCCTTTAGTGGAACCTGAAGTGTTTGTTGAAGATACAAGTCTAATTGTAAAAAAATTACTTAATAGTGAATTAGATATTGCAATTGTAGAAGGAAAGATTAATCATCCAGATATTGTGATAAAAAGCATTATTAAGGACCACCTTGTACTTGTATGTTCCAATAAGCATAAATTTTACAATCGAGATTCAGTAAAAGTTTCAGAACTTTCAAACCAGCCATTAATTATGCGTGAACTGGGAAGTGGAACAAGAGCGCAATTAGAAAATCAATTGAAAGAATTAAAAATACCAATGAATATTAGATGGTCATGTTATAACTCTGAAGCTATTCTAAGAGCAGTTACAGATAATTTTGGTATTGCTGTTATATCTGAACTTCTTGTTGAAGATTACGTAAAGAAAAATCTTTTATGGTCTTGTGATATTGAAGGCATTGACTTATGCAGGACATTTGATATTGCATATCATAAAAATAAGTTTTTTACTGAGAATATAGCATCATTTTTTGATATTTCAGTAGAGTTTGGGAAAAAAGAAATGAGAAAAAAGATTAGGAGGTAGCAACTAAATCAATAAATAACTGCATAAGAGGGCTAATCCATTTATCTTTGTGATGTGCAGACAGCTGTGATAGTTTTACTACTTAAATCTGTTTTAATTTCACATAAATCTCCTGATTTAATTTCACTTTCTATTGTAAATGTGGGGAGATAAGATATACCCATATCATTTTTTACTAAATTTTTAATTGTTGGTATACTCCAAAGTTCAATTGTATGGTCTAAAGTAATATCCTTTTCTCGTAAATATGTCTCAAATATCTGTCTAAAAATGCAGTTTTTCTCATCTATTATGAATGGTATTTTTAATTGTTGATTGTGTGTAATTCAGTTTGTCTGCCGCTTTTGAAAAGTTACCTTCTTCAACAATAGTCTTAAAAGTTTGCAGATATTTAAGATACATGTTTTCCTCCTAGATAGTTAAATAATTTTAAAGTATAACTTTAAATATTTAATTTAAAGAATTATAATATAAAAGAATTGTAATTACAAGTGTTGAGAGAAATTTTATTATATTTTTTACCTTCTAAAAATAAGAAACTTAATTGTTAAGATATTTGTGAGGTTTGTGTATCCAAAATAATAATATTATTGCAAATAGAGGACTAAACCAAAATGCTAGTAAAGTGTAAAGACTAGTATTTAAAGTATTTTTAGTCGAAACTCTATTACAAGCGATTAATAGTATTATAGACAAAATATGAGCAATAATTTCTAATATGTTTGAACTAAAGTCTTTAAAAAAGACTAAAAAAGAAAAAATATAAGAGATACTCATACATATAAAAAAACAATAATTCAGTATTTTAAATTTTAATAGTTGTTTTTTATTATCATTGATTGTCATAAGTATTCCTAAAATTATAGACAGAATGATAAATGTGTTTGATTCTTGCAAATAAGAAAAGACAGTCATAAATTTATTCTCCTAATATTAACTATAAATTGTAAAAAAATAATCTAAATACCTAATAATTGAATAAGCAATGAAATATGTAAATAAATAAAAAAGAAACTTTTTAAATCCATTTAATTTGAAACTTTTTTCTATCTTTTGACAAATGGAATTTATCAGAATGAAAACAAAAATCGCAATTAAAAAAGTTATTAAATACTTTAACATAGGATAATAGTCCATAAATAATTACCTCATAAATTAGTATAACTCTAGAGTAATATGAGTTGTTAATAATAGCAATCAATTTTGCAGAACTGTAAATAAATTGAAATAAATTATTCAAAAGGAAAAGGAGATATGGATTATGGATGAAAATTTAAGTAAAGAAATTAAAATGCTATGAACTATAGAAGTAGAAAAAATAAGATTATTAAATAATTCAGTTATCAATAGTAAGATTATTAATATGTTATATCTCAAAATAAAGGAATTTGAATTACCCATTTTTTCATGAAAAGCTTGAAAATGAGACAATTTAGAAACTATCCTGAGATTTTTTATTGATGATTATGTAAGATAATAATATTGTGGAAATGAAGAATTTTACTATCAAAACTAAATATATACTAGGCTAGAATTAAGAGATTACTCTAGCTTATTGAACTGACTAGGCAGGGTGTGAGGATGCTGTTATTTATTAAAAGAAGCAATGAAGTTAAAGTTAATACCACATAATAAAATTGTATCATTTGAAGATAATTTATCAATAGGTAATATTTCAGATGTAAATAATCAGGAATTAAGAGAAAATAATCCTAAATTATTATTTAACCTAAATTTACTAGAAGATAGAAAATTAGTAAAACATAGAGATATAATAATATGGTATGCAAATAATCCAAGATTTTTCTCTAAAGTCTCAAAGAAATGTTCTGATTTATGTTTAGGTTGTTGTGAAATATTTAGAACTTACATAAAAGATGATACCAATAAGAAGTGGTGTAAAGGTAAAAAATAGATTAAGTCAAAAGGTCACCTTGATAGATGGTCTTTTTTATATAATAAATTAAAAGAAGATGTTAGGGAGATTAAGTTTTTGAACTTATGAAACGAGCAACAAAACTTAATAGAAATTAGCTTTATTCCTTATTGTATGGTATAATATAAAATAGAGATAAGGAAGTGGTTAGTATAGGAATATTAAAAAATGCTGAATTAGTTAGAAAGATAGCACAGAGAATTGCTAGAGAAAAGGGAATAAGAGAGCAAGAGGCATGAAATGATGCTGTTACAGAGTATAAACAAAAACATAGATACTTAGTCTAGAGAATCATCTTGATAGATGGTCTTTTTTTATATAAGAAGTTTGTGTAATAAATTAAAAGTAAATGTAAAAAATATTATACAACTATAATAAGATAAAGTAATGTTTTTAAGGAGAAAAAGATATGCTCAATCAGTTTAATGAATTTCTTGGTAATTATGTAAATATAATTTCTGTAATTGCATCATTTGCAGCAATAGCAGCCTTAATTATATCAATTATGGCTTTTATGGAATCTAATAAACAAGCCAAATTGATATTAAAATATAGAAGAAATAATGAGAATAATATGGCAGGTGATTATTATGAGAATGGTAATGGATATATTAGACTTGATTCAAATAAGTTAGATGATAAAGCTAATATTTATGCTGAAATTCATAGTAATAACTTAGTTGATTTTGTAATAGAAAATAAAAGTACTATTGTTGCAAAAAGCCCCATATTAAGTTTGAAATTTATTAATATGGAAGTAGATATTGGAGAAAATAACAATTTTGAACAGATAAATAAAGAACTTAGATGGCACCCAAAAGATAATACTACAATTCATAAAGGAATAAATTTTAGAATAGAACAATTTAATTTTAAAAATTGTATTATGCTTAAAAAAGAAGCTTATATAGAAGTAGTATTATCAGCTGATAACATGGAAACAAAAGAATTTAGGATACCAATAAAGGCGTATTAAAGAACTCAATAACAGGAGTTCTTTTTTTAATTTAATTAATCTTAGTGGTTCTTATAGAGTTATATATTTCTTCCTAACTAAATAATAAGATACTAGTGTTATAATAGATACTAATATCACTGATATTATTGCAGTATCAAATTTTTTTATTAATAAACCCATTATTATGTATTCTAAACTTATTAAATAGTTAAAAAATAGTTCTAGTTTAATAGCTTTTTCTCTGTCTATATTTCCATATTTCAATTCTAACTTATCTAAATATTTTTTCTTGCAATAATTAGCTTTACCTTTAATTAAGTATCTTATTGTAGTTCCTATTGAGAATATTACTCCTATACTTAAAAGTGTATTGTTCCAAAAATCCATATATCATTATCTCCTTTATAATATACTCTATTAATGCTTTCTGTTTTGTCTTAAATATAAAAATATTATACGTATTAGAGTACCTATAAGCACTCCAGCAAGTAAAAAAATAAATAGTCTAATTGTATAAAAGCTTATTTCTTTTTTAGAAATAAATTCATAAGATATACATATTAACGCACCAATACAAAACCCTAGTATAGTACGAAAAGAATTCTTTAAAATATCTTTCATAAATAATCACCAACTCATATTATATTTACTTTTCTTAATCAAAGTATATCAGTAACATAAGTATAAAGAGTGTCTAAAATATTACAAATATTAACAAAGCACATAAAACTATAGTATAAATTGTAATAAAATGAATGAAAATTATCATCCTAAAACATAAGATATTTTATGGTGGTATTAGAATGAGAGAAAATTGAGTTGTATTTGTTTGGCTTAGCCGAACAATGCACACAGTAGATTATTTATATTTTCCAATATATGAAAGGTAGGCAATATGGAAACAAACCAATACAATAGACCACTATAACAATTACAATAGGGATAGTTGGCTTGTATTAAAGTATGGTTCAGTGAGTTTCTAACTACAATGCATTATATTGAGAAGCATATAATATTCAGGAAATAAGATATATATTTATTATTATCTTTCAAAACTATAGGAGAAAGAATAATTTAAGGGCGATAAAATGGAAGCATTAGAAGAATGAATAAAAAGTCAGCAAGAATAAGAGGAGTAGATTGAAAGGTAGCACTTAAAATAGTAGCTACCTTTTTATTTTAAACTACTTATTAACCTATATTAACACCAAAATTTCCACATAATCCTGCAAGCCCATCTTCAAAACCAGAACCTAAGGCATTGAATTTCCATTCTTCATTATGTTTATATAACTCTGCAACCACTATTGCTGTTTCTATACTAAAATCTTCACCTAACTCATATTTGATAAGCTCTTCACTAGTTTCTTCATTATAAATTCTTATATATGAATTTTCAACTTGTCCAAAGTTTTGTCTTCTTGTAACAGCTTCATTTATAGTAACAGTGAATGATATCTTTGCAATGTTTTGTGGTATTTTAGATAAGTCAACGCTTATTTGCTCATCATCACCATCTCCAACTCCTGTTCTATTATCTCCCATGTATTCAACTGCTCCAGAAGCATGTTTTAAATTATTGTAGAATATGAAATCCCCATCATTTGTTACCTTACCATCAGCTCCAGTTAAAAATGCAGAAGCATCTAAATCAAAATCAAAACCACCATCATATTTATTAGTATCCCATCCTAATCCTACCATTACTTTCTTAAGACCTGGGTTAGTTTTTGTTAAACTTACTTTTTGTCCTTTTGCTAAAGTTATACCCATTTAAAACAACTCCTTTTATAATTTTTTTGTTATAGTTAGTATTAACGATATATATCAGTTAATTCATGAAGCTCTTCATTTTGACCAATTCCTAGGGCATTAAATTTCCATTCGTTATTTCTACGATAAATTTCGCCTGCCAAAACTGTTACTTTACCAGAAAAGTCTTCTTGAAGGTTATATTTAAATAATTCTTGTCTAGAATTTGAATCAACTAGCCTTATAAAAGAATTATTCATCTGGCCAAAATCTTGATTTCTTTTTTTAGCTCTGTATATAGAAACTCCAAAAACTATTTTATGTACATATTCAGGTATATCACATAAATTGACATTTATTTGTTCATCGTCTCCTTCACCTCTTCCAGTTAAGTTATCACCAGTATGTATGATAGATTTAGAAGGATGTTTAAGGTGTCCAAAATAAACTAAGTCTTTTGATGATTTCATTTTATCTTCACTAGTTAATGCTATTGCAAATGCATCTAAATCATAGTTTTTTTTACCTAATTTGTTCATATCCCATCCTAATCCTACAATTAAATTTTTTACAGGATTAGCATCTTTTACTAAACTTACTCTTTGTCCTTTTTGTAAATTAACACTCATTTTAAGTTCTCCTTTTAATATTTTTAGTTTTATTGACAGTGTTAAATATAATCATCATATTATTTTTATTATATACATATTTAGAGCAATTTGGCTATATTTATAAATCATTTTTATATAAATATCTTATAATCTATAAATATAGGTCTTGTGTAATTTTAAAACACTTTATAGTTAGTAATTACATAGGTGTTTAAGTTTATATTTGCTTTAATTGTTAAAAAAATCAATAAATGATATAATGGAGAATAATAATTATAAAAACTTCTAGTTTGCAGATAAGATTATATGCATAGGAATTTATACAAAGTTGGGAGATAATTATAATGTAATTATAGATATTAAACTAATAAATAATGTGAACTTAGAATAATGAGATAAATCTTAAAATAAATCTAAGTAGTGTATTTTTTGACTGTTTATTGTATGAAAAACAGCAAGCACAATTTTCAAATATAAAAATATAAGTTTTTTATATTTGAAATTTATGCTTGCTGTTTGTTTTTGTGATTATTCTATTTTTTTAAATCCATTTCCTAAAGCTTCATGTATATCTGTAATTATTATAAACGCATTAGGGTCGACACTTTTCACTAATTTTTTTAGTTCGACAACTTCTTTTTTTTCAACTACAACTAAAAGCACATTTTTATTTTCTCCAGTATAAGCACCTTCACCTTTTAGAATAGTTGCGCCTCTATCTAAATCTTCCATTATTCTTTTACTTATATCTTTTGACAGGTCAGATATAATAGTAAATGATTTTGAATAATTAAATCCTTCAATAAGTAAGTCACTGACCTTTACTAAAATGTATAGTGCCACAGTTGAATAAAGTGCAATCTCAACTTGCTTATTTACTATTCCCGATAGTACTACTACAACACAGTCAACAATACCCATCAAAACAGGAATACTAAGTGTAGGGAAATATTTATTCAATAGGAGTGCCATCAAATCGGTTCCACCTGTAGAGCCATTTATTCTAAAAATAAGGCCTTGACCAACTCCCATTAAAATAGAACCAGATATAATTGCAAGATACATATCATTTGTAATATCTAGTGTAGTCATATTTGCAGTAACTTTAAGTGCTATAGTAAGAAAAATTATTCCTAAGACTGTTTTAAAACAATCTTTTTTTGAAAGTATTCTGTAAGCAAATATGAATAGAGGTATATTTAAAAGTAAATTGACAATCCAAAGTTGTACACCAAATAATGAATTTAAAACAACTCCAAGACCTGTTATACCACCAGCAGCAATTGCATGTGGATTAAAAAACATGTTAAGAGAAATTGCCATTAATATACAGCCTACAATTAATATTAAAATTTCTGAAAAAGTTATTCTATCTTTTTTCAATAACATCACTCCTTATATATAGATTATAATATATATTATATAGTTTTTCCAATTTTTAATAAAAAAAATAAAAACATATTATAAAAATAATTTGATTGGAATTTTCTGAAAATTAATGCTATAATTAAAAATAAATTTAAAGGGAGGTTATAAAATGGCTAAACTGACTTTAGAGAAGATAAAAGGAAATACATATTATATTCCACTTCCTACAATAGTAGGTGTATATGTAGATGGAAATAATGCAATTTTAATTGACAGTGGAAATAACAAAGATACTGCTAGACAAATTCTTAGACTATTAGAGGAGCATAATTTAAATCCTAAATTAATAATAAACACTCATTCAAATGCAGACCATATAGGAGGGAATGCATATTTGAAAAATCAAACAAAATGTAAGATTGCTACAACTAAAATAGAAGGATACTTTACAGAAAATCCAATATTAGAATCGGCATTTTTGTATGGAGGGTATCCAAGTAAAGCACTAAAAAATAAATTTTTATTAGCAAAAGAGAGTGAAGTTGATTATATTATACCTTCAAATGGAAAAATTTTAGATACAGAACTTGAAGCGATTTCTCTTCCTGGTCATTATTTTGAAATGATTGGTGTTAGAACTCCAGATAATGTTTTGTTTGTTGCAGACAGTCTTACACCAGAAAATATAATTAGTAAATATCATTTCTTTTTTTTGTTAGATATAGATTCACAATTTAAAACGTTAGAAAAAATGAAAACTCTTGATGCAGATTTTTTTGTTCCAAGTCACTCTGTCAAGACTACAAGTATACAAGATTTAATTGATGTAAATAAAGATAAGATGGAAGAAATAATATCTAATATTAAAAAGGTTTGCTGTGAACCAATTATGATTGATGAAGTCATTGAAAAAATGTGTGATGTGTACAATGTTAAATTAGATGCTAATCAATACGTTCTAGTTGGTAGTACAATACGTTCTTATATAACATATTTATATGAACATAATATGGTTGAGTATGTATTTGATGGTGGCAAGATGATGATAAAAGCTGTATAAATATTGAAAAATATCAAACTATGCAATAAAAATATTTTAATATAAGTATATTCTAAAAAATGGGATAGAAATAAAATTTGCTACCAAATTGCCACAATAACAAACAATGGTAGCAAATAATTTTATAATATATTTAAAAGTCTAAGGAACTTAATTTTTTATTAACTTATAATTGTTTTCTATATTTATCTTAATTTATCTTACATATAGTTTATTGCTTTTATAGAAAAAAGCTGTGCTGGAGGTTTTAAATGCAAGAAAAAATAAAATCTTTATACATTTTAGCAAGTGTATCTGTTATTGCTTTTATATTAGTTTTAGCATGCTTAATTTTTGGTTTAACTGGTACAATTGATTTTTGGCAAGGATGGATATTTCTGACTGCCTTTTGTATTCCAACTTGTATAATTACAATTTACTTGATGATTAATGACCCAGTATTACTTGAACGTCGCATCAAATCAAAGGAAACACGTCCACAACAAATACTTGGTCAAAGTATCGCTGGATTTCTTTTCTTATTTGGATTGCTAGGAGTACCAGCTCTAGACAACCGCTTTGCTTGGTCTAGTATTCCAATTATTTTGACAATAATATCAGATGTACTTATTTTAATTGGATTTATAATTGTATTCTTTGTTTTTCGCTACAATTCTTTTACATCAAAAGTTATAGTTGTTATGAGTAATCAAAAAGTAATTACTGATGGACCATATTCAGTTGTGCGACACCCTATGTATCTAGGTGCTATATTAATTATACTTTTTACACCTCTAGCACTGAATTCATGGTGGGGAATGATTGCTGTAATTCCTTTATGCATAATAGTTGTGTTTCGTATATTAGATGAAGAAAAGTTGCTTAGTGCTGAACTTGATGGGTATAAAGAATATTGTCAAAAAACAAAATATCGTATTATACCTTATATTTGGTAGAGTGCAAATTTTTAGTTTATTAATCGGATTAAATAACTTTGGTAAAAAGTCGAACATTTTAAGCTGTATTTCTATTTATTAATTAATAGTCAAGTAATTAATAAATAGAAATACAGCTTTTTTATATTAAATAATTTTAGGTGAATAGATATTTAATTATAAAATTATGCTATAATTTGTAAGTAAAGAGGTAAATTTATAAAAATTAAAAAAATAATTAATTATAATAAGGGGGAAATATTAGGAATTATGAATAAAAAGTTCAAAAAATTCAGTAAAAAAATAGGTATATCAACTTTGGCTTTGACTCTAATTCTTTTTAATAGTTTAACTGCAAGTGCACAAATCAAAGAAGATTCTATAATAGGAACTGATAGATATGAAACAGCAGGGCTTATAGCAGATAGGCAGACTTATGACACTGTAATATTGGTTAATGGAGATAAAAATTTATCTGATGGACTTTCATCAAGTGGACTAGCTGGGGCTATTAACGCGCCAATACTTTTGACTAAAAAGGATGAAATACCAAAAGCCACTTCAAATAGACTAGATAACAAGAATTTGAACGTTGTAAAAAAAGTGTACATAATTGGTGGTTATAATACTATTGAAAGTTCCGTGGAAAAAGATATAAAAAGAAAAGGTATTGAAGTAGAAAGGATAAGTGGAAATAATAGAATTGAAACTAGTTACAATGTAGCAAAAAAAATAAATGAAGTTAGTAAGGTAAAAGATGTCATGTTGACAAATGGGTTTGTAGGAGAGGCTGATGCTATGAGCATAGCACCTGTAGCTGCAAAAAACAAAGGAGCTATAATACTTACAGATGGTAAATCAATTCCATTTAAGATTGAAGGATTAAATATTTATGCTATAGGTGGCAAATCTGCAATAAATGAGGATTTGGTAAGGGAGACTAATGCAACTAGAGTTGGTGGAAATGATAGATTTGAAACCAATAAAAAAGTAATAGAAAAGTTTTATAATGAATCAACTGACTTTTACATAACAAGAGGATATCAATTAGTAGATGCATTAACACTATCTCCTCTAGCAAAAGAAAAGCCAATTGTTTTAGTTGCTGATGGAAGTAATAAAAGTATTTTAAAAGGAGCTAAAAGTATAACAAAAGTTGGAGGAATTGATGCCAATATATATAAACAATGTTTAGATATGGTGGAATATAATAATATGAATATAACTCCAAATATTGTAAAACACTTAACTTCAATTGAAGGAAATGAAGTTTCTGAAGTATATATAGAAACTGATAATTTAGGTGTAGTTGTTGAAAAGACGAATACTGATAAATTTGAGTTTGATTATGTAAGTGTAACTAATGAAAAAAATTGTACTTTTTCTGTGAATAAAGAGACTGCTTCTAATAATGGAAAAAATGGAAAGTTGGTTGTAAGTGCTAAGAAAACAATAGAGAAGAAAGATGGTCCCTTGCAAGATATGAATGGCGATAATATGATAAATGCAAATAAAGATAAGAGAGTAAATGTAATAAAGATTGGAATTCCAGATAAAGTGTATTCTAATTTTAAAGTAGATGTTGAACGAGGCTCAGTAGAACTTTATAATATTAAGGGGGGAGCTAGAGTTGATGTCAATGATGGAATTGCGAAAGTTATCGATAAAAGTGTAACATATCCTTTTAATATAAATACTAATAGTGGGATTTCAGGTGTAACAGCCGAAACTATATCATCTGAGATAAAGTTTAGAGGAAACAATGGAATTGTAAATGTAACAGCTACAAATATAAGTGGCAATATAAGTTTGTTTGGAAAGGACAGCAAAGATACCTTTGATGGCATATTCAAATTAAACTTGAAAAAAGAACCATCAAATTTACACTTGAAGTTGATTGGAAATGGTCTGAATAAATTACCAGAAGGTTGGTCTAAAGATTATATCTTAGGAAATGGACAACCAATTGTCGAAGTTAAAAACAGTGGCATAAATAATATATCAATTGGAGAATAAAAACATATAAAAATAGAGCTTATATAATTTTAAAATTATTATAAGCTCTATTTATATTACCAATACTTTCCATGTAGCATTATGTACTTAACAGTTATCTGCTTTAAATGAATTCTCTAAAATATCATAAATTTGTTTTGCAAATTGACGAGAATGTTCTTCTTTTTCTGTATCCATAAAATTAGGCTTACCTAAATCACGTTCAACAAGCATTCCTATATATTTTAACTGTGAATGTTTGCAATAACGCTTTATACCATCTTCCCAGATATCAGCTCCTTTTTCAGGTCTATATCCACAAGTTGTAATAAGTGCTACTGATTTTCCTGACCATAGTGCTGGTCCTTTTTCATCACCATAGTATTTATTCATACCATATACCAATCTATCGAGCAATGCTTTCATTGGAGAAGTGCAATACCAAGAATAAATTGGAGTTGCAAGAATAATTAAATCACACATAAGAACCTTTTTGAAAATTTTATGAACATCATCTTGACGACAACATCCAAAAGAAGATAAATTTTCTTGACATTTTTTACAGGCAATACAAGGTTCTATTTGATAATCATACAACCATAACATTTCAAGATTTGCATTATAGTTTTCTAGTTCTTCTATAAATGGTTCTAAAATAGAAGCAGTATTACCATTTTTCTTAGGGCTTCCCATAAGAATACATACTTTCATATTAACACCTCCATATTATTTTAAAATAATGTTTAATGATATAGTAATATTTAAATTTTATAAAAACTTTTTAAATATATATTCTATAAAATGAGTTTCATTTCATTTAGTAGTTTAAAACCAACAGCCTAAAGAAGTGATTTTAGAAAACTAGCAATATTAGTAACTATGTAGAATGCTAATAAAATTAAAATCATCCATGTAAAAATATGATTTTTGTATGGATATATCTTATTAATTCTTTTTCCAATACGTACCAGTAAAATATACATTAAAAAATATGCTAAAAAGACCATTAAAAATTTCATATATAACCTCACAATTTTAAAGTTTCATATAAATTTAGGATACTACGAGAATACATTAACAACAATACACTTTTTTAATCTGTAATAAAGTTGAAATAAATCATTCAAAAAATTAGGCAAAAACAATTAAGATTGGATATAAAATATATTCAATATAATAATTTTAAGTTATATTTTTTTATTAGATAGATGAATTTATGGCATAAAAACTTATAAATATTACTATTGAATGTTTACTATATAAAATACTTGAAATGCATACTTTAAGCATATGTATATAGTTAACTATACCAATCTATAGTAAAATATATTATAAACAGTATAGGAACTTAATTAATAAAATCATCTATAACTTTGGAGGTATAAAATATGTATTTAAATCAAGAATATAGTTTTATAAAAGAACATGCACCATGTTATATATATGATGAGATTAATATAATCGAAAGGTGTATGGAGTTAAAAAATAGTATTTTAGGTTTTGATTTTTTATATTCCATCAAAACAAATCCATATAATAAAATTGTAAAAAGCATTGCTAAACAAGGGTTTGGAACAGATGCAGCATCCATGAAAGAAGTATTGATTTCAAAAGAATGTGGAGTGGATAGAGATAATATTTACTATTCTGCACCAGGAAAGCTAGAAGAGGAGCTAGAAGCTGTTTTAGATAAGTGTATAATTATTGCAGATAGTATAACAGAAATAGAACTTATAAATAAAATATCAGAAAAACAAAATAAAAAAATTAAAATAGGCATAAGAATAAATCCTGCTTTTACTATGGATGATGATAGCTCTATATCAAGCAAGTTTGGTATTGATATAGAAGATATAGATAATGTTTTTAAAATACTAAATCTTTGTAACTATATATCTGTGGTTGGAATTCATATACATATTAAATCTCAAGTGTTAGATTTTGAAAAGTTAGGATGTTATTATGAAAAATGTTTTCTCATAGCACTAAATTTAAATAAAAGTGAACATATAAATATTGAATTTATAAATTTTGGTAGTGGTATTGGAGTAGTATATGACAATCTTAAAGAAAGTCCAGTTAATCTTAAAAAGCTTTCAATATTAACTGAAAAGATTGTTTCTACTAATGCAAATACATTAAAGGCTAGACTCTTTATTGAATCAGGTCGTTTTGTAGTTTGCACATCAGGTAATTACTATACTAAAATTGTCGATATTAAGGTATCAAGAGGGATAAAGTATCTTGTTGTAAGAAATGGTCTTAATGGATTTATGAGACCTATTATTTCTAATTTAATTGAGAAAGTAACTTGTGGTGTAGAATTAGAAGGGCAAGAACCATTATATACATCAAATCATGCATTTTATTTTTCAGTATTAAGTAGTTCAGAAGAAGAAGAATATGTAACAATAGTTGGAAATCTTTGTACATCATTAGATGTGTTAGCTAATAATGTTAAATTAAAAAAGGCAGTTATAGGAGATGTGATTTCAATTAATAATGCAGGTAGTTACTCATATTCTCTATCTCCAGTAATGTTTTCAAGCTATGAATTTCCTAAACAATACTATAGAAGAAAAGATGGATGGATTGAGTAAATTTTTATGATATATTAAAACTGGAATACTTTACATTTACTGACTTTTGATAAGTAAAAGTTGAAATATCCTTTGATGGTTAAAAAAGAGATAAATGTAAATTTTATAAAATGTTAGCAAAAGAAATATCAAAAATTTGAAATAAAAAGATTTATAAAGAACATACATAAAATTTAACTTAAGATTTTAATTTCAGTTTTAATAAATAGAAAAGATGAAAAATTAGATGTAAATAAATTAAATGAATTTGAATAGTATTTCATAAATCTAAAATACGATTAAGAATAAATTTGCTGGCAAAATAAATTTGGTAATAAATTTATTTTGCCATTAATTAAAAATTATTGTATAGTGTAGTAGTTTGCTTTAGGATAAACATACTTATAGTATAAAGTTTTATGTAGTTTTGTGAATTATAAACAGTCTACAATTGTTCCTTCAGGAAATAATCTCCTAAAAACAAATCTCACTAAAGGGCCTGCAATTAGTAGTTGCAACGGCAATGCAATGATAAAGTTGTTGAGTATATTAACAGCCCATACAAATAAGGTTGTGCTAGAGAAACCAACTGATTCAATGGCTCCAAATAAAGACATACATATAACCATCCCACATACCATACAACTTGATATAACAATGGCCTTTGCAATTTGTTTACTTTGTGGATTTACAATGCAAAATGCAATTTTTTTAGCAATTTTAGAAACAATAAACCAATCAAAAATCATACCTACTACATAGGCTAGCGGAAACCCCATCCAAGCATTTTTTACAGTTTCTGATGAAAGACCTTCATGTAAAGAGATATTATAGATACTCATAAAAAATACCATAAAAGCACACATAAGCACTGTGAATATCAAACTTTCTTTTTTATTTTGTGGCATACTTATTTACCTCCCAATTTAATTTATTTATATTAGGATTATACATTAAGAAAAATTTTAGTGTAAGTAATTTTTTTTATTTTTCATTTTTTTATTTAATTGAAAATTATTTTGATATAATGAAAAATTAAATTTAAATATAGGATATGATTTTAAGATGATAAGTAATTAGAATAGTTATTATAAATTAAGTTACAGTTTATGAAAATTACTATTTTATATTGTCTAAAATAAGATAGAATAAATCAAAGATTTAAAAAAAACTTTAACTTAAAAATAGACATATTATTGAAATCTAAATTAATCTTAAGAAGAATATTCCAAAAAATTAAATACAAATACACTTTTAGTTTTTTGAAATCATTTCTCTACAAAAATAGGAAATATAAACATGTCTATGATATATATGGTCTCTAATATATGAATCAATAAGAAAATTTAAATTTTTATTTCTTTGATAATCTATATCTTATTTATGTACTTAAATTTATTATGTAGAATAATCATTACTTATGTAATTTGTTATAGAATTATAGCAAGAAATAAATTATGGAAAAAATTGGAAAATATTATTATCGACAAAATCTTTGACTTAAAAACTATATTGCGATAGTATTAATTTAATAAAAGTTTGAGAGGGGCGTAAGGCTATGACAATTTCAAAAATACCACAAGCAGAGTTAAAAGTTATGAAGTTTATTTGGGAGAAAAATGATACAGTAACATCAAAAGAAACTATTGAAGCTATGGAACAAAAATATGGATGGAAACAAACAACAACATTGACACTTTTATCAAGACTTGTTAAAAAGCATTTCTTGAATGCAGAAAAAATAGATAGATATACTCATTATACGATAGTTGTTGGTCACAAAGAATATTTGAATGTTGAGACAAAAGATTTTTTAAGTAATATACATGATAATTCTTTACAAAGTTTACTTTCAGCATTACATGAAGATGAAGTGATTGACAAAGATGCATTAGATTTATTTGAAAATCATTTTAAAAATTTAAAGGATGAATAAATATATGTATTTATATGTTTAAGTTTTTAATAGATAGATATATACAAAAATCTATATTGGTATTATTTAATAAGTTACCAACTATTTATAAATTGATGATTAATAGGCGTAAATTCAATAAAATACCTATTAATAATTAAAGTAAGTGGTATCAAGTTAAATGATACCACCTATTTTAGTTCTCCATGCTTTTAGCTTTAAAAATAATTTTTTAATTCATTACTTTTCCTTAATTCAAGCCGTTATTTTATTTAATCATATCAAACGTCCTTAATTGTTTCTAATTGTTCTTAGAGTCAACTTATATTTTTGAGCATAATTAAAATAAAATGAGGAAATAATTTTTATATTTTCTAATTGTAATGTTAACAATTTAGTGGTTAATATTTCGTTAGTTGATTTTATACTATTACTAAAATCATTAAGTGATAATATCAAATTTAAGTGCCATTTTATGTTATAATTAGTATGTATTTTTAACGGTATATTTTATTGTGAAGATATAAATTAATTATTTTTGGGGAGTTATTATGTTAGACACGTTTATAACAATTGTTTCTTCTATTATAGAGATATGGGCATGCAAGAAAGTTTTTGATTATACAAGTAAAGTAAAAACTAATTTAATGAAGCTAAATATATCTTTCTTATTTTCTATTTTTCTTATTATCTGTTCTTTTTATATAAATGTAGGAGCTAATGATAGAATATGGATATGTATTCTTATAACTTTTATTTTTTATAAGTCTAATTATAAGGTCAATATATATAAATGTTTAGTGGTTTTGTTTTTTTATTGGATGGTGTTAATAGGTATAAATGCATTGAGTATGCTATTAGTAGTTTCAATGAACAATTTAGATAATATGAATATTTTACTTAGTGGAAATTTATACAGGTATGAAGCTATCTTTTTTGGAAAATTGATTTTAATTATATTATTATACATTTATAAAATTTCTTGTACTAATTTTAAAATTAGTAAAAAAGAATTGTATATATGTGTTCCAATGATAGCAAATTTATTATCATTTTTTATACTTTACGATTATATTATTAATCTTATAAAGATTTCTCCTGAAAGAAGAGTTGTCTTTCTAGTAATAGTTTTACTATTGATATTATCCAATATCTCAATATTTGCATTAATACGTATAATTCTTAAAATTAAAGATAAAAAAGATAATATAATAAATTAATTAATACATATAAAAATAGCTTAGTATATATTTCTAATTGATATATTATAGCTTATTTGTCTTAAAAGATTGAAAATTGAATTATCTGGTAAAGTAGATAAAGTTGATTATGCTAAGACTTTCTAAAATGAGCGTATTAGTGATATAAGTAAGATTACATAAATGTATTCTCAAGTTGTATGGTAGAAGAACTGATAATATTTAAAAAATTATCAAGTTTTAGTTTATAGAGCAGTTTATTTTAACATATAGACTGTTTTTTTATGTCTATAACTATACCATGTAACATTTGTAAAATTACTTATAGATTTTTTAATAACTTCAAGAAATGCCTATTTTGTAAGGAGAGATATTAGTAAATATAAAAAAATGTAATATTAACATCCTAGCTATGTATCAACCAAAATCACTTTTATGCGTTTTTTATATCTAGACATATGTGTAACAACTATATTGCAACACATGTACTCAAGTGAAAAACACTCTGAACAGACTCCAGTTACTCTGCAAGGTGTTTTACGTTTTCCATTTGCTTCTAGTTCAGAACAAGCAAATGTTCGAATTCTTTCAACAGAAATTAAAAAAATTTACAAATATGAACTTCATTGTTTTTTTGAAAAAATGAAATGTATGTGTAAAATATATGGGAACACTTTTATCAAGTTTTTATAGTAAAAAGATTATATTATTAAATTTGCTTAGATATAACTTGAGGGAGTAACAGAATATCAAAAAAGAAATACATAAATATACATATATATTTATAATATGTCTATTGAGATTTTAATTGATAATTAAGAAGTATAAAATTATTTTAACAAATTCATAATTAAATCTTAATTTTTTAAATTATACATATAAAAGTCAATATTTACTTTTATATGTATAATTTTACACAATTTTATTGAAAAGTTATTTTATTAAAGAAATATGTATTTATAATTACTGATGTTATTTATAATAAGCTATTTTAACTTTAAAAATTAATGTTAAAAAAAGAGTCTGTAGGTCAGTATCAAAAATAACTTTATAAATATCTCAAATAGACTAATCTTACATATATTTCCGATAGATTATATTGATAAAAAACACTAAAATTAAATTAATAAGAATACTTGGAGGGATGGTAATGAAAGAGGAATGTTTTATTAATATTGAATACGAAGATAAACGTTTTTCAATTAACATTAAAGAAATTTTGTACATAGAAAAGCAAGAGTATGAATCAAAAATTTATACAGAAAATGGAACTTATTATATTGGAGAAAATTCTTCTAGTGTAAGAAAACTACTGAAAGAAGAAAATTTTTTCAAATGCAGTAACAGTTATATTGTAAATTTAGATAAGTGTGAATTTTATCTCAGCAATAATTGTATTTTTGTAGGAAATAATTTTATAAGAGTTTTAGGTTTAGATAGAAAAAAGAAATTAGAAAAGAAGTTAGAAAAATTATATGATTATAAATATTAACTTTGAGAGGCTGTATTTTATACAGCCTCTTTATTTATTTTATTGTATTATTAATAAACTTTAAATTATGATAAAATATAAGACAAGTATTGCTTTTAATAAATAAAATATAGGATAAGTTTTATATAACTACATGATTTTATATAACTACATAATAAGAAAAGTAGAATATATTTATATAAATAAAAATTAAATTCATAAACAACTAAATATATTATATGATGTGTAAAAATATTAGACAAATTATAATATATAATTTGAATATTAAAAATTGCTGTATTTTGAAAAAGTTTAAATAACTTAGTTTGTAAATTTATTTTAAAATAAAAAATAATAAGATAAAGCATATTTTTTAAAAAATACATATAGGAGAGGATAGTAAAATGGATAAACCAAAAAATAGTCTAAACATTGATGAAAGAAAATTAAAATGTCCTTGTATTTATAAGCATTTTAAAGGAAAATATTATGCTACAATGGGATTGAGCAAAGCCATTGATAATAATGATATAGAAAAAATCTGTGAAACATACAATGAAAAAGGTTCAACTAAAAACAAAATTAGGTATAAGCTAGATGTTAAGCATACTGAGCTAGATGAAAATATTTATATATATATAGACATGAATGGAAGTTTTTATCATAAAAAAGAAAAAGATAATAATAATTTGGTTTTATATAAAACTCTATATGATGATACAGGGATATTTGCAAGGCCATTAGATATGTTTTTATCAAAAGTAGATAGAGATAGGTATTTTAATCCAATTCAAGAATATAGATTTGAAGAATTTTATAAATAAAATATGATGATTATTTTTTATAAGTTGAGAAAAAACCTGTTATTATATAATAAATTGTGGTAAATATAAATAGTATGAGCTAAGAAGGATATATTAGATTAAGTTATAAAATAGAAACATAGTAAACTATTATATGGTATAATTAAAGTTTGAGAAGTGACAATTTATATTTAATAAAAAATAGACAGATATATTAGGAGGAAATATGGGAAATACTTTTTATATAGTAAGACATGGACAAACAGACTGGAACTTATTAGGAAAAACACAAGGTCATGGTAACTCTGACCTTACACCACAAGGGATAGAACAAGCAAGAGAACTTTCTGAAGACATTGGTAAGTATTCGATTGATTATATTTTTAGTAGTGATTTAGGAAGAGCAATGCAAACAGCTCAAATTTTAGGTGATAAGCTCAATATTGAAGTACAAAAAACTGAAGCACTTAGAGAAATGGGATTTGGAGTTTGGGAAGGTCTTTTAATAAAAGAAATTCAAAAAGACTATTCAGATATATATTCAACATGGAGAAATGAGCCACATTTAGTAAATATACCAGAAGGAGAAACTCTTAAAATTATAAAAGAAAGAGTGGATACTTTTATAAAGGAATTAAATGAAAAATACAATGATAAAAATATAGTTCTTGTTACACATTCAATTACATTGAGGGTTATGTTACTATCATTCTTAGAGTCAGGTATGGAAAATATATACAGAATTAAGCAAGATAATACTGCTTTAAATATAGTAGAGTTTAAAGATTATGGTCCAGTAGTAATAAAGATGAATGATACAAGTCATATAAAAAATCATGTAAAAATAAATAATTCTGCACTTGAGTAAGTATCAAATTATAAGGAGAAGTTTATGAGTAAAGTTATAGTGGTTGGTGGAGGTCCATCTGGCATGATGGCAGCCTTGTCAGCTTCGAAAAATAATAATGAAGTAATATTGATTGAAAGAAATGGAGAGTTAGGGAGAAAGTTAAGAGCAACTGGTGGAGGTAGATGTAACTTTACCAACAATAGAGAGATAGAAGATTTTTTTGATAAGGTTGTGAACAATAAAAAATTTCTATACAGTAGCTTTTATACATTTACAAATAAAAATCTTATATCGTACTTTGAAAGTAAAAATTTAGAATATAAGATTGAAGAAGAAAATGACCACAAGGTCTATACTAAGAATGATAAGTCTATAGAAGTAATAGAATTATTAAATAAGGACTTAATTAATCATAATGTAAAGATAATGTATAATAAAAAAGTTGTGGATATTATAACTGAAGAAATTACTGAACAAGGTGACCATAACAATAATAAAGCAAATTATTCAATAAAAGGTGTCATTTTAGATAATGGAGATAAGATATTAGGAGATAAAGTCATTATATCAACTGGAGGAGTTAGTTATTCAAAAACAGGTTCAGATGGTTCAATGTATAAGGTTCTTCAAAATCATGGACATACATTAAATAAACTATATCCTGCTTTAGCGCCACTTACAATAGAAGAAAAATGGATTAAAGCTTTGCAAGGAATATCTATGAGAAATGTAGAAATATCTTGTAAGATTAAGAAAAAGAAAATATCAAAATCAGGAGACATGTTATTTGCACATTTTGGGATAACAGGTCCTTGTGTACTTATAATCTCTTCTTATATCAACAAGATTATTGAAAAAGATAAGATAGAATTAAATATAGATTTTTTACCAAACTTAGATGTCAATGAAATTTCTAATATAATTAGAGAATTTCCAAATAAAAATATCTTAAATAATCTTAAACAGATATTACCTCAAAACTTCTTAAAAGAAATTCTTTCTATATTATCTTTAAGTGATAAAAAAGCAAATGATTTATCTAAGGCTGATGAGATTAAAATTATTGAGTATATAAAAAATATGAAACTAACTTGTAATGGAACTACAGGGATAAACACTGGAATGGTTACTTCTGGTGGTATTTCAGTTAAAGAAATTAATTCTTCTACAATGGAGTCTAAGTTAATAAAGGATTTATTTTTTACAGGTGAGGTGATAGATGTAGATGCAGAAACTGGTGGATATAATTTACAAATAGCATTTTCAACTGGATATCTTGCAGGGATTAGTGTATAAGTTTTTGATAAGTCGATTATTAAATATAAATAAAATAGAGGTGTAGGTATGAGTAATTTGATTATAGCTGTGGATGGACCAGCAGGGGCTGGTAAAAGTACAATAGCTAAGATAGTATCAGAAAAACTAAATATAAATTATATAGATACAGGTGCTATGTATAGAGCTGTTACTTATAAGTGTTTAAAAAATAATATTGATGTTAATAATGAAAAAGAGGTTATTAAAATAGCTAAAAATTCAGATATAGATTTTGAAAATAATAACATATACTTAGACCAAAAAATTATAAATAATGAAATAAGAACAATAGAAGTAAGCAATAATGTTTCCAATGTAGCTAAGATAAAAGAAGTAAGAAAGTTGATGGTTGAAGTTCAACGAAAAATTGGAACAAAAAGTTCAGTAATATTAGATGGTAGAGATATAGGTTCATATGTTTTTCCAAATGCAGATTATAAATTCTTTTTAGTAGCTACACCAGAAGAAAGAGGAAGTAGACGTTATAAAGAACTTTGCAATAAAGGATATAATACTACTTTAAAAGAAGTAATTGAGGATATAGTAAAGAGAGATGAAATTGATTCAAATAGAGAATTTGCACCACTAGTAAAAGCTGAGGATGCACTAGAAATAGATACAACAGGAAAGACTATAGATCAGGTTGTACAAGAAGTTGTATCTAAGATAAGTTTTTAAGCTCAATTTATCTAAAATGAAAATATAATGTAGTATTGAAGGGAGATAAACGTGAATTTTTATAGATTTGCAATAAATATTTTTAGATGTTTTTCTAAAGTGTTTTTTAAATATGAAGTTATAGGTGCCGAAAATATACCAGACAGAGGAAATATAGTGGTGGCTTCAAATCATAAATCAAATCTTGACCCTGTATTTTTAGCTGCAGCTATAAAGAATAGAGAGATAGCAGCTATTGCAAAACAAGAATTATTTAAAGTGAAGCCACTAGGTTTTATATTAAAAAAATTGCATGTTATGCCTATAAATAGAGAAAAGCCAGATGTATCCACTATAAAAACTATTTTAAGGTCAATTAGAGATGGTTATATATTAGGAATATTTCCAGAAGGAACAAGAATTAAAGGAGACAACTTTGGCAAAGCTAAGGCAGGTCTTTCTCTATTTACAATAAAGAGTAAATCTAAGGTTGTACCAGTATCGATAATATCTAAGTATAAACCTTTTAGTAAAGTAATTGTGTACTTTGGAGAGCCAATATCATTTGAAGAACATTTTAAAGAAAAGTTAAGTAATGATGACCATGAAAGAATGTCGCAAGAAGTTTTAGAAATAATAAAACAGAATTACTTTAAATATTCAAAATAAGGGGGGGATTTTGTGAATGTTAAAATAGCAAAAAATGCAGGATTTTGCTTTGGAGTAAAGAGAGCAATGAAAATGGCATGGGATGAAGTAGAGAAAAATGATTCTGGAATATATGCTTTAGGACCTCTTATTCATAACAAGCAAGCAGTAGCAAGATATGAACAAAAAGGTCTTAAAACTGTAGATGAAATCGATATAATACCAGATTATGAAAATATGATAATAAGATCTCATGGAGTTCCTGAGAAAGTATACAAAGAAGCTAAAAATAAAAAACTTAAAATTGTAGATACTACATGTCCATTTGTAAAGAAAATACATACAGTAGTGAGTGAGTATCATAATAAGGGTTATGAAATAATAGTTATTGGAGATATGAAACATCCAGAAGTGATAGGTATAAATGGATGGTGCGAAAACTCAGCAATAATAATAAAAGCTGTAGAGCAAATGGAGAATATGGAATTTGATAATTCAAAACAATATTGTGTTGTTGCACAGACAACAATAAATCCAGATTTATATTCAAATATAGTTAATAAATTAGCTGATAAACTAGAAAATATAGTATTTAATGATACAATCTGTTCAGCCACAAAAACTAGACAAGAAGCAGCTAAAGCATTAGCAGGAGAAGTTGATTGTATGATAGTTATAGGTGGAAAACACAGCTCTAATACTCAAAAGTTAGTAAAAGTTTGTGAAGATTTAGTTCCAACTTTTGCAATAGAAACTAAAGACGAATTGGATGTAAATATGCTTAAGAAGTATAAAACTTTAGGAGTGACAGCAGGAGCATCTACACCAGATTGGATAATAGAGGAAGTAATAACATTTATTGAAAATTTATAAATATAGTAAACGATGAAAAAATGTGTAATATCGGTATAATATATAAAATTTGTTGTAATATCTATATGTAATTTTATATTATAATATAAAATTACATATGGCAACTAGATAACCTAATATCAGAAAGTGTGTATCTTAATATGCAAGAAATTAACAATATAAGATATGCACTTTTTAATATTAGAAATTTAAAAGATATAATGATATTGATTATCAATAATAAATGAAATATAATATAATTATTGCGAAATTAATATAGGAGGTAAATTAATGGAAATGTTAATATCTGCTTCTGAAGAAGCATTTTTACATGTGGGTTCTATGATTGGATTTTTTATTTTGCTATTTGGATATATAAACTATAAAACTAGTGGTAATTTTACTAATATTATATCAAAAAATAGAAAATATCAACCTTTAATAGGAGCTTTGATAGGAGCTATACCAGGTTGTGGTGGGAGTTTGGCAATAATGCCATTATATATAAGTGGAAAACTAAGCTTTGGAGCAATCATTGCAAGCTTAATAGCAAGTATGGGAGATGCTGCATTTATACTTATTTCATCAAATATTAAAATGTATTTTTTTGTGACTATAGTTAGTACAATTACAGGAGTAATAACAGGACAACTAGTAGATTATTTTAAGTTAGAAGAAAAATTGAAATTAAATAAATATCGAAAATCAGAAAAACATAATACAGATAAAAATTACCATAAAGATAATGAAGAATCGCATAATCATGATGATATAATTTTGGATAATTTAGCTAAATCTCATGGAAATACAAATAGACTTGCATTTATAATAACACATGGTAAAGGGTACAAAATTTATATAGGAATTGTATTAATAGGTTTTATATTTATGTCTCTTGCTCATTCTGGAATAAATCTTCCTATTATTGAAAAATTACATTCACTAGAAGAAGCAATAGCAGTTATAGGAATACTATTCTCAATAGTTTATATGTGGTGTTTTAAAAAGGTATTTAAAAATTCTAATCAAAAAGAGGAAGAAAATAAGAAAATTTCCCTAAGAGAAATGCTTATACATTCTGTAGGTGAAATTTCATTTGTTATTACATGGATTTTTATTGCATATCTTATTTACGATTTGATAATATTGGTTTTAGGTGGAGATGAATACTTAGTTAATTTAGTTTTATCAACAGGTGTAATTAGTGTATTTATAGGTGCAGGTCTTGGGCTTATTCCAGGGTGCGGTATACAAATTGTACTTATGTCATTTTACTTGAAAGGAACTATACCACTTGGTGCAGTAATAGCTAATTCCATATCTCAAGATGGAGATGCACTTTTTCCGCTTTTAGCAATGGATAAAAAATCTTCCTTATGGGCTATGATTATTACTACTATACCAGCTATAATCGTAGGAATTATAGTTTATGCTTTTTTAGGTTAATTGAAAGTAGATTTTAATATAAATGATAAAAATACATAAATCTATACTATGGATATAGTAACAAGTATTAAAAATATAAAAAATAAAATTTAATATAATTAAAATATTTATAAATAACATGAGAAATAATATTATTGTTTCTTATGTTATTTTTGTTTAATTTAATAAGCTATGGAATAAATTTCAATCAATACTTTTTATTGAAACTCATATATAATATATATTAATAAATCAAACTATAATATATGATACAACAAGTATATTGATATAAAAAATTTAAGAGGAGTTGTAAAAATGAGCAATTTGAAAAAAAAGTGTGATGTTGCAAGTGGAAGAGATAAAGCTGATATTGTACTTAAAAATGGAACAATTATAAATGTATTCACAGAAGAATTACTAGTAGGAGATGTAGCAATAGTAGATGATACAATTGTTGGAATCGGCGAATATAGTGGTAAAATAGAGATTGATTGTAGTGGTAAATACTTATCACCTGGTTTTATTGATGCACATATGCATATTGAATCTACAATGGTAATGCCAATTGAATTATCAAAAAAATTACTAAAGTCAGGTACAACAACTGTTATAGCTGACCCTCATGAACTAGTCAATGTAAAAGGAGCAAGTGCAATAGACTTTTTACTAGAATCAACAAAAGAAATACCCTTAAATGTATATATTATGCTACCATCATCTGTCCCTGCAACAAGATTTGAAACTAATGGAATAGGAAATTTTAGTGCAAAAGATATGGATGCTTACATAAATAATCCTAGAATCTTAGGATTAGGAGAGGTAATGTGTTTTAATGATGTCATATCTGCGGAAGAGGAAATTTTAGATAAATTAGAGGCTTTTAAAGATAAAATTGCAGATGGACATGCACCAAATATAAGTGGGAAGTCACTTCAAGCATATGTATGTGCAGGAATAAAAAATGACCATGAATGTATAACTTTTAATGAAGTGTATGAAAAATTAAGAGCAGGTTTAAAAATTTTTATAAGAGAAGGAAGTGCAGCAAAAAACTTAGAAGCCATAATAAAGGGATTATTGAAACACAACTTACCAATTGAAGAATTTATGTTTTGTACAGATGATAAACATTTGGATGATATAGAAAAACAAGGTCATATAAGATGGAATATAAAGTGTGCAATCGATTTGGGTATGGAGCCAATTAAAGCTATTAAAATTGCAACTTACAATTCAGCAAGAGCATATGGTCTAAATAGAATTGGAGCAATAGGTGCTGGATATAAAGCGGATATTGTTGTTTTAAACAATTTAGAAAACATGGAGGTAGGTAGTGTTTATAAAGATGGTAAATTGATAGATGAGGGAATTTTTTCTGATTATAATTATGAAATTAAGGATAAAGATTTACTCAATACAGTCAAATTTAAAGACGTTGATAGAGAAAAAATACAATTAAAGTCAAATGAAAAAAATTATGTAATGGAAATTGTACCATATCAAATTCTGACAAATAAATTATTTGAATCTATACCAAACAAAAATGGATATTTCAATCCAAATGAAGAATATTCAAAGCTTTGTGTTGTTGAGAGACATAGAATGACTGGAAACATATCAGTTGCACCATTAAAAGGGTTTGGTATAAAAAATGGAGCAATAGCAACTACTGTAGCTCATGATTCACATAATATCATAGTTGCAGGAGATAATGATGATGATATTATAGTTGCAGTAAATTACTTGAGAGATATACAGGGTGGCTATGTAATTGTATCAAATGGAAAAGTACTTGCTCACTTAAGTCTTAAAGTAGCTGGATTAATTAGTACTCTTCCAGCTGATGAAGTGCAAGAAACAACTGATAATATGTTAAAAATAGCAAGAAAAATGGGAGTTCCAAAGTATGTAGACCCTTTTATTACACTTTCATTTATGGCTCTTCCTGTTATTCCAAAAATAAGACTTACTGATTTAGGTCTGTTTGATGTAGAAGAATTTAAATTTATATAGATTAGAGTATTAGAAGAATAAAAATAAATAGGCAGGATTTAATACATAAATTAAATCCTGCCTATTTATTTTTATTACTTAACATAAATTCCAGTTTAAATGTTCTAATCAAATAAAGCTTGAAATTTTCAGTATATAAGATTTACATATTCATGAAAATTTCTATATAAAAAGTAAAATATTTTATTTATATACAGAAATATAGGGTAGTAATATAAATATAGTATAAATTATTGATTAAAAACAAAAGGAGAGATATTTATGTTAAGTATAGGTACAAAAGCACCAGAATTTACATTAGAAGATAAAGATGGAAATAAAGTCAGTATGTCTGATTTTAAGGGGAAAAAAGTGGTAATATATTTTTATCCTAAAGATAATACACCAGGATGCACACGTCAGGCATGTGCATTTAGGAACGCATATGAAGGATTTAAAAATAATGATATACCAGTTATTGGGATAAGTAAAGATAGTATTAAATCACATCAAAAATTTGCAGAAAAGCATGAGCTTCCTTTTATTTTACTTTCTGACCCAGATTTAACTACTATTAAGGCTTTTGATGTGTGGAAAGAGAAAAAAATGTATGGGAAAACTGCTTTAGGAGTTGTTCGTGCAACTTATATTGTAGATGAAAGTGGAATTATTGAAAAAGTTTTTGAAAAAGCAAAACCAGATACAAATGCACAAGAGATTCTTGAATATTTGGAAAAATAGGAGTAGTAGAAATTTATGATTATAATGTTATCACCAGCTAAAAATATGAAGAATGTACAAGAATTTGATAGAGATTTAAGCTTGCCCTGTTTCATAGATAAAGCAAAAGAAATATCAAAGAATATAAAAACCTTTAGTGTAGAGGATTTCAAAAGTAAAATGAAAATCAACGAAAAATTAGCTATATTAAACAAGAGTAGATTTGATAATTTTAAATTTGACAGTTTAGGTACTCCTGCAATCTTAACTTATGCTGGAATACAATATAAAAATATAGAAGCAGAGAATTTTACAAAGCAAGATGAGGAATTTGCAAATAGTTGTATTAGAATCATAAGTGGATTGTATGGGGTCGTAAAACCCTATGATAGTATATATGAATACAGATTAGAAATGCAGACAAAGTTACAGATAAGAGAATTTAAAAATTTATATGAATATTGGGGAGACAGTATATATAACGAATTAAACAAAGAAAATACAGCTATTGTCAATCTTGCATCAAGTGAATACAGCAAAACTGTGGAAAAATTTATTGATGACAATCATACATATGTAACATGTAATTTTAAAATAAATAAAAATAATATGTTAAAAGTCGAATCTACACAAGCAAAGAAAGCTAGAGGAATGATGGTAAAATATATTGTTAAAAATAAAATAGAAGATATTAACGACTTAAAAAAGTTTAACTTAGAAGGGTATAAATATCGAGAAGATTTATCTAATAATAAGGAGTATGTGTTTGTAAAAGAGTAGATATTTTTATATAGACTTTAAATTGAATTGTTAAATTTAGGTAAAATATAATTACTGAGTATTGAATTGAATTGGATTTTAAAATATAATTATTCTTAAATCAAAAAAAGAAAGGAGTGATCTTCCAAAATGGAAAATCACAAACAGATGCCTTGGCATTCGATGGCAACACATGAAGTATTAGAGAGTTTAGACTCATCAGAGGAGGGGCTCACCGATACCGAGGCGGAAAACAGGATTAAAGAGTATGGTTTAAATGAACTGAGAAAAAGACCACCTAGAACAGTTTTACAAATGCTTTGGACCCAAGTTACAGATGCTATGGTATTGATATTAATAGGTGCATCAGTATTATCTTTAGCATTTGGAGAATTTACAGAAGCTTTTGTAATTCTAATAATTGTAACAGTAAATGCAGTTATTGGTATTGTTCAAGAAAAAAAAGCAGAATCATCATTGGAAGCACTAAAAAATATGAATTCACCTACAGCACGTGTTATACGTGATGGTGAAGAAAATGTTATTCAAGCAAGTAATCTTGTAATAGGAGATATTGTTTTTTTAGAAGATGGAGCGATGATTCCAGCAGACATTCGTTTAATAGATACATCTAGTTTAAAAATTCAAGAAGCTTCTTTAACAGGAGAGTCTGTCCCATCAGAAAAAGATTCAGATGGCATTTTACCTGAAGAATGTGTATTAGGAGACCGTAGTAATATGGCCTATACGTCTTCAATTGTCACATATGGTAGAGGTGTAGGTGTTGTAGTTGCAACTGGGATGGACACAGAAGTAGGTAATATAGCACATCTTTTAGATTCACAAAATGATTTTGATACTCCTATAAAACGTAAACTTAATACTGTTGGAAAAACATTAAGTGTTATAGGTATTATTGTATGCGTTATTATATTTGCAATAGGTGCATTTTATCAGAGACCTCTCTTACCAATGTTTATGATTGCAATTTCACTTGCTATATCAATCATTCCAGAGGGATTACCTGCAACAGCAACCATTGTAATGGCTCTAGGTGTGCAACGTATGGCTAAAAGAAACGCTTTGATTAGAAAGTTGCCAGCAGTTGAAACATTAGGAGGAGCTACAGTAATATGTTGTGATAAAACTGGTACATTAACCTTAAATAAAATGACTGTTACACATATTTCTGTAAATGGCGATTTTGAATCTGGAAAAGTAACATCAATAGATACTGCGTCTGAGAAACATCCACTAGTATATAAAGAGCTTGTTTATGCTGGTGCACTTTGTAACGATGCATGTATAAATCCAGATAAAAAAGATGAAATATTAGGTGATCCAACAGAAGGTTCATTGATTTTTATGGCTAATAAATTTGGAATAGATCAAGAAGCTCTTGAAGAGAAATATCCACGTGTATTTGAGCAACCTTTTGATTCTGACAGAAAATGTATGACAACTGTTCATGATATAGATGGAAAAATCACAGCATATACTAAAGGTGCAGTGGATGAACTTCTCCATTTATGTACCAAAATATTAACATCAAAAGGTGAAAGAAACATTACAGAGATGGACAAAAAAAACATACACGAATTATGTCTTACTATGTCTAAAGATGCATTACGTGTACTTGGTTTTGCTAAGCGTGAAATTCTATCGATACCAAAGGAAGATAGTGAAAACATAGAATATGATTTGACATTTATTGGTATGGTTGGTATGATTGACCCACCAAGAACCGAGGTAACTGATGCAGTAAAAACTTGTAAAGAAGCGGGCATAAGAACCATAATGATAACAGGTGACCATAAAGTCACTGCCACAACAATAGCTCATGAACTTGGAATTTGGAATGAAGGAAATACTGTTATATCTGGTGATGAACTTGATAATTTAAGTGATGATGAACTTGATAAAGCTGTTAAAAATGTGACAGTATTTGCTCGTGTATCACCATTTGATAAACTTAGAATTATACAGTCTCTAAAAAGAATTGGAGAAGTACCAGCAATGACTGGAGATGGGGTAAATGACTCCCCTGCATTAAAGTCTGCTGATATTGGTATAGCTATGGGTATAAGTGGTACAGATGTGGCAAAAGATTCTTCAGATATGATTTTAATGGATGATAGTTTTACCACAATTGCATATGCAATAAAAGAAGGTAGACGTGTATATAGAAATATACAAAAGGTTATACAATTCTTGCTTGTTGGAAATATAGCAGAGATACTTACACTATTTGTTGCAATATTGTTAAACTGGGATACTCCACTTCTTGCTGTGCATATTCTATGGGTAAACCTTGCAACAGCAACTCTTCCAGCTCTTGCTCTTGGAGTTGACCCACCAAGTAGAAATATAATGAAGCATCAGCCTGTTAAATCAGAAAGTTTGTTTGAAAAAAACCTTGTACAAAGAGTTATTACTCAGGGGATATTTGTAGCAATAATGACCATTTTAGCATATAAAATTGGTCTTAATATAGGAAACCATACTGTAGGTCAAACAATGGCATTCTGTGTATTAGCATTTTCACAAATGTTGCGTGCATTTAGCCAGCGTTCAAATACAGATTCTATGTTTACTAGAAATAGTGCTAAAAACCCATTTCTTTTAATCTCATTTTTAACTTCTGCTTTGCTTATGGCAGTTATATTATTTGTCCCTAATTTTAGAGATGCATTTAATTTAACTGTTTTAAATAGCTCACAGTGGCTTGTAACAGTGATTTTAGCTATAATGTCTGTAGTGCAAGTAGAGGTTGGAAAAGTTCTTAAAAGAAAATTATATGAAAAATAGTTGACAAAATTAGGAAAAAAATATAAGATATAAAACATAGAAAAATTAAATAAATCTTATCCAGAGAGGTGGAGGGACTGGCCCTATGAAACCCGGCAACCAGTATATTTATATACATTGGTGCTAAATCCTGCGGCGAAAGCTGAGAGATGAGTATAATTAAGCTTATACAGAGCCTGAGTTATATACTCAGGCTTTATTTATTTTAAATCTCATCTGACAAATAGTTTAATTTTCTTAATTAAAATCTAAGGGGGATACAAAAATGTATAACAAAGAAACAATATGTGTGCAAGGAAATTATAAGCCAGGAAATGGAGAACCAAGAGTTTTACCTTTATATCAAAGTACAACTTTTAAATATAGTAGTATAGACCAACTTGCTGACTTATTTGATTTAAAAGCTGATGGTCATATGTATTCCAGAATAAGTAATCCTACAGTTCAAGCTTTTGAAGAAAAGATAAGTTTGTTAGAGGGAGGAGTATCATCTGTTGCTGTATCATCAGGTCAATCTGCAAATATGTTAGCAGTTTTAAATATATGTAAATCTGGAGATAGTATACTTTGTTCTTCAAAAGTATATGGAGGAACATTTAATTTATTAGGGCCTAGTCTTAAAAAATTTGGAATAGATTTAATATCATTTGATTTAGATGCAAGCGAAGATGAAATAGTAGAACTTGCAAATGAAAATACTAAAGTTGTATTTGCAGAAACACTTGCAAATCCAACTCTTGAAGTTATAGATTTTGAAAAAATAGCAAATGTAGCTAAAAGAATTAATGTTCCATTTATAGTTGATAACTCATTAGCATCACCAGTACTTTGTAATCCGCTAAAATATGGAGCAAACATAGTCACTCATTCTACTACAAAATACTTAGATGGCCATGCTTCAAGTGTTGGTGGAATTATAGTAGATGGTGGAAATTTTAACTGGGACAATGGGAAATTTCCAGAATTAGTTGAGCCAGACCCAACATATCATGGAATAAGTTATACTGAGAAGTTTGGCAATGCTGCATATGCTACTAAAACAAGAGTTCAATTACTTAGAGACTATGGAAATTGCCTGAGTCCATTTAACGCATATCTTACTAATTTAAATATTGAAACACTACATCTTAGAATGGAGAGACATAGTGAAAATGCACTTAAGATAGCTGAGTTTTTAGAAAAACATAAAAATGTAGATTGGATTAACTATCCAGGGCTTGAAAATAATAAGTATTATGGAAATGCCAAGAAATATCTATCAAAAGGATGTAGTGGAGTTTTATCATTTGGAGTAAAAGGAGGACTTGAAAATGCTAAAAAATTTGTGGAAAAACTACAAATAGCAGCATTAGTAACTCATGTATCAGATGTAAGAACTTGTGTTATACATCCAGCTTCAACTACTCACAGACAATTAACAGAAGAACAATTAATTGCGTCTGGAGTATTACCTTCCCTAATAAGATTATCTGTTGGAATAGAAAATGTAGAGGATTTAATAGCTGATTTAAATCAAGCTTTAAATTTCTAATAGTATAAGAGAAAGAGAAGTGAAAAGATATGGCTTTAATACTACCAAAGGGACTACCTGTTATTAATAAATTATTAGATGAAGGAATAGATGTAATTTGTAAAGAAGACTTTAATAAAGATTTAGAATACAAAGAAAATATAGATACTAAAATAGCTATATTAAATCTAATGCCAATAAAAATAGATACAGAGCTAGATTTACTTAGAAGAATAGACAAGACAGGTTTTAATGTATCTGTAGAATTTATTAAAATCTCAACAAGAGAGAGTAAAAGAAGTTGTAATGAATATGTTAAGAATTTTTATAAAACATTTGATGAAGCAAAAAAAGAATCTTTTGATGGTTTTATAATAACAGGAGCTCCAGTTGAACAAATGGAGTTTGAAGAAGTTGATTATTGGGATGAACTAAAAGATATTATGGATTATTCTAAAAGAAAGGCTAAATCGACATTATATATATGTTGGGCAGCTCAAGCAGGTCTTTACAAATACTACAATGTAAAAAAACTTCCATTAAGTCAAAAATGTTTTGGAGTATTTAAGCATGAAGTGGATAAAAATAGTAAGATAGTAGATGGATTTGAAAAAGAGTTTTTTGCTCCACATTCAAGACACACTACTGTAAATATTGAAACTTTGAAAAATAATGATGAATTGAGCATTGTAAGCCATTCTAAAGAAGCTGGTCCTTATATAATTACAAATTCAAGAGATGTATTTGTAATGGGTCACAGTGAGTATGATAAATACACTTTAGATAAAGAATATAAAAGAGATGTAGATAGAGGTGATAAAATCTCAATACCTAAAAATTATTATATAAATGATGATCCTTCAAAAGAACCAACTGTTAAATGGAAAAAGCATTCAGAACTTTTGTTTAGAAATTGGATAAAAAACTATCTAATAATATAAAACGCAACTAAAAAATATGAGAATCTATAAGGTATAAAAGTAATTATCATACTTCTTTATACCTTATTTTTATTTTATAAAATTGACATTATAAAAGTAGTTTTATATAATAAAACTAAACCGACTGTTGGTCTATTGAAAGGAGAAAGTATATGAGAATTATAAAAGACCCTGAAGAACGTAAAAATGAAATACTTGATACAGCTGAAATGCTTTTTTGTACTAAAGGTTATACAAAAACTACTGTAAATGATATTTTAAATGAGATTGGAATTGCAAAAGGAACATTTTATTACTATTTTAAATCTAAAGAAGAGGTAATGGATGAAATTATAACTAGAATTATAGATAATGATATAATGATGTTGAAAGAAATTGCTTCAAATCCAGATATTCCAGTTATTGAAAAGTTCTTTCAGATATTAATATCTCAAAGACCTAAAGTTGGAGGAAGTAAAGAAAAAGTGATTAACCAATTTCAACAACCCAACAATGCTGAGATGCATCAAAAGACAATAGTCAAAACTATTTTAAATTTTACACCTATATTAACAGAGGTAGTAGAACAAGGTATAAGAGAAGGTGTATTCAATACAAAATATCCAAAAGAGACAATAGAGTTTTTACTTGTTTCTTCTGAGTGTATATTTGATAAAGGCATGTTTGATTGGGATAATGATGAAATACTGCAAAAAGCAAAGGCATTTGTTTGTATTATGGAAACGACCTTGGGAGCACATAAAGGAAGTTTTGATTTTGTATATAATATGTTAACAGAAGATTAAATTTATTGTAATAGTAAATAACTTTAGATTTTTATTTTTGAATAAGATTAAAATGAGAGGAATCGGTGTAAAATAAATACATCGATTTTTTATTAAAAATATCTTATTCAAAAATTTCAATAAGATAAGATAAACTATTTATATTATAACTGAAGTTACAATATTGTTATTGACAATAAATCCTTAATACTATAATATTTAATACATTAAATATTTATAGTGTTAAGGATTATTTATAAAATATTTTTGAATTTAAAGTTAAAAATATTAGTAAAATAAAGTATTTTTACAGGGAGAATTTATATGGATGAGATAAGTTTTAAAAAAGCACTGCTAGAATTAACTAGAGATATAAATATCAAATTTACAACTTCATTAAGTCAGTTCTATCAACCACTTGGGATTACAGCAGTACAAGCTTTGATTTTATCAGAACTATGTGAACATGGAGAGAAAAAAATAAGTGATTTAGGTAAAAATTTGAATATGACAAATAGCAATGTGTCAGTAATATGTCAAAGACTCGAAAAAAATGGATTTTTAAATCGTATAAGAGATAAAGAAGACCAACGAATTGTAAAAGTTAAAGTTACAGAAAAATCGCTGGATATACAAGAAAATATTTCAAGTAGTATTTTTGATGACTATTTTGAAAATATGACTAGTGAAAAATTGCAAGATATGGAAGATATAATAGAGGGCTTAGAAAAATTAAATAAGCTTTTAACTCATATTGATTGCAAATAACATAAAATTAATTTAAAGGAGAACAAAATTATGGATGAACACAAACCACAAAAGAGGTCAATACTCTATTATTATACAATAATAATAATAGTAGTAATGTTTTTAAATGCTTTAATATTTCCAAGTCTAATGGATAAAAAAATGATTGAGATTGATTATGGAAAATTTCTTACAATGTTAGATTCAGGAAAGGTTAAATCTGTTGAAATAGAAAGTAATAAAATTGCAATAAGCCCATCTAGTAGTAAGGATAAAAATATATACATAACTGGTAGAATGGATGACCCAGAACTAGTTGATAGATTAAAAGATGCAAAAGTAGAATTTACTAAGATTATTCCTAAAGAAAATTCACCTCTTTTGAGTATTTTACTTACATGGATAGTACCTATAGGTATTCTTATGCTATTTGGTAATTTAATGATGAAATCAATGCAAAAACGAATGGGTGGCAATAGTATGCAATTTGGAAAGAGCAATGCCAAAATGTATGTATCTGCTCAAAGTGGAAAAAGATTTAATGATGTAGCTGGTCAAGATGAGGCAAAAGAAGCTCTAAGTGAGATAGTAGATTTCTTACACAATCCAGAAAAATACAAAAAAATAGGAGCACAAATGCCAAAAGGTGCACTTTTAGTAGGGCCTCCAGGAACAGGAAAAACACTACTTGCAAAAGCTGTAGCAGGCGAAGCAGATGTACCATTTTTCTCAATATCTGGTTCTGAATTTGTTGAGATGTTTGTAGGTATGGGAGCATCTAGAATACGTGATTTATTTAAACAAGCTAAAGAAAAAGCTCCATGTATAGTGTTTATAGATGAAATTGATACTATAGGTAAAAAGCGTGATAATGGAAGTGGAATAGGCGGAAATGATGAACGTGAACAAACTTTAAATCAATTATTAAGTGAAATGGATGGATTTGATGGTGGAATAGGTGTAGTAATACTAGCTGCAACGAATAGACCTGATAGTCTTGATAAAGCATTACTTCGCCCAGGACGATTTGATAGACGTATACCAGTTGAACTTCCAGACCTTGGAGGACGAGAAGCTATCCTAAAGGTACATGCTAAAAATGTAAATGTAGACTCAAATATAGATTATAATGCAATTGCTAGGTCTACATCAGGTGCATCTGGAGCAGAACTTGCAAATATTGTAAATGAAGCAGCACTTTTAGCAGTTAAGTCTGGCAGAGATGTAGTAGAACAACAAGATTTTGAGGAATCTGTTGAGACTGTAATTGCAGGATATCAACGTAAAGGAGCTGTGATTTCTGATAAAGAAAAGAAAATCATAGCTTACCATGAAATAGGTCATGCACTTGTTGCTGCAATGCAGAAACATTCTGCACCTGTCCATAAAATTACAATAATACCTAGGACTTCAGGTGCATTGGGTTATACTATGCAAGTTGCAGAAGATGAAAGTGTACTTATGTCCAAAGAGGAAGCCATTGATAAAATAACTACTTTTACAGGTGGTCGTGCTGCTGAAGAAGTTATTTTTGATACTTGTACATCAGGTGCATCAAATGATATAGAGCAAGCTACTAAGATTGCAAGAGCTATGGTTACTCGTCTTGGTATGAGTGAGGAATTTGATATGGTTGCTCTTGAAACAGTAAGTAATCAGTACCTAGGAGGAGACTCTTCTCTTGCTTGTTCTTCAGATACTGCAGCTAAAATTGATGAAGAAGTATTTAGAATAGTAAAGACTTGTCATAAAAAAGCAATTGAGATTTTAGAGAATAATATTGATAAGCTACATGAACTTGCTGAATATTTATTAGAAAAAGAGACAATTACAGGTGATGAGTTCATGGAAATACTGAATTTAAAGTAACCATGTTGAAATAAAGATTGTAGTAATAGTTTTATTTAAAGATATATTTGTATATTTAAAAATGTTAATGTATTTTCAATAAAATATAAATAAATATCTATATAAATCAAAACAAGAGAATCGATAAAAATGACTGTGTAAAAAATAAAAATGCCTAAATAATAGGCATTTTTATTTTACAATTAAACTACATACTTGTATCTTTACATAATCTTAATCATTAAAAATACATCTTAACTACATTTTTATACTAGAATTGATATTATAATAGTAATGAAATGTACAAGGAGGTTGTTTGATGGACAGACCAAATCCTGATATTCTATTAAAAAAAATAAAGAATGAAGAAAAAAAACTAAATAGAGGTCAGTTAAAAATATTTTTTGGGTATGCAGCAGGTGTAGGTAAAACTTATTCTATGTTGGAATCTGCACAAAATTTAAAAAAAGTAGGGGTTGATGTAGTTGTTGGATATATTGAACCACATACTAGACCAGAAACATTAGCATTACTTGACGGATTAGAGACTCTTCCTGTAAAAGAAATAGAATATAAATCTATAAAATTAAAAGAGTTTGATTTAGATGCAGCATTAGCAAGAAAGCCAGAAGTTATATTAGTTGATGAGTTTGCTCACTCTAATGTCACTGGGTTAAGGCATACTAAAAGATGGCAGGATATAGAAGAATTATTACTAGCAGGTATAAATGTATATACTACTGTAAATGTACAACATCTAGAAAGTTTAAATGATATTGTGGAGATAATTACAAATGTATCAGTCAAAGAAACTATACCAGATAAATTTTTAGATACAAGTACACAATTAGAGCTTATAGATGTTGAACCTGACGTACTTCTTGAAAGATTTAATGAAGGTAAAATATATAAAAAGGAACAGGCAATTAGAGCAAAAGATAATTTTTTTATAAAAGACAATCTAGTTGCACTTAGGGAAATTGCACTTAGAAAAACAGCCGAAAGAGTAAATAAAGAAGTTCAAATGACTAGATTATCAAAGGGTGATGTAACAGTAATACCTACATCAGATACACTTCTTGCATGTATAAGCCCATCTCCATCTTCAGCCAAGGTTATTAGAACTGCATCTAGGATAGCAGATAGTACGTTTGCTAAGTGGATAGCTTTATATGTTGAAACTCCAAATACAGCAAAATTGCCTTTTGAGGAGCAAAAACAATTACAAAACAATTTAAAACTAGCTAAGAAGTTGGGTGCTGAGATAATTGTTTTACATGGTGAAAATGTAATAGAACAGATACTTAGAATTGCCAAGATAAGAAATGTAACAAAAATTGTAATAGGCAGAAATCATTCAAATACTAAAAAATTGAGTAAAAAACTGAAAAAAGATATAGTTGACAAATTAATAGATGAAGTTGATTATATAGATATACATATAATCCCTTATAAATTTGCTTCAGAGGTTAAATATAGACCTAAAAAAGATAACTCATCAATAAAATCAAAATTTAAAATTAGTAAAACTGATTTTATAAAACTTATAATTATTACTTCAGTGATAAGCATTTTGGCATATATAGTACAAAGTATGGGATTTATAAGAGAAAATATATTACTAATATATATGTTAGGTGTAGTTTTGGTTTCTATGTGGACTAAAGGATATAGTACAGGTATAATAAGTTCTGTATTTAATATAGTACTGTTAAATTATTTTTTTACAGCACCTTTATATACACTGTCAATAGCTGATTCAAATTATATAGTAACATTAGTTGTATTCTCAATAGTTGGTATAATAACTAGTACTCTTACATCCAAGATACAACATGAAGCAGATACAGCTGCTAAAAGAGAAGAAAATACAAAAATGATATATCAAATCATTAAGGGATTTTTAAGATTGTCGAATAAAGATGATATAGTAAATAAGGGTATAGAACTTTTATGTCTTAGTCTAAGTAGAGATATAGTTTGTTATTTAAATGTGGATAAGGATAAGAAATCAAAGTTCTATAAAAAAAATACTGCTAATAAGGACAAAAATGATTTAGATATAGAAGATGAAAAGGCTGTTGCAAGTTGGGTATTGTCTAATTCAACAGTAGCAGGTAGTGATACAGATACACTTCCTGGTTCAAAAGGATATTATATACCAATTATAGGTATGAATTCAACTTTGGGAGTCATTGGTATATCATGTGTTGATTCAAAATTAGATACAGAAGATATAAGTTTAATTGAAACAATAACTGCTCAAATGGCAATAGCTCTTGATAGAGAAATTCTATCAGAAGCAAAAGAAAACACTAATCTTGAGATAGAAAGAGAGAGGCTTAGAAGCAATCTTTTAAGAGCAGTTTCACATGACCTCAGAACACCATTAGCAGGAATATCTGGAGCAGTTAGTACAATTATAAAAAATAATGATACTATAGGTCAGGATATAATAGACGAATTACTTAGTGGTGTATATGAAGATACTCAGTGGTTAATAAGACTTGTTGAAAATTTGCTTAGCATGACTAAGATAGATGAAGGAAAGTTAGAAGTCAAAAAACGTTCTGAACTTGTTGAGGAAATTATATCAGAGTCATTGCAAAATATAAAAAAAAGAATTGAAAATGCAATTATAGATATTAATATACCAGAGCAAATATTATTTGTTCCTATGGATGCCAAATTAATAGAACAGGTTTTAATTAATCTAATAGATAATGCTTTAAAATATTCAAAAGAGGATTGTAAGATAAATATAATTGTATATGAAAAAGAAGATTATGTTTGGTTTGAAGTGTCTGACAATGGTCCTGGAATATCAAAAGAATTGAAAGAGCATATATTTGATCGATTTTTTACTGGAGAAGAAGGTACTAAGGATTCTAGAAAAGGTGTTGGACTTGGATTATCAATTTGTAAATCTATAATTCAAGCTCATAAAGGTGAAATTTTAGTAGTAAACAATAAAGATAAAGGTTCAACTTTTAAATTTAGTTTGCCAAAAGAAAATGAATAGTATGAAATTTTGAAATTTAGTTTTGGAGGAAGAAATGAGTAAAAAACTTATATTGTTAGTAGAGGATGATAAAACAATAAGAAAATTTATATCTACTGCACTTGCAACTCAAGATTATGATGTTAAAGAGGCTATAACTGGTAAAGAAGGAATATCAATTGCTGTATCATATTCTCCAGATGTCGTTCTATTAGATTTAGGGTTAGAAGATATGGATGGAATAGAGGTAATAAAAGCTATTAGGCAGTTTTCAAATATACCAATAATTGTAGTTTCAGCGAGAGAACAAGACAGAGAAAAGGTAGAAGTGTTTGATGCAGGTGCAGATGATTACTTAACAAAACCATTTTCTATAGTAGAGTTATTAGCTAGGGTCAGAGTAGCGTTTAGACACTCACAAGTAGAATTACAACAAAAAGAAGAGATTAGGTCTACGTTTGAAGTAGGTGAATTATTTATTGATTTTGATAAAAGAAAAGTTATTGTTGACAATAATGAAGTACATTTGACACCAATTGAATATAATATTCTTTCATTACTTGCAAAGCATCATGGAAAAGTACTTACTCATAATTTTATAATAAAAGAAATATGGGGTAGTATTATAGGCAATGAAACTAAGTCTTTAAGGGTTTTTATGGCAACATTAAGACGAAAAATAGAGAAGCAACCTGCTGACCCTAGGTATATAATTACAGAAGTTGGTGTTGGATATAGACTAAATGATGAATAGGCAAAATGGATGCTAAAATTGTATAATTTAGATTAAGTTAAAATGAAGTGTGTATGCTATTATTAATTTAAGTATATGCATTTCATTTTTTAGTACTTTTTTAACATTGATAATATTAAACACATTTTAAAATAAAAGTATGGTATAATTTGTAAGAAAAGTCTAAGTTAAAAAATAAAAGATTTAATATTTATTTTCTAATAAATTTAATATAAATAAATATTAAATAATAATTACTGAAATAGTGAAAAATAATTACAGTAATAAATATATATAATTTTAAAAATGTAAATTGAGGTTTAGGAGTAGATTTATGTATATATTGAATTTAAATACAAGAGAGATTGCAAAAGATTTTAGAACAAAATTTTATATACCAGAAAATTCATATCTTATATTAAGTGCTCCAAAAAATTTAAAATTACTCAAGGAAACTTTGGATATAGATGAAATAACATTTAATGATTGTCTTAAATTTGATGAAATAACAAAGCTTGATTTATTTGATAATTATGATTTTTTGAGCCTAAATACTTTTGAATTGAGAAATGGAGAAGCTGTTATAGAAGAAGTAAATATGTATTTATCAGATAATTTTATATTAGTTGTTGTAAATGAAGAGCATTTTCTATTTGAATTTGTAAAGAATCTTATTTTAAAAAACTCTCAACTTGAAAAAAATCCTGTCATAAACCTTTTTAAGATAAATTATTTAATTTTTAGAGAAGTTATAAAAAATGGTTTTGAATCTTTAGAAAAAGTTGAAGAATTAATTCTTGAAATAGAAGATGAGATGATGGACAATATTCATAAAAATCATGTTTCTAGAATAAGTGATGTAAGAGGATTGACTAGAACTATAGTTAAAAACACCAGACCACTTTTATATATTGGAGATAGAATAGTTAAAGAAAATATACGATATTTAAAATACTCGAATGTAAAAAAATATAATCTTGAAAATTTTCAAGGGATAGATTTTGGTATTGATAAATTATATAATTTTGCACTATCAACACGTGAGCTAGCAGATAAACTCCTAGATATTTATTCTTCTAGAGTAGGTGAAAAAACGAATCACTTAATTACAAAATTGACCTTACTTACGGCTATCTCTGCACCACTTACAATTATAACGGGAATATATGGAATGAACTTTAGGTATATGCCAGAACTAAACTGGCTTTATGGATATCCAGCAACATTACTTTTGATGTTAGGCATAGTTTTTGTTGGAATTATAATATTTAAAATAAAAAAATTATTGTAAAAATAAGATGCTTTTTAAACGATTTTAGAAAAATATATTAAAAGAAAAAGTGTATTAAGAAAATAAAAAAATATTTTAAATTGAAAATATTTATAGAAAATATTGACAATTATATTTTCTTTGCTATAATTATTAAACAAGAAGATTAATAAATTATAAAAATGGAGGATAATACTATGAAAGGGATTTTAAAAGAACTAGTGGCAAAACTTTATAGCTTTTTTTATTTTATGTTCTGGGGCTTTTATTTTAGCGCTGGCTATTTATTTTACAAAAATACATGTAATTCCTTTCTGGTGAGGCCTTGATTTTAATAACCTTGGGCATAGGTCAATTTTATAAAAATGATTATTTTATATGGTCATGTAAGATTTGATGCTTAATAGATTATTTTAGAGAACTCATTAATGAGTTCTCTTTTTTATTTTAAACTCAAGTATAAAAATATAACATTAGGGGGTAGTAAAGATGATAGTGGTATTAAAAGTAGGAGCAGATAAGAGAGAAGTTAAGAAATTAATAGAAGCTATTTGTAAAGAAGGTGTAGAAGTGAATCCTATAGATGGAAAAGAATTAACTGTTTTGGGGTTAGTTGGAGATACTAGTAAAATAGATGCCAAAAGAATAGAAGCAAATAAGGTGGTTGAAAAAGTTATGCATGTAGTAGAACCTTTTAAAAAAGCAAATAGAAAATTTCATCCAGAACCTTCAATTATAAATGTAGATGGTATGGAAATTGGGTCAAAAAAACTTACTATGATAGCTGGTCCTTGTTCTGTTGAAACAGAGGAACAAATAGTTTCTATAGCTGAAGATGTAAAAAAATCAGGAGCAGGATTTTTAAGAGGAGGAGCATTCAAGCCAAGAACATCTCCATACGCTTTCCAAGGATTAAGATATGATGGATTAGATTTATTAAAAAAAGCAAAAGAAAAAACAGGTCTTCCTATAGTTACAGAAATAATGTCAACACAAGATATAGATGTATTTGAAGAAAATGTAGATGTAATTCAAGTTGGAGCAAGAAACATGCAAAACTTCGATTTATTGAAAGAATTAGGAAAAACAAATAAAACAATACTTTTAAAAAGAGGATTATCTGCTACAATTGAAGAGTGGCTAATGTCAGCTGAATATATAATGGCTGGAGGAAACGAAAGTGTGGTTCTTTGTGAAAGAGGTATAAGAACTTTTGAAACATACACTAGAAATACTTTGGATTTAAGTGCAATCTTAGCTGTAAAAAAACTTAGCCATTTACCAGTTATAGTTGACCCAAGTCATGCAGCAGGAAAATCATGGATGGTTGACTCTCTATCTAAAGCAGCAATTGCGGTTGGAGCAGATGGTTTAATAATAGAGGTTCATAATGACCCAGCTCATGCACTTTGTGATGGTAAACAATCAATTAAACCAGATGAGTATGAAGGATTAATAAATGAACTAAAAACTATCGCATCAGCAGTTGGAAGAGAAATATAATCTATAGAAGGATGGTTAAACGTGGAAGAAAAATTATTAGTTAATCTAAAAGAGAATAGTTACAATATATTTATAAAAAAAAGTATATTAAAAAATATAGGTAAAGAAATTAAAAAAATATATTCTGGAAATAAGATTTTTATTGTTACAGATGAAAATGTAGCAAAATTATATTTATATGAAGTTAAAAATAATTTGATTGAATCTGGATTTGAAACTAAAGCTATAATATTAGAAGCTGGTGAAGAGACAAAGTCATTTAATACTCTACCTAAAATATATGAAAGTTTACTTGACTTTAAGTTAACTAGAAAAGATTTGATTATCACATTGGGAGGTGGGGTAATTGGAGATTTAGGAGGATTTACGGCAGCAACTTTTTTAAGAGGTGTAAATTTTATTCAAATTCCAACATCTCTATTAGCTCAAGTGGACAGTTCTGTAGGTGGAAAAGTTGGAGTTGACCTTGAAAGGGGAAAAAACTTAGTAGGGAGTTTTTATCAGCCGAAAGCAGTATTTATTGACCCAGATGTATTATCATCTCTTCCAGAAAAATTTTATAGAGATGGAATGGCAGAGGTTATAAAGTATGGATGTATAAAAGATAAAACTTTCTTTAATAAGCTTGAAAACTTAAAAAATAGGGAAGAAGTGATGCAACATATAGAATACATTATACACAAATGTTGCCTTATCAAAAAAACTGTAGTTGAAGCTGATGAGAGAGATTTAGGAGATAGGATGCTTTTAAATTTTGGACACACACTAGGTCATGCTATTGAGAAACACTATAACTTTACAGGTTATACTCATGGAGAAGCTGTTGGTGTAGGCATGTATAAGATAACATTAGAGAGTGAAAAAAAAGGGATTACAAAACAAGGTACATCAGAGCTTATAAAATCAATTTTAATAAATTATGATTTACCTTATGATGTTGAATTAGGAGATAATAAATCTATAATAGATACTATATCTCTTGATAAAAAAAATCTAGGTGATACACTAAAAATAATACTTTTAAAGGATATTGGAGAAAGTATTATATATGATACTACTTCTAAATTTTTTCAGGAGGTAAAATGATGGGAAGCTTAAAAATATATCCAAGCAAATTATCAGGAGATGTGAAAATTCCTCCATCAAAAAGTATGGCACATAGAGCAGTTATTTGTGCTGCTTTAAGTGATGGAAAAAGTAGAATTTCTAATATAGATTTTTCTGATGATATCATAGCTACTATAAGAGCAATGATATCATTAGGAGCAACCATAGAAAAAAAAGAAGACATTTTAGAAATTACAGGAATCTACTCTAAAGAAGCAATCTTAAATAAAGAGAATCAATTGAATCAACCTAAATTGACTATAGATTGTAATGAATCAGGTTCTACTTTAAGGTTTCTGGTACCTATATCTTTAGCCTTTGATGGAGTAAAAAGATTTATAGGAAGAGGTAATCTTGGAAAAAGACCACTTAATACTTATTATGAGATATTTGACAGACAAGGCATAGAATACAACTACAAAGAAAATAAACTGGATTTAATCGTATCAGGAAAACTTAAACCAGACGAATTTAGAGTAAAAGGAAATATAAGTTCTCAATTTATAACAGGATTATTATTTATATTACCTACATTAGATAGTGACTCAAAGATAATAATTACCACTGAACTGGAATCTAAAGGGTATTTAGATTTAACTATTTCAACTATGAAAGATTTTGGGGTAGAAATTGTAAACAATAATTATAAAGAATTTATCATAAAAGGAAATCAAACTTATAAAGCTATAGATTATAAAGTTGAAGGAGATTATTCTCAAGGTGCATTTTATTTATCAGCAGATGCTATTGGAGAAGATATTAACATACTTGACCTTAAAGAAAATTCTCTTCAAGGAGATAGTGAAGTTATTGAGATTTTATCAAGGATGGGTGTGGAAATTTTAAGAGAAGACAACAAAATCAAAGGAATAACAAATTGTCTAAATAGTACTTTGATAGATGCATCTCAATGCCCAGATATAATACCCGTTTTATCTGTGGTAGCAGCTTTAAGTATAGGGAAGACGACTATAATCAATGCTGGAAGACTTAGAATTAAGGAGTGTGATAGACTTCATGCAATAAATGTTGAGTTAAGTAAGCTTGGGGCAAATATAGAAGAAAAAGAGGATAGTTTGATAATTGAGGGAGTAAGCAAATTAAATGGAGGCGTAGAGGTATGGAGTCACAAAGACCACAGGATTGCCATGACACTTGCAATTGCTTCCTGTAGATGTGATAAACCAATCATATTGAAAGATTTTGAGTGTGTATCAAAGTCTTATCCACATTTTTTTAAAGATTTTGAGATGTTAGGAGGAAGAATTGATGAGTGGAATATGGGGAAATAATTTAAAAATATCCATCTTTGGAGAATCTCATGGAAATGCTATAGGTATAAATATAGATGGTCTTCCAGCTGGCATTGAGTTAGACTTTGATAAAATTGATAAAGAAATGAAGAGAAGAGCACCAGGAAAAAATTCTATATCAACTTCAAGAAATGAAAGTGATATACCAGAAATTTTAAGTGGATATTTTGATGGAAAAACTACAGGAACTCCATTATGTGCAATTATAAGAAATAGTGATACTCGCTCAAAAGATTATGGAGAAGTTAAAAACTTGATGAGACCAGGTCATGCAGACTATACAGGTCATATAAAATATTCTGGGTTTAATGACTATAGAGGAGGAGGACATTTCTCAGGAAGAATAACTGCTCCATTAGTATTTTGTGGTTCTATATGTAAACAAATTTTATCACAAGAAGGTATAGAGATAGGAGCCCACATAAAAAAAATCAAGAATATAGAGGATAAGGGTTTTAATTATATAGACATCTCAAGACAAGAATTATTAAATTTACAAAATTTAGAATTACCTTTGCTTGATTTATCAAAAGAAGAAGCTATAAAAAATACTATTCTAGATGCAAAAAATCAGGGAGATTCAGTTGGTGGTATAATTGAATGTGCAGTGGTAGGTGTTAATGTAGGTGTTGGAAATCCGTTTTTTGATTCTGTTGAATCTACTCTATCACATTTACTATTTTCTGTTCCATCTATAAAAGGTGTAGAATTTGGATTAGGATTTGATATTACAGACATGTATGGTTCTCAAAGTAATGATGAAATGTACTATGATAGAGATACAGTAAAAAGTAAAACTAATAATAATGGTGGGATTGTTGGAGGGATTACAACTGGAATGCCAATAATTTTTAAAGTAGCAATTAAGCCAACTCCATCAATTAGTAAACAACAAAATACTGTTAATATAAAAGATAAAAAAGATGATGTTTTAGGTATTAAAGGTAGACACGACCCTTGTATAGTTCAAAGAGCTGTACCTGTAATAGAAGCAGTAACAGCTATTGGAATTTTTGATTTGATGAAAGGACGATAATAATGGAGGATTTAACGAGATATAGAAATAAAATTGATGATATAGATAAGGAACTTGTTCAACTATTTGAAAAAAGGATGAATATAGTTCTCGAAATTGCTAGATATAAAATGAAAAATAATACTACTATACTTCAAAAAGATAGAGAAGAAAAAGTATTGAGTAAAGCAGTAGATAATCTAGAAGATAAAAAATATTCACAAGAGACTGTACAATTTTTCAATTCAGTAATGGAAGTTAGTAGAAATTTGCAAAAAAGATTAATAGATAATGATGTAGAGGAAAAAAATGAAAACAGTTCAAATTCATCAAATGAAAATTTTGATTTGTTAAATCTATATAAATATAAGTCATTAAAAAGTGAACTTAATAAAAAAAATCTCCTAGTAGGATTTCCTGGTATATCAGGTTCATTCACAGAAGAAGCACTAACAAAATTTTTTAACACTCAAATCACAAAAAAACAATTTAAAGAATTTGAAGATGTCTTTATAGCACTTCAAAATAAAGACATAAATTATGGAATAATACCTATAGAAAACTCCTCTACAGGAGCAATTTCTGAAACTTACGACCTTTTAGGAAAATATGGATTCTATATAGTTGGGGAAGAGTGTATAAAAATAAATCAAAATTTAATTGGAATAAAGGGCACAAACCTTGAAGATATTAAAGAAATATATTCACATCCACAAGGAATAGGTCAGAGTAGTGAATTTTTAAAACAAAATAGTCAATGGAAATTGATACCTTTTAATAATACAGCAACTAGTGCTGAACTTGTTAAAAGGCTTCAAGATAAAACAAAGGCAGCAATTGCTAGTAAAAAAGCCGCAACGATTTATGGATTAGAAATAATAAGTCCTTGTATAAATGATATAACAGATAATTATACTAGATTTGTGGTAATTAGTAATGAGATACACATTGAAGAAGAGTCAAATAAGATGAGTATTGTATTTTCTGTTGAGCATGAAGCTGGAAAGCTTTATAAAATACTTGGATACTTTGCTGAAAACAATATAAATATGACAAAAATAGAATCAAGACCAATGAAAAATGCTTCTTGGAGATATTTCTTTTATATAGATTTTGAATGTTCTATATATGATTCAAAAGTATGTAGTTTGTTAGACATGATAAAATGTAATACAGCATACTTCAAATTTATCGGTGTATATAGAAATAAAATTGAATAGATAAATGTAATTTTTTCTTTAAACAGAATGATTGGAGGTGGAAAGATGAATTTTTTTGGTCTAATAGGTGAGAAGCTATCTCATAGCGTTTCACCTCAAATTCATAAGAGGTTATTTGAAATATTGAATATTGAAGGTGCTTATAAGAACTTTGAGATTTCAAAAGAAAATATACCAATGTTGGATGATGCTATAAAATTATTGAGAATCAAAGGTGTAAATGTTACTGTCCCATATAAAGAAAGAGTCATGGAGTTTTTAGATTTTATATCTCCAGAAGCAAAGCGTATAGGAGCAGTTAACACAATTTTACTTAAAGAGAATAAATTATATGGCTATAATACAGATTATTTTGGACTTGATATTATGTTCAAAATAGCTAATATTGATATTCAAGGAAAGACAGCTGTTATATTAGGTACTGGAGGTGCATCTAAAGCAGCTATAACATACCTTCTTGATTCTGGAATAGATAAAATTTATGTTTCAAGTAGAAAAAAAGATAATAAAAAGCTATCAAATAATTCAGCTATATTAATAGATTATGAAGAGCTTAAGAATATAAAAGGAGATATAATATTAAATGCAACTCCAGTAGGAATGTACCCTAATATAGGATTATCACCTGTCTCAAAATCTATTATACAAAATTTTGATATATTAGTAGATTTGATTTACAATCCTAAAAAAACTTCTTTTCTAGAAATTGGTCAGAATCTAGGTAAAAAAACGTGTAATGGATTATATATGTTGGTTGGGCAAGCAATAAAATCTCAAGAAATATGGCAGAATACTAAAATAGATAATGGTGTTTTAAATATTATATATGAAGAAATAAAATTAAACTTTTTATAGGGGGATTTATTATGATAAACAAAGAAAAAGTAATATTAATAGGTATGCCAGGCAGTGGAAAAACTACAATTGGAAAACTTTTAGCACAGGAATATAATTGTAGTTTTTGTGATATGGATGATTATATAAACAAAATATCTCAAAAAAGTATAGCAGAATTATTTTTAGAGGGAGAAGAGGTTTTTAGAAATTATGAAACTCAAGCATGTAGAGAACTTTCTACTAGCGATAAAACAGTAGTCTCTACTGGTGGTGGTGTAATAAAAAAAGATATTAATATAGAAATACTCAAAGAAGCAGGAATAATACTTTTTATTAATAGACCTATAGAAAAAATTTTAGAAGATATAAATATTAATTCAAGACCCTTATTACAAGATGGAAAAGAGAAATTATACAATCTTTATAATGAAAGAATAAATCTTTATAAAAATGCTGCGGATATAGAAATTTTAAATGATAAATCATTAAATGATGCTGTATATAATATCAAAAATGCAATTAATAAAAATTTTAAATTTGAATTTAATGAAAAAATAATCTAGGGGGAAATAAGAATAATGAATATTGTTGTTGTAGGATTAGGAGTTATAGGAGGTTCTTTTGCTAAGGCATTTAAAAAAGCTGGATATGAAGATGTGTTTGGAGTAGATATAGATTCTGAAACTCTGAAAAAAGCAGAAGAGTTAGAAATCATCAAAAAAGGATGTACTACAGGGAAGGAATTTTTCAAACAAGCTGATTTGATTATATTATCTATATATCCTAGATTAATTGTAAATTTTTTAGAAAATAATAAAGAGTATTTTAAAAGAGGAACTATAATTACTGATACCACAGGAATAAAAGAAGTTCTTATAAATGATGTCTTAAAAATTATTCCAGATGATATAGATTTTATATTTGGTCATCCAATGGCAGGTAGAGAAAAAAAGGGAATTGATTTTGCGAGTGATGAGGTATTTAAAGAAGCAAATTATATAATTACTCCAACTGGCAGAAATAATATAAAAAACTTGGAGTTTGTTGAGAATTTAATTTTAGAGATAGGATTTAAAAGAGTAAAAAAATTAACTGCACAAAAACATGATGAAATGATAGCTTTTACATCTCAATTACCTCATGTAATGGCAGTTGCTCTTATAAATAGTGATGAAGAAGGTAGAGATACAGGCAAATTTATTGGAGATAGCTATAGGGATTTAACTCGTATTGCAAATATGAATGAAGACCTATGGAGTGAACTTTTTTTAGGAAATAGAGATAATTTATTAAAATCTATAGAAAATTTTGAGATGGAAGTGAATTTAATAAAAGAGGCTATCTTTAATAATGATAAAAATAAACTTGTTGAATATTTTAAAACATCTTCAGTCAGAAGAGAGTATTTAGAAAAATAGACTCTTATTTAAATTATATAAATTTAAAATTACATGTAAGTGGGTATAAATATAAACAATAACATATTTAATCATATTAGTTTTATTGTTACTAATGTAATTAAATATGCTATTGCTGTATTTATACCCTTAATTTTATTATCCTATAAATAATACTTATTTAATATGTTCTTTATTAACAATTTATAAAACTCAATTGTAAAAAAGAGTTTTTAATAGTAAAATAAAGTGAATCAACTAAATATAACTAGTGGAGAGGGTGAGGTGTAGCTACTTGAAATATAGTAGGCAAATATTAAAAAGTATATTAATAGCATTTATGGTACTATTCTTTTTTAGTGTATTTGCGTTTTTTTATATAAGTAATATGGATAATGTATTAGAATATGAGACAAAGAATTATTTATCAGAAATTAGTGAAGAGAGTAAGATTGCAATTAATAGTAAGTTGAAAAGTAATTTAAATGAATTAGAAAGTATTTCTAAGTTTTTAGAAATAGAAGATAATTTTAATTTAGAAAAAACTTTAAAAATCTTGGAATCATATAATAAAAATAGTAACTATAATAACATTGGTATGATTTTACCTAATGGCAAAGGCTATGCTAAAGGTATTTTTGGAACAGATTTTTCAGATAGGGATTATTTTAAGTTGGCCATTAAAGGTACAGCTAATATATCAAAGCCTTTAATAGATAAAGATACTGGAAAATTGACGAAAACATATGCAGTCCCATTATACAATAATGGTAAAATTGTTGCTGTTATTGCAGCTGATTATGATGTTGAGTTTGTATCTGAGTTTTTGTCTATTTCAACTTTTAATGGTGAAAGTTTTTCACTTATATGTGATAGCAATGGTGAAATAATTATACCATCTTATCACAAAAATTCAAATTCAAATATTACAAATCTTTCACAAGTTAATTTTAAAAAAACATTTACTTTTAAAAATATGAAAATATCGGATAAAGGAGTAGTAGAGGCTAAAGAATCAGGAAAAGAAATTTATATGGCATATACTTCTTTAGGAATAAATGACTGGTTTATAATATCAATCATTCCAAAGATAGTTGTATCTAAAAAGCTAAACAATTTAATGATGATTACAATTATTGGATGGATTATACTTTCATTTTTGTTTTTAGGTGTTATACTGTACATATTATATTCAAAAGCAAAGAGTCAAAAGACTATAGAAAAAATAGCATATACAGATCTTGTAACTGGTTATTCAAATTGGCGAAAATTTGAATCAGATGCTATAAATTTACTAAAGAAAGCATCACAAAATGATAAACATGCAATGGTAACATTTGATATTGATAAATTCAAAGCAATTAATGATATATATGGCCATAAAAAAGGCAACTCAATTTTAAAAGATATTGCAGATACATTAAATAATATGACTCATGATAATGAGACTTTTGCTCGTGTTAGTTCTGATAATTTTAATATCTTATTAAAATATAATACAAAAGAAGATATAATAAATACTATTAAAAAATTCATTATTAGTAATGACTTTGTAAATTTGTCTTTTGGAATCTATGAAATTAAGGATAAGAACTTATCTATAAGTGCATATAGTGATAGAGCTTCACTTGCGAAATTATCAATAAAAAACAATAGAGATATAAATTTTGCTTTTTTTAACGATGAGTTAAGGGATAAGTTATTACTTGAAGATAAAATAGAGAAAGAAATGGAATATGCACTTGAAAATAATCAATTTATAATGTACTTACAACCAAAATACAATATTAAATCAGATAAATTTTGTGGAAGCGAGGCACTGGTTAGATGGCAATACACAGAAAAAGAATTTATATATCCAAGTGATTTTATTCCTATATTTGAAAAGAATGGTTTTATTACAAAAATTGATATGTACATACTAGAACAAGCTTGCAAAGAAATTAGAACTTTATTTGACAAAGGTATTTTACCTTTACCTATATCTGTGAACTTTTCAAGAGTTGACTTTTTAAAAAAAGATTTTATCACAAAAATAGTTAATATATGTGATAAATATAAAATACCATATAGTTTAATAGAAATTGAAATTACTGAATCTAGTATGTTTGGTGATACGGACACTCTATTTGATGTAAGTAGAAGACTTCAAGATATTGGATTTATAATTTCAATGGATGATTTTGGGTCAGGATATTCTTCTGTAAATATGCTTAAAAATATACCTTTAAATGTAATCAAATTAGATAGAGGATTTTTTATTGATGATAAGAATATTGATAAAAGCCAAATTGTTATAAAAAGTATAGTTTCGCTTATTAAACAATTGGGAATAAGAGTCGTTGCTGAAGGAATTGAAACAAAAAGTCAGGTGGAAATGTTAAGGGAAGCAAATTGTGACATTATTCAGGGTTATTATTTTTCAAAACCATTACCAGTTAAAGAGTTTGAGAAATTAGTCTATAAAATATAGGTCAATAAATTTTAATTTGGAGGTGGTAAGTAAGTGATAAGAGCAAAATCGTTGAAAAGCGTAATGAGTATTATATTAATATTTTTATTCACAATAATTTCTTTTTCTGATTTTGCATTTAAAACTAATGTTCAAGAAGAAGAAAACAATAAAGTTAGTTTAAAAGAAATATCTTTACAAAGTTCTAATGCTATAAAAATAAAGCTAGACAGTTCATTATCATTTGTTAAGAGTATAGCGAATATGGTTTCATATTTTGATACTATAGATAATCCTGAGATAATCCCGTTATTAGCTAAAATATCAAAAGAATCTGATTTTCAAAGAATATCAATTGCTTCTCCTAATGGAATAAGTCGTACTAGCGATGGGAAAGTTGTTGATATATCAAATTACCAATATTTTAAGAAAGCTATTAGTGGAGACAGTAACATATCTGAAGTAGTAAAATCTCCTATTGATGGAAAAGATACTTTTGTTATAGCTACACCTGTATACAAAGAAAATAAAGTGATTGGTGTTTTATATGGTTCATACTATAATGATAAATTAGCTGAATTCATTGACATAACAAGTTTCAACAGTGAAGGATATATAGATATATTTGAATCTAGCGGACAATTTGTTTTGAAATCTTCACATACAAATGCTATAGTTGGAGCAAGTAGTAATATATACGATATATTCAAGGAAGCTTCTTTTGATGCTGGTTATAGCTATAAAAAAGTATATGAAGATACAAAACATAAAAAGAATGGATTTATTTCATATAAATACAAAGGTAAAGAACGTTATGCAACATACACACCAATAGGTGTAAATGACTGGTATGTTCTCTCAGTAATACCACAATATACTGTAAGAAAAAATATTGATAAAATAAATCAATTAGCATTTTCTTTAATTTGTAAGGTGTTCTTATTATTTATTGCACTAATAATATATATCTTCTATAAAAATAATAAATCACAAAAGCATATTCTAAAAGCCAATAAGGAAATATCATCTATTACAAATAGCATTCCTGGAGGAGTTCAAAAATGTACTGTTGATGAAAAATTTGAGTTTGAATTTTTAAGTGATGGATTTGTTGATTTGTTTGGTTACACAAGAGAAGAAATAAAAATGCAATTTAATAATAGTTTTTATAAAATAATACACAAAGATGATGTTGAAAGAGTAAAAAAAGAAATCTCTGAACAACTTTATAAAAATAAAACTATTGAATTGGAATACAGAGTTATAACTAAAAGTGGTGATATAGTCTGGATATCTGATAAGGGGGAACTTATAGTAGAACCTGATGGTAAAAAATATCTTTATTGTGTTACAGTAGATATTACCAAAACAAAACAATTAGAAAAAGAAATGGAACAAAAGAATTTAGAACTTGAAATGGTATCAGAAAATATATTAGGCGGAATACTTATAACAGAATTTGATGAAGATTTTACTATACAATATGCTAACTCTGGTTATCTATCAATGATTGGATATACACGTAAACAGTTAGAAGATGAACTCCAATATAAATCATGTAATCTTGTTTTTTATGATGATAGAAAAAAGATTCTTGAAAATTTAAGACATCAGTTGATTATTGGAAATATCGCTGTAGGTGAATATAGAATAAAGAAATGTGATGGCAAGATGATATGGGTTTCTTTAAAAGGAAGGCTTATTACTGATAGTGATGATAGCAAAAAAGGAATTTGGATTTTAACTGATATAACTGATTTAAAAAATGCAGAACAAAAACTTAGAATTAATGAAGAAAGATTTAGAATTGCATTAAATCAAACATCAAATATTATATTTGAGTATGATATAAATACAAAATCTCTTGTAAATACTAATAAGAGTATGGAAAATTATAATATTGATAAAATAAATGAAAATGTTCCTTATTCCTTAGTTGAAGCAGGAATTATTTATAAAGACTTTAGTGAAGATTTTATAAAAATGTATGAGAAGATAATAAGTGGAGAAAAAACTGCAAGTTGTGTTGTTAAAATAAGAGTTCCAGATGAAGGCTACATATGGAACAAAATTACATTAACTACTATTTTTGATGAAGATGGTAAACCTATAAGAGCTATTGGGATACAAGAAGATATAAGTGAACAAAAAGAAGCAGAAATAAGATATAATCAAGCATACAAATATCATTCCGCTATATTATCAGAAGCAATAATAACCTATGAAATAAATGTATCAAAGGATATTTTTATAAGGGGTAATGAAAATTGGTATCGACAATTTGGAATTAAACCAAGCAATGACTACTCTGAAATGGTAAAATCTATATCAGAGACTGTTATTTATAAAGATGATAAAGAAGTCTTTTTAAATACATTTTTATGTAGACATTTATTAGAAGCCTATAAAAATAATATAAGTGAAATAAAGTTGGAATATAGAAGAATGAATCAAGATGATAAAATGATTTGGGTACTTTGTACAATGCATTTAATAAAAGACTCTATTACGAATGATATAAAAGCACTTGCTTATATTAAAGATATCGACGAACAGAAAAATGAAGAAATTAAATTAAAATTAAAAGCTGAAAGAGATACTTTAACAGGATTATATAATAAGGGTACTACAGAAAATCTTATTAATGATTTTCTAAATTCAGAAGAATCAAATTCAGGAATTCATGCCTTTTTAATTATTGATATAGATAATTTTAAATCAATAAATGATAATTTAGGACATGTTTTTGGAGATAAAGTTTTGTATGAAGTTTCTAAACAACTAAAGCCTATATTTAGAAATAATGATATAGTGGGGCGTATTGGTGGTGATGAATTTATAGTATTCTTAAAGAATATTCAATCTTTTGAAAATGCTAAAAGTAAAGCAGAAAAAATATGTAATATATTTAGAAATTCTTATACTGGAAATAAAAAAACGTATAAGATATCAGGTACAGTTGGAATTTCATTCGTACCAGAACATGGAGCTGTATTTGAAGAACTTTATAAAAAAGCAGACATGGCACTTTATTATGCAAAGAATAAAGGAAAAGATAAGTATTCACTTTATAATGATTGTATATGTGAAAATAAACTTGAAACCGATATAAGTAATGGTAGTGTGAAAGAAGAAAGTCTAAAAGGTGAAATTGAATATGAAGATTCTAATCTATCACTAAAAGAAGTTCTTGATTCTATTGATAATTATATATATATAGTAAATCCGAATACTTATGACCTTATTTTTATTAATAATAAGGTCTCAAATTTAGACTTAGAAATAAAAATAGGAGATAAATGTTATAAATCATTATTAAAATCTAATATTCCTTGTAATAACTGCCCGATTAATGGATTAAAAGAAAATAGAGATTCAAAATTTAAAACAGAGACAAATATATTTGGACAAAATGTATCAATTGCAAGTTGGATTAATTGGATAGATGGAGAATATAACTGTCTTATAGAGTGCATAGATATTTCTTTATATAAAAACAAAAACAAATAAAAAGGATTATAGAAATATGATTAATTTAATATTGGGTTTAATATTTATAATTTACTATTTTTATCTTAAAATAGTTTTTGGTGGTATTTCATTTAGTGGATTTTTCTTAGTTATAGGAATACTATTAATTGTTTATCGAATCTTAAAAAAGAAAATTAAAGAAAAGAAGGTTTTTTATAAAGTGCTAAAAATACTAATTAGTGTTTTCTTAATAGTATTCATGATTACTGAAAGCTTAATAATCTTTTATCCTAAAAATAGTTTTGAGACAAAAAGTGATTATCTTTTGATTTTAGGAGCTTCTGTAAAAAAGACTACACCAAGTACTACATTGAAGGGAAGATTAAACACTGCTTTAAAATATTTAAAAGTTAATAGTGAATGCTATGTAGTAGTATCAGGTGGTAAGGGTAATGGAGAAAATATAACTGAGGCAAAAGCTATGAAAGATTATCTTGTTAGAAATGGTATAGATAGCAATAGAATAATAGAAGAATATAAATCTACAAATACTTATGAAAACTTTAAATATTCAAAGCTAAAGATAGAAGAGCATAGTAGAAAAAGAATAAAAAATATAAAAGTAAAAATTGTAACAACTGATTTTCATGTTCTTAGGAGTAAAATACTAGCATCTAGAAATGAATATAAAAATATTTCTTTTTACGCTAGTAAGTCAAAGCTTTCATTTGTTCCAACATATTATACAAGAGAATTTTTTGCAATATGGAAAACAATTGTTTTTGATAGGTGAAAGTGATATGTGACAAATAAAAATACTAGATATAAATCATAAATTTATATCTAGTATTTTTTATGTAAAAATCCAATGCAGATTTCACAGTATGAATTGACCTTGAAGAAAGGCGATAACTGGAAGATAGTAAGGTAAATCATAAAAGCGTGCATTTCTATATAAGATTTGCATACTTTTAATTTGACAATAAAACTTTGCAAAAGTTATTGACAAGTAAACTTGGTAGTGTTATATTATAATTGACAAGTAAACTTGGCAATAAAAGGAGAATATAGATGAATAAAGAAGAAATTTTAGAAAGAAGTAGACAAGAAAAATCAGATGAGGGATATTTATTCGTATTAAATAAAGGTCAACGATATGGAACTTTATTATTTGTAGGTATAATAGTACCGCTCATTATCTTAAATCTTATAAAATTAAGAACAACTGATTTATCCTTATTATTAACTATATTATGGGGCTGGTTAACTGGGAACTATTATGGGAGTTTTAAGGCATTAAATAAAAAGAGTGGCTTTATTATCCTTCTCTCTTCTATTATAACATTGAGTAGTTTTATCTATTACATTACACAAGTATTTTAAGAAAGGGGAATTGATATGAATAAAGAAGCTGTTTTAAACAAGGCAAAATTGGAAAAAAACGAAGAATTTGAAAACACAGTAAGTCAAAAAGCTACTGCAATTGGTTCAATTGCTTTAGCGATTATTTGTGGTGTTGTTTTCGCAGTCAAAGTAGTTGTATCTGACATGAGAGGTCTTGAAAAAGTAACACCATTCTATGATATTTTAGCTGTATTAACTGGCTATGTATCAGTTGCTTATTTTGTTGTTTACAGAAAGATAAATGAGAAAAAATATTTGCTGATAAGTATAGGGGCTTTAATTATTTTTGCACTATGTATTTTTAAATTCATTTATACGTTATAGGTAGAAGTGATATGGAAAAAGAAGAATTGATATTAAAAAATAGTTTGAAAGAAGCAAGGTCAGAAGCAAAATTATCTCAATCAGCATTAGCAAAAATGGTTGGAGTATCACGTAATACTATTAGTTCAATAGAAACAGGACAATTCAATCCTACTGCTAAACTTGCATTGATTTTATGCATTGCATTAGATAAAAAGTTTGAAGATTTATTTTTCTTTTAGGATGGATTAATTTATGAGAATAATAGTATGCCTATTCATAACTATAACTGCGAAAGTATTATTAACTCAACAAAGAAGAAAAGAAGTGAAAAGAGAAGCACTAATCTAAATAGATTGTAATGCTTCCCTTTTTTCTTTAAAGTACTATTGGTAAATATTCATAATATTAAGATAAATCACTATGAAAATAATTTCAAGTTTATCTTAATTATTTAAAAATATAAATGAAGCTTTCAAAAATCAATTTAGTTTACATAATATAAATATAGTTAACTTTTTAGATTCGCTTGTAGCTTAAACATCAAATTACACATTTAAATAGATTTTAAGGAAGTTTGTATGAAATATGTATAAAACATCGCGTGGTTTTATAGAGTGCATTTAAAATCCAAAATGCGGAGAGATAAATTTTGGCTGAAATTTATAAAAATGAAATTTATGAATTTAATTAAAAAAATAAAAGAAAAGTTTGCTAAAATAAAAAATAGAAACGCAAATATTTTTAATGGAAATTTATGCGATACAACGAGTCTTTAATTTGAAAAGGATTTGAATGAAAATAAAATTCGATAAATTCTTTGTGGTAGAAATATGGTATAGCTAAAACAAAAAATATAAAGTTTAAATAATTTAATGTAAAAACTATTTAGAGTGGTAAATTAATATACTTGATTTCTATAAATTTTAAAAATATAAATACAAATATAATGTTTATGAGAATCCTAAAAAGATGAAAAAATAATAAAAAAAACAAAAAAATTACTGACATTTCACTGACAAATAAACGATTTATGTTTATACAAGCATTGAAAAAACTATATTATTAAAAAAAGGCATAAAATAATATAGTTTATGCCTTTTTTTAATAATATAGTTTTAAGTATAAATTATATTTAATATAATAAATTTTAATTAGCCTAAATAGCTTCGTGATAAACCTGATTTGGTAAGGAGAGAATTAAATAAGTTTATTGGTAAGTATAAGTAACAAAATAATACTGGTAAATTTTACTAATGACAATTATAATTACTTTATACATAAAATTAAATACAAAATACTAATATTGAACTGATTTTTAAAAATTGTTAAATAAACATATTGAAGAATAGATATAATAGGAGAGAAGAGTCTATGAGTTTGATTCTAAGTGATATTTTTAGAACGGTTTTAGTAAGTAATTTATTCCTAATTCTTTTATTAGTATTTAGAATAAGTGTATTTAAAAGATTTAGTAAAAGATTTAATTATTATATCTGGTTTATTGTAGTTATTAAACTCTTGCTACCATTTACATATTATACTTTTACATTTAATACATTGAAATATCAAGATAGTATTAAAAAGATAAACTTAGAAAACTTTAATAATATTTCTATTTCTAAAAGTGGCATTTTAATATTTATTTGGATTATTGGTGCAATAGTATATTTAATTTACAATATTTTGAAATATATAAAACTCAAAAATTTAATTAATGATTTATCTTATGAGATAGATGATAAAGATATAATCAAGCTTTATGAAAATTTATTAAAGGAACTAAAAATAAGTAAAGATATAAAACTTAAATACACTTATGAAGTTGAAACACCTGCATTTTTTGATTCATGTGTTCTTTTGCCACCATGTGAATATACATTAAAAGAACTTGAATGGATATTTAGACATGAACTTATACATTTTAAGAATAAAGACCTTTATATTAAATATTTAGTGTTATTTTTAAAATGTGTTTATTGGTTTAATCCTTTTATGTATATTATGGATAAGATTATAGATTTAGATTGTGAACTTTATTGTGATGAAAGAGTTTTAAAAAATTGTAATATAGAAGAGAAAAAAGAGTATGCTTTAATTATCATAAATATGATGAGAAAAAAATTAAATTATTCAAATAAATTTGTAGCTGGTTTACATCAAAAATCAGATATTCAAAAACGTGTTTATTATATGTTTAGTGAAAAATATAAAGGAAGCACTGTTGTAGTATTGTTTTTATGTTTATTTTCATCAATAATGTATTTAAAATTAGAATTTATCTCTACAAACTTTTTGAATAACTCTATTTCAAATTCAACATATATTGAAAATAGAATCAAAAGTAAACCAACCTATGAAAAAAACATTAGAATAGAAAATCAAGATAATCATTAAATATATGTAATGAAATAATTTCTGTGTTAAAAGGTTAAGATGTAAGTTTAATAAAAACATTAAAAAATTTAATTTATATTAAGGAGTCATAGTTACAAGTAAAAGAATTTTATTCCTATTATGTATAAGGAGAATACTATTTTTTTATATTGGAATAATAATAGTAAATCTATAATATAGAAAAGAGGTATTTATAGTATGCATGAAAATAAAAAGAATCTATTAGATGGAAGCTTAGCTCAATATAATGATGCAGCAGTACCAAAAATACCAGTATTTGCTGGTAATGATATAACTTCAGAAGTTTATTATTTTAAACCTAATCAAGTTCTTAATGCCCATAGACATCCTAATGGTGAACAAATATTTGTGTTCTTAAAAGGAGAAGGGAAAATGAAACTTGGAGAACATGAGTGTGATGTAAAACAAGGTGATACTGTTTTTGTACCAACAGGAGAATGGCATGAAATTACTAATGGAAGCAATGAGGAAATGGTTGCTGTTCAAATTACAAAAATCAATGCTGGAGCAGAATACAGAGGATAGATATATAGGTATCTTTACGATACTTTAATTTCTATTTTTTAATATAAACTTTAATCTCAATTATAAAAAGAGTCTTTTAAAAGACTCTTTTTATAATTTTTGTAAGCTTTTAGTTAAAACTGATGCATATTTATTTTATATTTTTTATTGCATTATTTGCAAATTCAGTATTTACTATGTCTTTGTAAGGGGCTTCTTTGTCTAATTCCTTAGCTTCTTTCATAACATCCATTAGTTTATTTAAACCTTCCTCTTTTAATACAGGGTTTTGAGACCATGCATCTATTGACTTATATCTATCTACAACTGTTACTAAATCTTCTAGAGATATATCTTCAAAGAAAGGTTGCATAGCTTCGGCGATTTCTTTACTAGGAGCTTTTTGAACCCATAATTGACCTCTATAAACAGCATTTGTAAATCTTTGAATTAAATCTTTATTATTTTTCATGTAAGATCTAGTAGTAGAGTAAGCTGTAAATGGTATTTCTCCAGAATCTTTTCCTATAGATGTTACTATATATCCGCTGCCTTCTTTTTCCATGGCAGTTGCTGTAGGTTCAAATGCTGTTGTAAAGTCACCTTCACCACCTGCAAAAGCCCCAGCCATTACTCCAAATTGTACATCAGTTCTTACGTTGACATTGCCTGTTTTTAAATTTTCTCCAATAGTAAGTCCTTTGTCTTTTAGAACATATTCAAAAGTCATTAGTGGAACGCCACCTTTTCTACCACCTAATATTTCTTTTCCTTTTAAATCATCATAGGAGAAATTAGGCATCTTTTCTCTGGCAACTAAAAAGCTACCATCTCTTTTAGTTAATTGTGCAAAGTTTACAGCATAATCGTTTTTGTTTTGATTATATACATATATGGAAGCTTCAGGACCCATTAAGCCTACATTTGCTTCACCTGAAATTAAAGCTGCCATAGTTTTATCCGCACCTTGAGTATTTATAAGGTCAACCTTTATTCCTTCATCCTCGAAGAATCCTTTTGTAATAGCAGCATATTGTGGGGCATAAAAAACAGAATGAGTAACTTCTGCAATAGTTACTTTATCTAAGTCTTTAGATGAAGCAGACTTATCATTTTCATCATTAGAGTTAAAATCACATCCAGTTAAGCATACTGTGCTCATAACAATAGAACTTGCAATTGCGATTATTTTTTTAAACATAATAAATACCTCCCATAAGACATCCGAATAATATATAATATTAAATATTTGTTGTAGTTGTTACAAAAATATATACCTATAGAATTTATTTCTACAATAATTTAAAAATAATTTTTATATTTGAATTTTTCAAGTAATCGATTATATTAAATAGATTGTATTGATTATTTGTAAATTAAGATATAAAATTAAAACAGTAATGTTTTTATATAAATTATATAGGCACAAAATTTATTAATAATAGATATTAAATTAATTCATATAAATAATAATTTAATCTTATAAATTTAAAAAATGTTATTGTGTAAAGTAGTGAAGATTTGCATTTTATATTTTGGCAAATATAGTTAAACAAGTACAGTTAAAATGGAGGAAATTAAATGAAACAAAATAAATATGATAATGATGAATTTTTTTGTAAATACAGTGATATGGAACGCTCTAAAAAAGGTCTTGAAGGTGCTGGAGAATGGCATACTCTAAAAAAAATGTTACCTGATTTTGAGGGGAAACGAGTATTAGATTTAGGGTGCGGTTTTGGATGGCACTGTCAATATGCAGTTGAAAATGGTGCAGAGTCTGCTATTGGAATTGATATTTCAGAAAAGATGTTAAAAGAAGCAAGAAATAAAACCAAATTTGATAATATAAAATACATATGTATGCCTATTGAAGATATAGACTTCCCAAAAGATTGCTTTGATGTAGTAATTAGTTCTTTGGCTTTTCATTATATTCAATCATTTGAAGATATATGTAAAAATATAAGCAATTGTCTTTCAAGCGGAGGAGATTTTGTATTTTCAGTTGAACATCCTATATTCACTGCATATGGAGCTCAAGAATGGTACTGTGATAAAGATGGAAACAATTTACACTGGCCAGTAGATAACTATTTTATAGAGGGACTTCGAAAATCAAATTTTTTAGGGGAAGAAGTTATAAAATATCATAAAACATTAACTACTTATCTAAATACTTTAGTTAAAACTGGATTTGAGATATTAGAAATAATCGAACCTCAACCAGAAGGGAAATTATTAAATACGATTCCTGAAATGAAAGATGAATTACGTAGACCTATGATGTTACTTGTTTCTGCAAGGAAAAAGTAATAAAAAATAGTGGAATTTTGGTTGCAAGTGATTATGGGATTCTATTGGGTGACACAAGCTATATATTCAAAGAGGGTGAAAGCACTTGTTGCTTTCACCCTCTTTATTACACTATAAACATGTACATTTGACACTGTAAATATAGGTAAGGCATTTATCAAACCTGTATTTACAGGAATATGGTTACTTTCTATAACAATGCAAAATGAGAACTTTCGAAAATTGATTTCATTATGGAGAACTATTTTCAAATGTAAAGATGCTTGTTAAAGCAGTTTTACCAAGACCTCAACTTGTGTATTTCCATCAAAAGAAATATAATATAGCAATGGAGGTGTTACGCGTGAGCTATATAACAACAAAAGAACCCTTGAAAAATTGGGAAATTGCATACATAATAGTGATATGAAATTACTCTGCTGAGCGGATTAAGTAAACAAAAAAATGAAGAATATGTGATTTGTTTCAGCTGATGGACGATATAGAAATAGTAAAGTAAAGGATGGTGAAAACAAATGAAACGAATATTTTTGGTTGAGGACGATAAAGCAATCGCTAAAAATCTTATGCTTTTGCTGCACTCAGAAGGATTTGAAGTCACTCACGCTCCTACACGAGGTGAAGCTATTGCCATACTTTCCAGTAATAAATTTGACTTGGCGTTAATTGATATTTCCTTACCTGACGGAAATGGTTTTACAGTTTGCACAGAAATCAAAGAAATGCAAGATGTTCCTGTTATCTTTCTGACAGCTTCAGGCGATGAGGCGAGTGTTGTTACTGGGCTGAATATAGGCGCAGATGACTATATAACAAAACCTTTTCGTCCACGTGAATTGATTGCGCGAATTGGAACTGCCCTACGAAAAAACGGACGTTCAGAAGCGGCTTTTGAAATCTGTGGGCTTCATGTCGATATGGCAAGTGGCGTTGTGAAAAAAAACAGCAATGAGGTTTTTCTTTCAGCTTTAGAGTACCGCTTGTTGTTGGTGTTTATTAATAACCCCAAAAGTATTATCACGAGGAGCAGGCTCCTTGATGAATTATGGGACGCGGCGGGTGAGTTTGTCAATGATAATACATTAACTGTGTACATAAAGCGCTTGAGGGAGAAGATAGAGAGCGACCCAGCAAGCCCACAAATAATTCTGACTGTTCGTGGGACAGGGTATAGATTGGGGGACGATTATGCTTCGAAATAGAGAGTTTAAGCAGTTTGCTATTTTGTTCTCTTTAATGGCTGTCACCACTGTAACGCTTGGATTTACAATAAATATGGTGGCTGGAATCCTTTCTATTATTTCTGTTACTGCCTTTGGTTTAGCGTTTTTCTCTTTTACCAAAGCTCGATATAAAAATATTGCACAGATTTCTAATCAAATTGATCTTGTGCTTCATAATGCTGACCATCTGTATATTGGTGAATCGGACGAGGGCGAACTTTCCATTCTGCACAGCGAGATAACAAAAATGACACTATGTATTCGGGAACAAAACGATGCGCTGAAAAAAGAAAAAGAACATCTTGCTGATTCGTTGGCTGACATAGCCCACCAACTCCGCACACCTCTTACATCCGCGAATATTATTCTGTCATTGCTATCAAATAGCTCTGATGAAAATCAACGAAAGGCATTGGTGAGGGAAACAGAGGAATTATTTGTAAAGATGGATTGGTTGATTACTTCCCTATTGAAGTTATCTCGCTTAGACGCAGGTATTGTAGTTTTCCAAAGCGAGCAGATAGATGTGAACAACTTGATATACAACTCACTTCGACCATTTCTAATTCCAATTGAACTGCATAACATTGCTTTACAAATAGATGTGCCTAAAGGAATGATTATTCAGGGTGATTCGGGTTGGCTTTCAGAAGCAATTCAGAATATCCTCAAAAATTGTATGGAAAGTGCAGGCGATAATGGGAAGATTGAGATTGTTTGTGAGGATAATCCGCTATTTACTGAGATTACTATCCATGACAGTGGCACAGGATTTGAAAAAGAAGATTTACCTTATTTGTTTGATAGATTTTATCGTGGTAAAAACGCAGAAGCCACAGGATATGGGATTGGATTGGCACTCTGTAAAATAATTATAACACGACAGGGAGGGACGATTACTGCAAAAAATCACCAAAAAGGTGGCGCGATATTTGTAATTCGTTTCCCAAAGTGACTAATCTCTCACCTGAAAGTCACACAGATGTAAGTTGAAAGTTATATTATATGGTTAAACCATAAGAAAGGAGACTTACATAATGGAGTTCTTAAAAATTGAAAATCTATGCAAGGTCTACGGCAAGGGCGAGAACAAAGTTACCGCACTTGATAATGTTTCGCTTACAATAGAAAAGGGGGAGTTTACTGCAATCATTGGTTCATCTGGCTCAGGAAAATCCACATTACTTCATATCATCGGTGGAGTGGACGTACCAACAAGCGGAAAGGTGTATTTGGACGGTCAGGATGTATATGCCCAAAGCAATGAAAAGCTGGCCATTTTCCGTAGGCGACAAGTCGGACTGATTTACCAATTTCATAACCTTATTCCAACTCTGAATGTTGTGGAAAACATCACTTTACCTATACTGATGGACAAGCGAAAGGTCAATGAGGAACGCTTAAATGACTTGATGGACCTACTTGGGCTAAAAGACCGCAAAACGCATTTACCAAATCAGCTTTCTGGCGGTCAGCAACAGCGTGTTTCCATAGGACGTGCTTTAATGAATGCCCCAGCGGTAATGCTTGCTGATGAACCCACAGGTAGTTTAGACAGCCGAAATGGACATGAAATTATCAATCTATTGAAATTAAGCAATAAAAAATATCGTCAAACCCTTATCATTGTAACGCATGACGAAAATATAGCCCTGCAAGCAGACCGCATTATCTGCATATCAGATGGCAAAGTGACGCGAGATGAAAGGAGGTAGGTATATCCATGAACATTTTCAACAAAGTTGCACTGCAAAACATGAAAAAGAGACGCACACGAACGATTGTAACAGTTATCGGAGTTGTTCTGTCTGCTGCTATGATTACAGCAGTCGCTACACTTGCCATTTCCCTGCAAAACTATATGGTAAATGGTTCGATTGAGAAATATGGTGGTTGGCATGTTGAGTTTTTGGATGTTAATTCCTCTTTCGTACAGAAACAGATAGGAAATGATAAAGTTGCAAATACCGCAACATTTGAAAATATTGGCTATGCAAAGCTTGATGGCAACAAAAACCCAAACAAACCGTATCTTTTTATAGCTGGATTCAGCGAAAAAGCCTTTGATACTTTGCCTATAACTTTGATTTCTGGCAGATTACCTGAAAACAGTGGAGAGATTCTTGTTTCGGGTAAAGTTGCAACAGATGGTGGTGTCAAATTCGCAGTGGGCGACACTATTTCTTTGCCTGTGGGAAACCGTATGAATGGAAATGAGAAGCTTAGTCAGAGTGACCAATATACTGCTGGAGATGAAACTCTTGTTCCACAAGGCGAGAGAAGCTACACAGTTGTTGGTACCTGCCAAAGGCCTGTCTTTGAGGAATCTTCCGCACCAGGATACACATTGATAACCAAAGCGGATGCACAAATCAAGGCTGACAGCCTTAGCCTGTTTGTCACGTTGAAAAATCCACGTAAGGTTCATTCATATACAAACAGTACTGGAGACCATGCTTACGTTTTAAATGATAATGTGTTGCGTTTCATGGGTATTTCCGACAATAACTTGTTCAATATGCTTTTGTACTCAGTTGGTGGTATTGTGGTCGCCATAATCATGCTCGGCTCGATTTTTCTGATATATAATTCGTTTAACATGTCGTTGAACGAACGCACACAGCAGTTTGGAATCCTTTCATCTGTTGGAGCTACAGCAAAGCAGCTACGTAATTCAGTTTTATTTGAAGGTCTTTGCATTGGTGCTGTTGGCATACCAATTGGTGTTGCGGTTGGTATAGTTAGTATTGGACTTGTTATTTCTGTTATCTCCAAAAATTTCGCAAATGTTCTCTACACCAATGTACCTTTGACCTTGACGTTGTCCATCCCAGCAATCGTTGTTGCGGCAGTGGTCAGCATGGTTACCATCTTGATATCGGCTTATATTCCAGCTAGAAAGGCTGCCAGCAAACCAGTGATGGAGTGTATTCGCCAGACGAACGAGGTGAAAATTGAATCCAAAGCAGTAAGGATATCAAAGCTTGCACAGCGTATTTACGGTCTGGAGGGAACTCTGGCGCTGAAGAATTTTAAAAGAAACAAGAAACGCTATCGTAGTATTGTGCTATCGCTTGTTTTAAGTATAGTGCTGTTCATATCGACCAGTGCTTTGGTAGCTGATTTGAAACAAGTTTCAAATCAGGCATCAGAGGTTACTGACCAGGACATCATTTTTTCCACACAGGACATGAATGACAGTAAAATGCTACAGCTATACAATAAGCTGAAGACTACCAATGGTGTGTATGAAGGCTTGTATCAAGAACTTATGACCTATTCATGTGTTGTTAAAGTAAGTGAACTTACAGATGATTACTTGAACTATGAGGGTTCACATTCGCCATCTGAAACGGTTGATATGCCAGTAGATATGCAGTTTCTTGATGACAGTACGTATCTGAATATTATCAAAAGTCTGGGGTTGCCAACAGAAGAGTACACTGGGCAAAATGCAAAAATGATTGCCGTTTCCATGATGGTGGAGGATGACCATACTATTGATATCTTCACAAATTCTTCCATAAATCTTAAACTTACTCCTGAAGCTGATAGCAAGTCGAACACAGTCGATAGGCAAAATGTAAACATTTCATTTGTAAAAGTCGTGCCACCTGATTCTCCACCAGGTGTCAGAAACTCAAAGATGAGGAAAGCCTGCTTCAGGGTGTTGGCACCTTATTCGGTCAAAGATTCGTTTGAGACTCCAAGTATTTCTAAAGGAATTAAAAGCCTGAGTTTTAAATCAAAGAATCCCAATCAGTCAGTTGCAGAAATGGAGAAAATCATCGAGAGGGAAGGGATTACGGCTGAGTACAACCTGTACAATATGTATGGAATGATGGACGAAAACCGTAATTACATCTTTATTGCCAATGTGTTCGCATATACTTTTATAATTATGATCTCGCTGATTGCAGTAGCCAATGTATTCAACACAATTTCCACAAATATCAAGCTACGCCGTCGTGAACTTGCCATGCTTCGCTCTGTGGGAATGTCTGAACGTGATTTTCAGAAGATGATGAATTTTGAGTGTGCCTTTTATGGCATGAGGTCGCTGCTCTTTGGACTTCCTATAGCTGTAATTTCTTCCTGGCTAATTCATAAAGGAATGGTCAAAGATGATATAGATTTTGTACTTCCATGGACCAGTATCGGAATCAGCGTGTTTGTCGTTCTCTTTATAGTGTTCATTACAATGTTGTATGCCATTAGTAAAATAAAAAGAGAAAATATTATTGATGCGCTTAGGGATGATATGACTTAATAGAAAATAAAAGAGACATCTGCGTGATTGAGTTCAAATGATTCACAATTGTCCCAAAAGGCGATTTAAACATTGAAAATACAGAGTTCATCCTATGGAAGTAGTGTGAATTATACTAGGGGTTCTTATGAACCCCCCTTTCTATTTTTTGTATAAAAAAGTGGATGACTCAAATTTTTATTTTGAGGTACCCACTTTATCTATCATTTATTATATGTAAAATAATAAAACTATACTTCTACATAGTATATTTCATTTCCATTTTTTTCTATAATACTTTTTAAATCTTCAAACTTTAAAAATACAGTGGCAGTATTGTCATTTGGATGTATACCTATTTTATCCATTTTCAATAAATCTTTATCAAATACAATTTTTATAATAGCATCAGTATCATTTAGTATACCAAAAGGTGTTACAGCTCCCTTAGTAAGTTTTAGATATTTTTCAAGTCTTTCTTCAGAAGCGAAACTAAGAGGTTTACTATCAATTTTTTGGCGTATATCCTTTAAATCTGCTTTTTTATCCTTACCTAAGACAACTAAAAAGTGTTCTTTACCCTTAGAATCACGAAGGAATAAATTTTTTACAACAAACTCCATTTGTAGTGTTTTTAATTGTTCCATTTCATCAATTGTATAGACTGCAGGATGATTTACAATTTCATAAGATATATTTAGTTCATCCAATTTTTTATATACTTCTTGTTGAGCGTTCATAATTTCCTCCTGTTGGTAATTTATTTGATATATAAAAATAATATTATCATAGAACACTTTAAAATAAAACATGCATTATTATTCCGTACAAACAAAAGTCTACTACACTTTCTCCATATCTAATCATAAAATCTTTCAACAACCTTGCCTAATTTCATTTCAATTCTTACTATTATAATAATTCAGAATATATATATTTTCAAGTAAAAAATGATATATATATATAATATAAGCCAAAAATAATTTGAAAATAGAGCCTTAGTTACCATTTATAAATCATATAAAAAGAGGTTATGTAAGGTCAGATATGAAAAAACTATATTATACTATCTTTTCTTTTTCGAATAAACTATACTTTAAATATAGATATTTAATTTTAATAATTTTAGCAATAAATTATCTTAGAAAGGAATGTGCTTTATATGTCTACAGACAAAGTTGTTGGAATCATAGATGAAGAATTAGCTGAACTCGCTGGAATTAAATATACTGGTAAAATTTATGCTTCTTCTGGTGTTATAAAACATATAAAGAAAAAACATAGAGGTCAATTGAGTAAAGACATTTTTAATGATATACTAGAAACTATAAAAACAGTGCTAAAATCTCCTGAGTATATAGGAAGTCATCCTAAAAAACCTGGTAAAAGTGTAGAATTTGTAAAAAAACTTGATGATTATATATTAGTTGCTACAGAACTAGATACAAAAAAGGGATATCTATATGTCTCTTCATTATACGCCATAAAAGAAGCAAAATTAGAAAGTAGAATTAGTAGTGGAAGAGTATTACAATATGATGGTTAACATAATATTATTAATTTTTCCTAAAGCATTGAAAAATATTATCAAATAAGTTATAATATAAATATATATGTAAATATTTATTTATTAGATTTGAGGTTGGAAAAGGCACCCAATACGCTGCTTATAGGGTAGTTAATAGAGATGCAGGATACGCCGCCCTGCCAAATCTAATTAAATTTAAAAGAGAGGATTAATTCCTCTCTTATTGTTTTTTTAATTAATTTATTTAAAAGGGTTAAAAATATGGAGATATTTAGCACAAAAGAAATAAGATGTTTAAACGCTAATGAAGAATTGTATTTAGAAACTGCATCAAAATTTTTGATATACAGTGAAAGAGTAGGAGACTTATATTAAAGAGTTTTCAGATACTTATATTATAGAATTTTTGGAATGTAGTTTAGAATTCTTATTATATATATAAATACTAGAAAGAACTTTTTATTAGTTTTTAAAAATTTAGTTAGAAACTATATCATTATGGAAAAAAATGTATTATAATATTTAGAAATATTATAATAAGGAGCGATTGGATATGAGCTTATCAAAAAAAATAGAAGATAAAAGAAAAGCTAAACAAAGAGCTGAAAAAGCCAAACAAGCTAAAATTGCAACGGCTGGTGTCGTATTAGGAGCTGTTACTGGTGCAGTTGGAGGAGTATTACTAGCACCTAAATCAGGAAAAGAAACAAGAGAAGATATAAAAGATGCATCTCAACAAATTGCGGATAAAATAAACATGAAAACAGTGGATGTAAAAGGTAAGATGTCTGAGAAATTAGAAGACAGAAAAGGAAATTTCATTGAATCAAAGCAAAAGATAAGAAATTATATAGATAATAAAAAACGTGTTGAAGATTCTAGCGAGGAAGATAAAGTAATAGACATTGTTGAACCAGTAAGTGTCACTGAGGAATAACAATGAATAACACAATAACAATTAATATTAGTATAATATATGTATTATTAGCTATACTTGGGTGTATCGCTTTAATTTATTTAATTATTGTACTTGCTAAATTACATAAGATTTTAAATACTGTTGGAAATGTATTAAATGAAAATACTCAAAATATAAATACAACTTTAAATAATCTTCCTAGTGTTGTAGATAGTTTTGGAGAAGTAGGCGAGAATATGAAAGATGTAACAGAGGCTGTTACTGAAGTTACAGCAGACTTTCTTGTTACTAAAGACAGCGTTAAATCAAATATGGATGTCATAGTTGATATATTAACTATAATTAAAAATATTTTTTCGGATAAAAAATATTAATACGATAAGCTTTAGTATTTCTGTGAATTTAAAACTTTACTAAACTAATTTTACAGAAAATACTTTATAAAGTACAAATAAATAAAGATGTATCTATTGATGAATAAACATAATAAGTAGATACATCTTTTTATTATATATTTATAAAATAATATCTATTTTATAACTTACCTACTTGTCTTAATGCTAATTTTACAGTTTCATATCTATCAGCACCATTTATTATTACATCACCTTTTACAAGATTATTAGCTTCTCCACCTACAACATAAACTTTTTTGCCTAAACCTTGCTTATAGCTAGATGCTTCTACTACTAAAGCATCTTTCAATTGCCAGTATAAAATTTGAGCAGCAACTTTATCAGCATCCCCCTTATAAACTATTACATTTTCATACACTTTATCTCCCCCTTGAGAATTTGATATAGATTTATTTAATATTCCTTCTGCTATTAACTTAGCAACTTTATCTTTATTATTAACATAGTAATCTGTATCTGCTTTGCTATCTACAAAGCATACTTCTATTAGTATAGCTGTTGCGTTAGTGTGATTAAGCCAATAAAGATCTCTAACATCAGATTTTGCACCTCTATTTTTAAATACTGTAGCTAGTTTAGCATTTACCTTTTCTGCATATGCTTTTCCATTATTAGATTTATATATAGTTTCTGTACCTTCTGGGGCTGAAGTTGTAACATTTGCATTAAAATGAATCTGAACAGCTAAATCAGCTTCTTGTTTATTTGCTATAGCACATTGGTCAGCTAAATGATTATTTGATGCATCAACTTTTCCTGTATAAACAGTAGCCCCTCCTAATTTAAGCCATTTAACTATTAAGTCATTCATTATTCTTGTTTCTTTACTTTCGTTTATATATCCTACAGCTCCTGTACCTTTCCCAGTTAAAGTGTGCCCTGGTATTACTACTACTTTCAAATTATACATCTCCTTTATGATTAAATTTAACTTCTATTTAATATATGCACAATTTAAAATTTTGTTTCTTTTTATACTTTAATTATCTAATATAAAATATTTTGTAAAATTATAGAATAATATGTGTAAGTATTAAAATTGCAATTTTGTATATAACACATTGCTTGATTGTAATAATCTCAAGGCATATTCATCCATCCTATATCCAGTTTTATAGTAGATATGTTTAATTCCAGATTGAATTATGGCCTTAGTACAATTTAAACAAGGAAAATGGGTTACATAAATAGAACAATCTTTAACTGATATGCCTTCTTTAGCACAATAGTAAAGGGCATTTTGTTCGGCATGAATGGTTCTAATACAATGACCATCTCTCATCTCATGACCAACTTCACTACAGTGATTATCTCCAGATATACTACCATTGTATCCAGTAGATACGATTCTGTTTTCTGAGTTAACAATTATAGCTCCAACATAAGCTCTGTCACAAGTACCTCTTTCAGCTACTGTCTCACATAATCTCATAAAATACTCTTGCCATGAACATCTATTTTCAAGTTTACTTTCCAAACTAAATACCTCCAAATCTTATCTTTAATATATAAGATTTATACCTCAAAAACAGTATTAAAAACAAATTTGTTTTATAGCTAAAAATATAAAAGATAAAATAAATTTTAAATTGTTTTTTTAATAATTAAATCTTATTTCATTAAACTTTTTATAAAATTTTCATCATAAAATATGAAAACTGTCTTAATAAAATCAAGACAGTTTTTTATAATCAAAATTTATAACACAAGTTCATATTTTTCTTTAAACTCTTTTACAGCTTCAGGCCATGCCTTTTGTTCTGTAATACCTTTTTCTTTGGCTATTTTAATTGCAATTTCTCTTATCATTGCAGCTCCTTCTAATATTCCCATTTTCAATCTCCCTTCAAGTATCTTTTTGTACAGAATATAAATAGTGCTGAAATTTCTTACATATTACATCTACTACAATATCTATACAACATATAACTTATGAATTCCTTTTATTTTTATGCGCCTTTAACCGACATATAATTATATGCATTAAGCCTTAAAATTATGAATTTGATGATAATTATTTTTTATCTTTTATATACAATTGTGTAAGTTGCAAAATAGGGTAATCAGTATTTTAATTGTTCTATTACTTTATAATATACTCAATAAAAAATAAGATTGTATGATACATCTCCAGATATTATGGAAAGATGAATTGTACTATTGGATTTATGTAATAAAATCAGTAAATATCTAACTTATTTTACTGATTTTATACACTAAAAACTGTAGGTAAATTTGCTTTATGTTTCTCACAAATATTCCTACAGTTTCACATATTAAAGTTATATAGTTATAATTTTTTAATTGTACAATTCTAGTATTTCTAGAAAACTATCCTATAAATACTAGAATGATTAAAATTTACTAAATAATATTTTTTATTTATCTAGAATTATATATTTTTTCAATAATGTTAACTATAGCATACATTGCCCATGCACAAACAGCTAACACGAATACACCCATCATTACTAAATCTAACTTAAATACTTGACTGCCATAAACTATCAAGTATCCTATTCCATATCTTGATACTAAAAATTCTCCTACTATAACACCTACCCAAGCCATACCAATATTAATCTTAGTTAAGTTTATTAAATTTCCTGTATTTGCGGGTAATATAAGTTTAAATAGGATTTGTGATTTGCTAGCTCCAAAACTCTTTAACATCTTAATTTTTTCTTCATCTATATTCATAAAGTAATTATAGGCCGAAAGTATGGTAACAACAACGGAAATAGTTACAGCTGTTACTACAATTCCTTCTATTCCAGCACCAACCCAAACTATAATTATAGGAGCCAAAGCAGTCTTAGGAAGAGCATTTAAAACTACCAAAAATGGGTCTAATATTTTTGATAATTTTTCTGACCACCAAAGAGCAATAGCTACTAAAATACCTAAAACAGTTCCTATAACAAGACCAAGAACTGTTTCATATACAGATACTCCAATATGTTTAAATAGTTGGCCACTAGATGCATATTGAATAAACAAGTTGTAAATATCACTTGGTTTGCTGAATAGAAAAGTATTTATAACGTTTAAACCAGCTAAAATCTCCCAAATTATAATAAAGCCAATTAAAATTAATAGTTGGTAAAATAATACATTTCTTTTTTCTCTTTTTACACCTTTAATATAGTTTATATATCCTTCAGATCTTTTATTAAGCCTCATGTGTATCTAGCTCCTTCCATAAGATGTCGAAATACTTTTGAAAATCGGGAACTTTACGTGTTTTGAGAGGCGTTTTTGTTCCATCCATATTAAGTTCAATGTCATAAATATTTTTTATAGTAGCTGGTCTTTTAGATAGTATTGCAACTTTATCTGATATGCTTATTGCTTC
>NZ_JACVWA010000022.1:0-8966 GCF_020658275.1 Clostridioides sp. ES-S-0190-01 | reverse complement strand
ATAATTGACCATGTTGTATATAAAAAAGAGCCTAATCAAAAATGCGATGATTTTTCTTTAATACTATACCCCATTATATCAAAAGATTAATTGTATATTTCAATGTTATAAACAGACTGACTACCAAAAATCAGTCTGTTTATAACTGTGATTTATAGCATCTAAAATACATATAATATAATTATTACTAAATTTAATGTCAAGATAATATAAAAAGACATAGATGAATTACTCTTCATTCATGTCTTTTTTGTATTATTATTTTTTTCATATATTTCTATATTATATATTAATTAACTTGATGTTTTCTAAAGTTATTCTTAACAAAAGGTAAAAAAATAATTGATAATATTAAACCTGTAAAAATAATCATTGTAGGTAAATCTATTATTAAGTTTCCAAATCTGTAGTTTACATACTCAGAAAATGAGAATGAAATAGCATTTGATGGTAAAATTCGAAGAATCTGATTATATAGCCAATTTGTCTCACTATATTTTAAGAATAGTGGTATAAATAGTAACACTATATCTGTAATTAAAACTGGAAAAGGCGATTTCATGCAAGAAGATAATAAAAGTGTAAATCCAATTAATGCTATTAATATCATATAGATAACTAAAATACTCAATAAGGTTGCTTGTAAAAATGTAACTGGGTATGGTGTTGAGCTCACTGTAAGTTGTAATGGTAAATTCCATCCATCTACTCCAAAAGACAATATAAGAATTCCAATAGATATAATTGTATTTATTATAAAAACAATTGTCCCAAATAAAAAGGAACTTATTATTTTAGCTGTTATAACTTTTGTTTTTCCATATTTAGAAGACAATATCACTGAATCAGTACCTGATTGATATTCTCCTGAAAATACAGAAGCTATACTTATACAGATAGCCAATATAGTGAAAATTAGTAAGTCTCTACCCAGTAAAAAATAATTCCAGCCTTCATAATATCCATTTAAATAGGGTTCATTTATTTTCTTATTCTTAGATAACCAAAACTCTTTTTCTTTTTGTGCATAATTTCCATCTGAATATTCACTGTTTAATATTGTATTTACTTTTTCATTTCTAAACTTATAAAAATTAGTTCTATTTTTTAATGATATTGATTGAAGTATCATAGAATTAAAATCATTTGGTGCATTATATGATTCTGTTATAAAGTTATAAAATGTTTTGTTTGGATAAAAGAATCTCCAATAAACGCCTTGCTTAAAACTTGAAAATCCATTTTCATCTTTTACAATATTATTTGGATTATTAAAATTTTTTTGATATTCTCTGATTGAGTTTTCTATTTTTTTATCTGTTATGTATCCCTCGTTTAATTTAGATTGTTGTTTTGAAAGTTCAATAGCTTGTAGCCCTCTATACTCTTTACCATTCTCATCATAGGATTTTTCTTTGAGTGGCATTAAGGCAAAAAGAAATATACTTAAAATCAAGCTTCCTAAAACAACTGCTATTGTAGACTTTCTTTTTATTATCTTTTTTAATTCAAACTTAATTAATGTAGACATATTTATCCCCTCACACATATTTATTGTACTTCATTAAAACAATATAAATATAAATCTTCTAATGTTGGTCTTAGATTACATGCATTATCATGTGGTTTTATATCACTTATAATTCTAAGAGTGGCAACACCTCCAGAGTGATGAATATTTACCAAACAATATTTACTAGCCATATAATCTACTTCATTTTCATTAACCACACATTTCCATACTTTATCTTCTATTTTTGATGTTACTGCTTCCACTGAACCATCCAAAATGAGATTCCCTTTTTTCAGTATTAAAATTTTATCTGCAATATGTTCTACATCAGATACAATATGAGTAGATAAAATTACAATTTTTTCCTTGGAGAATTCTGAAATCAAATTACGAAAACGGACTCTTTCTTTTGGGTCTAAACCAGCTGTTGGCTCATCTAATATTAAAATTTTAGGGTCATTAAGCAATGTCTGAGCAAACCCAAGTCTTTGTTTCATACCACCAGAAAATGTTCTTATTTTTTTATTAACGACACCTGACAATCCAACCAACTCTAATAATTCTTGCGATTTTTCTTTTGCGTAACTAGGAGTTAACCCTTTCAATGAAGCTATATATAACATAAACTCTTTTGCAGTAAAGTCTGGATAATATCCAAATTCTTGAGGAAGATATCCAATCATATCTCTAAAATCTTCTCCCATATCCAAATTATTTTTACCATCTATCTTCACTTCTCCAGAGGTTGGGCTTAATACTCCGCAAATCATTCTTATAAGAGTTGTTTTTCCTGCTCCATTTTCTCCTAAGAATCCATATATACCTTCATTTAGCTTGAATTCTATCCTATCTACTATAATTTTGTTATCATATTGTTTTGTTAGACATTCTAAACTTAGTTCCATACAATTCCTCCTAATACTATATATTGTTATTTATTATTTAGATAATAATGTTTTCAAATGAACAAAGATGTTTCCATGTTTTTTTTATTTCATGTATTAATATTACTGATGTCACTAAAAAAATAATTAACCATTGCTCTATTGATTCAAATTGATATATACTGTTTTTAAAAGTACCAAGCATAAATATTAACAAGACAAGAGATGTACCATAAATCATACAATAGTAATTTGTATACTTACCTCTATTTCTATTTATAATTTCTAAGCATCCAATACACATTAAGTTAAAAGGTACTAATATATAAATTATTATATACAAGGTATTGATATCAATTATTTGTTTTGCTAGTAATAAAATAACGCACATAAATAATAAATCACTTACTCCAAAAACAATCATTCTAGTAGCAATAATTTTATGTAATGTATTTTTTGTTGAAAATTCTATTTCCAATACACTATTGTTATATACTTTTGCTATCTCCTCTATATTAGTCAATATAAAAAGTGGAACTGCTACAGAAACCAAGGATAATATTTCATAAAATGAGTTATTATCTCTTGATGTATTGAATAGTAATGCACATATTGTACATAACACTAGAAATTGTATAATCCAGGTTCTTTTTCGTATAAAACCAATTTGAGAGATAAAAAAATCTATACTATTCATCCTTTTATCAGCGTTACTAAACGTCATTTTATGTATTGTTTTAATAGTCTTTTCAAAAGCTGAAACTTCATATTTAGGAACTGTATACTCCATTAAACTTTTTTTGATTTTTTTCTTATTCATAGTTTGCCTCCTTCCATATATGCCTCTAATTTTTTTAAGGCCATACTCATCCTATACTTTGTAACAGATACACTGGAATCCATAACTTTAGCAATATCCTTAAATTTCAAATCATGATAATACCGCAAAATTACTACTTCAAATTCTGTTTCTGGCAATTTAGTCAAAGCTTCTTTTACAAATATTTTGTTTTCTACATCTACTAATTCTTGTTTAGATTCTTCTTTGTCTAGTGACTCTAAATATAGGGGTTGTTTTTTCTTCCAAAAATCCTTACACCTATTTCTAGCAATAACATATAAATAATTTTCAAATTTACCATAGTGTTTATAATTACTTATATTTTTTATAACTGTTACAAATACATCTTGAGTTAAGTCCTGTGCAGTCATTTGATTATCTACATGGCGATAACAATAACAATAGACGCTATTATAATATTTCTCTATTAAAGTATCAAATAATTCTTTTTTACCTGTTTTTATTTGTGCTATAATCCTAGAATCATTCACTATTATCACCTCCATCACTCTATATAACGATTAAAACAAAGATAATCTTCAAATGACTTTATACCTTTAGATAATGCCCTATTTATTCCTTGTTTTGCTGTTTTGTTTAACGCTAAACTCTTATTGATAACTATTTTAAATTTAAGTATAATATATAAAACTAAATATTGATTATAATTTAATTATCCTCTCTTAAAATATCCTGTTTATAAATTTTAATATCCTCTTCAAGAGCTTCTTGTGAGTCACTATTTAATTCCTTATTTATGTATATCTTGTCTATAAAAAGTTTAAGCTTTCCTCTATAAGATAATTTGAATATAATGTATGCAATACAACCACCTAAAGTATTCATTATCAAATCATCTATATCTACAGCTCTTAACTGTGGAACTATAGACATGCAGTTCATAATTAATTGAATAGTTTCTATTGATAATGATATTAAAAAGCTAACTATAATTGTTTTTTTAAAATTTCTTAAACTTGATTTTATTAAACATAGATATAATGTAAATGGTAATAACAACAAAGTGTTGCCAATTAAATTATTTTTTATAAGATTTATATTTGTATACTTATTTTCTATGAAATCTCTAAATGGCAATAGATTTATATTCATTTTTTCATAAATCGTAAATCCTGAGAAATAATTTTCATCTGTATCTATTGGCAAAATGACTAAACTTATTAATATAAATAAATAAAGTATAAATATGTTGACCATTATTTCTTTTAAAAAAATATACTTCTCTTTATTCTTATACTTATTTATAAGTACAATTACCCTAACTATTACCCATATTGGTAATCCACACACAAATAACTTCATTATATCAAATTTCATAATCTACCTCCTTAGTATTTGTAATTTGAAAACTTTAAGTAATTTTATCCTTATAAAATTGATTTATCTAGTGTAAATTACTTCTACTATCTTATATAACGATTTACAGTTTCAAAAAGTCAGTATTAAAAAATTATTTTATAAAATATATTCTTTAATATTTATCAATAATAATTTGAAACTTATATACTATCTGAAAATAAAAATAAAAGCTCTCTCCAAATATTTTATATATTTAGAGGTAGCTTTTATTTTTAATAACTATATTTGATTTGGATAATCTAAGGTAGTGTTTATATAAAGTTTATATTTTATTTGAAAGTATAAATGTATCGTACATCAGTAATTTTTTTATCCATAATCTCAATAGTATATACATCATTATTACAATAAAATCCATGTTTCTCATAAAATTTTCTCGCTCTCTGGTTTTCTTCTAATACCCAAAGATAAATATTACTAAATCCTGACAATCTCATATCATCTAGAGCACTTTGAAATATTTCATTTCCAACACCTTTTCCAAAATACTGAGGAAGTAAATACAATGAAACTATCTCGCCCCAATCTTTTAAAGTATCATCCCTTGAGTTGCCATAAGCAATACAACCAATTGGTTTATTATTATCAAAAATCATTTTAGCTGTTATTTTATTGTTTCCAATTAAATCTTTAAAAGTTTCAACCCAAAAATCGTCCTTTAAATCGTCTAAATAACTCTGTGGTATAATTCCCTTATATGCTGTTTTCCAACTTTGAGCATAAATCTTACTTATATTTTCTACATCATCTATTACAGCGTTTCTAATTTCCATCTTCTCCTCCTTAAACATAAAATATTTATGATAGTTATTTTCTATTTTATAATCTTTTATAGTAATAAATTTTAAAAATTATATAACTTACTTTAGTAAGAGTATACCAGTTTTCTTTTATACAATAAATTAAATTTTAAAATAATACTGATATTTCAAATCTTAACAATATTTTATAAGAAATTATCATATGTAATCTAAGTTTTAATGAGTATATTATTAGTTAAAGATTTATTATAAATTAACTAGTGAAGTTTTAATGTTAAGTTTTTAAATATATTTGTCCTATTTTATATCATAAAGAAGTGCTAATTACTAGCAACTTCCTTATTTGAGTTTTGTACTTTTAATTGTCTATCTATCATTATTTTTTCTATTGCTTTATATATTCTATCATCTTTATCCTGTTTTTCTCCTATTGTAAACTTTCTTCCTAGTGTTGTTTCAGGAGATACTACATGGCATACAGTATTTCCATGTAGTACTGTCATGGATATTTTATAACCATTATCGTCTGTTGGAACATCTACATCATCATCAAAGTATGTTATAGTAGTTGTACCATCCAAATCTTTTTCTATCTTTGGCATGCAAATCCCCTCCTCTCTTATATTTTATGTATATTAAAAATTGTCCTATTCTTAATTAATATTTATAAGTATTTAAGTAGTGTAATTTATGAAAAATAGCAATATATATCCAAAATACTCCATACAGTTAAGCACTTAATTAGATACTTTATGTAGTAAATTAAAACCATTATACTCTAATAAAATTAAGTGCTAAACTATGATATACTAAATATAAAAAAATTATATAATTAATAACTTTAATACTTAAGATTTAATATTTAAGTTGATTTTCAATACTAAATCTATACTTTATTATGCTAGTTAATTTGTGCATAAAAAGAGAGGAAGAATTATTTAAAAATAGGTATTATAAAAAGTACAAGGAGCTGATTTTATGGAATGGATTGAAAAACTAAACAAAGCAATTAACTATATTGAAGAAAATATAACAAAAGAAATTGAATATGAACAACTGGCAAAAATAGCTTGTTGTTCTACATATCATTTTCAAAGGATGTTTGCTTATATGGCAGATGTACCTCTTTCTGAGTATATTCGACGCAGACGGATGTCTTTGGCTGCTGTAGAATTACAAAATGATAATAAAAAAATAATTGATGTAGCTTTGAAATATGGATACACTTCTCCAACAGCATTCAATCGTGCCTTTAAAAGTATTCATGGTATTGCACCATCAATTATACAAAAAGGAGAAACAATAAATTTAAAGGCCTTTCCTCCAATTAGCTTTAAAATTACTATAAAAGGAGCTGAAGAAATGAATTATAGAATTGAAAAGAAAGAAGAATTTCGTATTGTTGGTGTATCTCAACGCCTTCACACTGAGTTAGAAAAAAACTTTGAGATTGTTCCAAAAATGTGGCAACAATCTGCATTAGATGGAACTATTCAAAAACTGTTACCTATGATGAATAGCCAACCAAAAGGTGTATTAGGTGTAAGTGTGTGTAATGATTCAGAAGAGTGGAAATACTTTATCTCTGTTGCAAGCACAGAATCCATAGATGATAAATTAGATGAATATACTATTTCACCTTTTACTTGGGCAATATTTTCTGGAGAAGGACAATGCCCACAAGCTATACAAGAACTAGAAAAACGTATTGTAACAGAATGGTTACCTACTTCCGGATATGAGTATGACAATGGTCCTGATATTGAACTTTACTTAAATCCAGACCCACAAAATTCTAAGTTTGAAGTATGGATACCTGTTATAAAAAAATAGCCTATAAATTTAATTTATATAGATATATAGAAATAGAAAGATAGAATTTATGCAAAAGTGAAGTTCTATTTATAATAACAAAGACTTGAATATATATGTGAAAATAAACATGTTAAAAAATAAAATCTATTTTTTACATGTTTATTTTTTATGTTTTAAATATAATCAGTTTACTGCTGAATATAATATATTCAAGGAGTGTGATTTAATGAATGTTTCTATTTATCTGCGAAAAAGCAGAGCTGATGAAGAAGCAGAACACAGAGGTGAGTTTGAAACCTTAGGTAGACATAAAACAACACTACTAAAACTAGCAAAAGAACAAAACTTAAATGTAATTGATGTTAAAGAGGAACTTATTTCTGGAGAAAGTATAGAATATAGGCCTAAGATGTTAGAGCTACTAGATGAAGTTAAAAGTAATAATTATGATGCTGTTTTAGTAATGGATATTGACCGTTTAGGACGTGGAAATATGCAAGACCAAGGATTAATATTAGATACTTTTAAAAAGTCTCAAACAAAAATTATTACTCCTAGGAAAACTTATGATTTGAATGACGAATTTGATGAAGAATATTCTGAATTTGAAGCTTTTATGGCTCGTAAAGAATTAAAACTAATATCTAGGCGTATGCAAAGAGGTAAAATTAAAAGTATTGAAGAAGGTAAGTTTATTGCTCAGTCTCCTCCCTATGGATATGATATTAAATACTTAAACAATAAAGAAAGAATTCTTGTAGTAAATAAAGATAAAGCAAATGTTATTAAAATGATATTTGATATGTATTTAAAAGGAATTGGAGCCTGTAAAATATCCAAGTATCTAAATGAACTTGGTTATAAAACCACAACAGGTAGAACTTGGTATGAAAAAGGTGTAAGAGATATTATAAAAAATAAAGTATATTGTGGCTACATAGTATGGAATAAAGTTGAGAGAAAAAGAAATTCTAGTAGGACTAGAGGCATCGAGGAACAAATGGAAGTAAAAGGAAAACATGAACCAATAATAAGCGAAGAAATATGGAATAAAGCGCAAGATATAAGAAAAAAACGCAGTAACTCACCTACTCCAAACAATAAAATAACCAATCCTTTAGCTGGAATTATAAAATGTGGATATTGTGGTCATACTTTAGTTGCAAAATCTAATACAACATCAAAAGGATATGAAAAATATATAGTCTGCACTAATTGTAAAAACAAATCTACTAAATTATACATATTAGAAAATAAAGTTTTAGAGGTTTTAAGTAAATGGCTAACAGATTATAAGCTATCTTTGAAAGAAGAACTTGTTTTTAAAGATAAATTTGAAGATAATTTAAAATGTACTCTAACATCCTTAAAAAAAGAACTTGAGAACCTAGAGAAACAAAAGGGAGGATTACATGATTTTTTAGAACAAGGAATATATAGTTCAGATGTATTTATAGAACGTTCAAATATACTTACATCACGTATAGAAGATGTTAAAAATTCTATAAATAAAGTAAATATAGATATTAAAATAGCAAAGGAAAAAAGCACTGTTAGAATGCAAATTATTCCTCAACTTGAAAAAGTTTTAAGAGAATACACAGAAGAGAAAGAGCCTTATCTGAAAAATATATTACTTAAAACTATAATTGACCATGTTGTATATAAAAAAGAGCCTAATCAAAAATGCGATGATTTTTCTTTAATACTATACCCCATTATATCAAAAGATTAATTGTATATTTCAATGTTATAAACAGACTGACTACCAA
>NZ_JACVWA010000021.1:0-109525 GCF_020658275.1 Clostridioides sp. ES-S-0190-01 | reverse complement strand
TACTTATATATGGTACTGTTCTACTGGCTCTAGGATTAACCTCTATTATATATAATTCATTCTGGAATTCTATAAATTGTATATTAACCATACCAATTACATTAAGGTCTAAAGCTATTTTTTTAGTGTATTCTACTATCTTTTCTTTTATCTTATCAGATATATTTTGGCTTGGATACATTGTCGTACTATCTCCAGAGTGAACTCCAGCTCTTTCTAAGTGTTCCATTATTCCAGGTATTAATATATCTTCTTTATCACATATGGCATCTACTTCTATTTCTCTACCAGTTAAATACTTGTCTATAAGTACTGGATTCTTATGGTCTCTATCAAATGCATCCTGTAGGTATTGAGATAATTTTTCTTCATTGTAAGTTATTTCCATACCTTGACCACCAAGTACATAAGATGGTCTAACTAATACTGGATAACCTAATTCATTAGCAACTTCAATACCTTCATTAAGTGACCATACACCTTTTCCTTTTGGTCTGTTTATGTCTAGTTTTTCTAATAAATCATCAAATTTTTCTCTATCTTCCGCTGCATCTATATCATCAAAATCAGTTCCCAATATAGGTATATTTTTCTCATGTAAGAACTTAGCTAGTTTTATAGCTGTTTGTCCTCCAAATTGTAGTATTACACCTTCTGGTTTTTCTTTTTCAATTATACTTAAAACTTCTTCTTCTGTTAATGGTTCAAAATATAGTTTATCTGATGTATCAAAATCTGTACTTACTGTTTCAGGGTTATTGTTTATGATTATAGTTTCTATATCCATCTTTCTCAAAGATTTTACACAGTGAACTGAACAATAGTCAAATTCTATACCTTGACCTATTCTTATTGGTCCAGAGCCTAACACTATTACTTTTTTCTTATCACTTACAACTACTTCATCATATTGCTCATAAGTTGAGTAATAATATGGAGATATCGCATCTATTTCTCCTGCACATGTATCAACAATTTTGTATGCTGGTTTTATGTTATATAGACTTCTTAATTCGTATAATTTTTCTGGGCTTATCTTCATTAAGTCAGATATACCTTTATCAGAGAATCCTTTTTTCTTTAACTCAAGAAGATAATCTTTAGTTAAGTCTTCAATCTTCATAACTTTTAATTTTTCTTCTTGCTCAACTATCCATTTAAATTTATTTATAAACCATTTGTCTATTCCTGTGATTTGTTCTATCATTTCTACTTTATAGCCTCTTCTTATCATTTCAGCTAAATCAAACAATCTTTCATCATCAGGTACTACAACTCTTTTCTTCAACGCTTCAATACTTCTCTCTTCTGATGGAGCATGAACTAATGAATATTTTCCTGTTTCTAGTGATCTTATTCCCTTAAGAATAGCAGCTTCAAAGTTACTTCCTATACTCATTATTTCACCAGTTGCCATCATCTTAGTTCCTAATTTTCTATTTGCCTTTTTAAATTTATCAAATGGCCATTTTGGTATCTTAGCAACTACATAGTCTATAGTTGGCTCAAAACAAGCATAAGTTTTTTTAGTTACTGCATTTTCTATTTCATCCAAAGTATATCCTAAAGCTATTTTTGATGAAACTTTTGCTATTGGATATCCTGTAGCTTTTGATGCTAATGCTGATGATCTACTAACTCTTGGATTTATCTCTATAACTGCATATTCAAAACTATGTGGGTTTAATGCAAACTGAACATTGCATCCACCTTGAACTTCTACTGCATTTAATATATCTAAAGATGCTTTTTTAAGCATCGCACATTCTTTATTGCTTAGAGTTTGTGTTGGAGCAACAACTATACTATCTCCTGTATGAACTCCAACTGGGTCTATATTTTCCATGTTACATACAACTATACAGTTTCCTTTTGAATCTCTTATTACTTCATATTCTATTTCTTTCCAACCTTTTATACTTTTTTCAATTAATACTTGTCCAACTGGGCTTAATTGCAATCCATGTGAAAGTATCTCTCTTAATTCTTCCTCAGTATCAGCGATACCTCCACCAGTTCCACCTAATGTATATGCTGGTCTTACAACTACTGGATACCCTATTGTAAGTGCATAATCAAGACCTGCTTGTAAATCTGTAACTATATCACTAACTATTACAGGTTGATTTATTTCTTTCATTACATCTCTAAATATATCTCTGTCTTCACCTTTTTTAATAGATTCTACTGAAGTACCTATTATTTTTACTCCATATTTATCTAGTATGCCTTTTTCATAAAGCTCAACTGCTAAGTTTAATCCTGTTTGTCCACCCATACCTGCAAGTAAGCTATCTGGTCTTTCTTTTTCTATTATTTTTTCTATAAATTCTATTGTTAATGGTTCTATATATATTTTATCTGCCACTTCTTTATCAGTCATTATTGTAGCTGGATTACTATTTATTAATACAACTTCAATTCCTTCTTCTTTTAAAGATTGACATGCTTGAGTTCCTGAATAGTCAAATTCTGCCGCTTGACCTATTATTATTGGACCTGACCCTAATACTAAAGTTTTCTTTATACTATCTAATTTAGGCATAAATTTTTCTCCTTATCTAAATGGTTTTTACTATCTGTAAATAATACTAAATCTATATTAATGCTAAGAATTTATTAAATATACAATCTAAATCTTCTTTTGTTGTGTATTCTGGAATGTACTGAACACTATATATTGGTAATTCCTTATGTCTCATTCCTTCTATAGTATTGTCATTTAAATTTACATGAGTTATCTCTGTATCTTCTGGCATTTCTGAAACATTGTATCCGTGATTTTGAGAAGTTATAAATACTTTTCCTGTTTCTAAACATTTAACTGGATGATTTCCTCCTCTATGTCCAAATGCAAGTTTTGAAGTTTTTCCACCTAATGCTAATGCCAAAGTTTGATGTCCTAAACCGATTCCTGCTAGTGGTTTTTTGCCTACTAATTTCTTTATATTTTCAACTATATCATTTATATCTTCTGGATTACCTGGCCCATTAGATAATAATATCAAGTCAGGGTTTATATTTAAAATTTCTTCTGAAGTAGTCATTGCTGGTACTACCATTATGTCACAGTTACAAGCTTTCAGTGAGTCTAATATACTATTTTTAACACCAAAGTCTACAACTACGACTTTAACACCAGTCCCTTTAATATTTTCAATTTCTTTTCTTGTAACACTTTTAACAGAATCTTTATTACAACACTCTGTTAATTTAGACTGAATTTCTTGTAATGATACATTTTCTAAAGTTATAATACCTTTTTTTGTTCCATTATTTCTAATAATCTTAGTCAATGCTCTTGTATCTATTCCTTCAAGTCCAATTACTTTGTTTTGCTTTAGATATGTGTCTATATCCATTTCACATCTAAAATTATTTGGGTTGTCACTTTTTTCTCTTACTATAAGTCCTTTTACTTGTACTTTATTTGATTCAACATCTTCTAAATTTATTCCATAGTTCCCTATAAGTGGATATGTCATTGTCACTATTTGTCCATAATAAGTTGCATCTGTCAGTAGTTCACCATATCCTGCCATTGAAGTATTAAACACAACTTCACCAACAGCTTCCTTTAAATATCCAAATGCTTTTCCTTCAAATACTGTTCCATCTTCTAAAATTAATTTCCCCTTCATATAAGCTACCTCCCAAATGTTTTATCTAAGCATTTTCTATTTCTTTTACAATATTAATAGCTGATTCTCTTGGACTTTCTGCTTTTGTTATAGGTCTTCCAACAACTAAATAATGAGCTCCTCTTTTTATTGCATCTGATGGAGTAACAACTCTTTTTTGGTCTCCAACTTCTGCTGACTTAGGTCTTATCCCTGGGCAAACTGTTATAAAATCAGTTCCACATGCCTCTACTATCTTATCTACTTCTTGAGCTGAGCAAACAACTCCATCTATTCCTGATTCTTTTGCTAATTTAGCTCTCTTTATAGCCAATTCTTCTGTTGTCATATTACATCCTATATCTTGTAAGTCTTGGTTGCTTAATGAAGTTAAAACTGTTACTCCAACCACCAAAGGTTTTTCTATATTTAATCTCTCTGCTTCTTCTTTAGCAACTAGTGCACATTGTCTCATCCCTTCCATATCTGATACATGAATTGTCATTAACCAAACATTATCTCTTACTGCAGCTCTTACTGCACTTTTCATAGTATTTGGAATATCATGGAATTTAAGGTCTAGAAATATTTTTTTACCTTTTTCTTTTAAATAGTCTATTGTCTTTCCTTTTGTAGCCACATATTGTTCTAGTCCTACTTTAAATATATCTACACTATCTTCCAATTTGTCTATTAGTTCTTTAGCTTTATCAAATTCGTCAGTATCAATTGCAACTATTAGCTTCTCTTTACCATTTATCATTTTTATATCTCCTTTTTAATAAAGCCTAAATCCTCATAAAAAAATCCTTACACCAAAAGAGGCACAAGGATTTTATCTATACATAACTTTGATATTAATTAGCTATGAGATATCTTTCCCAGTCTCTCTGGACTAGTTTAAAAGACTTTATTATATTTAAATTTTTTATTTTATACTCATCAAAAACCTCTAGGTGATTTACTAGAGGTTATATATTAACACTATCTATAACCCTTTAGTCTCTCTGGACTAGTTTAAGGAATTTAGTCATAATATTTTTTCTTTATTTATATAACTTTATGTATCTTAAGGATATTTTAAAGTTTCATCTTTTTTATAATTAAACCACTAATTGCTTTTTATGTCAATAAGTCTTTGAATTATTCTTCATCTTTATCAAATAATTTTTTTTCAAAATAAGACTCTGCATTATATATAGCAGCAGCTGGATTATGCCCAGTTACTCTATCTTTGACAATTAGAGTTGTTATAGGAGCTTCCATATATTTCATGGCTAATGTATCATGACCAACACATAATCCAAGAATTATATTAAGGTCAACTTTAGCCTCATTTAAAAATAAAGCTTGCCCTATTGGATTACACATTATTTCATCTTTACATTTTGATATTGTTTGTGATGGCTTCAATCCAACTGTAGTCTTAGGAATCGCTCCATTTTTACATATAACAGAAAACACTTCAAATCCATGATGTTCAAATACCTTTTGTACTGTTTGCATTTCTCTTTTTAAACCAATACAAAATGCTATACCAATTTTTTTATAGTCACATTTTTTAGCAAACTCTATAATCTCTTTTAACCTAGTATATTGACAGTATCCCTCTGTTTCAATTAATCCAGCATTATAAGCTATTTTTCTATTTTCTTCCTCTTCATAAAGTTTTTTTGCTTTTTCTTGTAACTCAACTTCCCTAGTTGGGCATATCTTCATTAGCTTATCCATATCTCCATCTGAACAGCCTCTAAGATTACATTTCCCACACTTATACATGTCTACTATCCCCTCTCAAAATTTTATTCATTTTGTGATTCTTCTTTTTCCAAACTTAAATTTTCATCTTGAGTTTCTTCTTCTTCTGGTTTTACATGTTCAACTACAGTTATAAAATATGATTTTCCTATTTTATTCTTTATAGGAAGTTTTTCATATGAAACATCTATTTTATTTTTTATACATGCTATATCAAAATGTCTTAAACCTACACCTAAGCTAACCTTATTCATATATTCATAATGTTTCTTAGGTTTCTTTTCAAATAGATGAAGACCTCGTTCATCTTTGTGAAAATACCAAGGTTGAGAGTTTTTCACAGATGGAGCTCTTCTTGTAAATTCTAATATTTCTTTCCATTTTCTATTTCTATTTATTTTATTTATAATATCTTTTACTGGTTTTCTATCAGGTCTAGCATATCTTGTCCTAAATAAATCTTCATTTTTTGCCGGATATCCAAAAGCTATTATTATATATGGATTTTCTATTTTGTTTTCATCATCTTCTTCTGTTTTTATTCCAGCTAAATAATCTAAATCGTCTTCTTCATCTTCTCTTGGGTCTTTGTTTCCAATATCTACAAATTCCAAGATATCTTCTCTTTTTAATGTGGACTCCAGCCAACAAGTAGCTACTCCTAATGTTGTAAGACGTAATACTATACCTTCAGTAGCAAAACCTATATTTTGTAAATAGTCTTTTCCCTTATCTGATGTGACTACTATATAATGAGGTGCTTTTACTTTACACTCTTTCCCCATTAAAAAGTGTATTATATGACCTCTATCAACAACATGTGCTTTAATATTTAAATCTTCATTTAAGTATTCTAAATTTTTACAACTTCTTTTTATTTCTTCCATTAATGGCTTTTTTAGTTTTGTACTGGAAAAATTTCTTACAGATTTTCTATAAAAAATGGCTTCATAAAGCTCCATTTATGCCCTCCTAACTGAAATCTTCTGTTCATAATATATAAACTACTATATTTAAACATATATAAGCTTTGCCAGAAAATTTTTTATTTCATTATAAATATCTATCTCATTATTATATTATAAGTTTTTTTCGGTATTCTTGTATAGCCTTTCACTAAAAAAGTATTTTTATTTCTACTTTAATACTATTATCAACAAAAAATAACGTCTTAGTTACAATTATATATCTAAACAATCTATTTTAATTAGAATACATATTTTTTATTTCTCAGTCTATTAAGTATAAATATTTTAAATATGACCCAAAATCTAAGTAATGATATAATATTTATAAGTTATTTAATGTTAAAAATACAGGAGGATAGATATGGATTTCAATAAAAATTTAGAAAAATATGCTGAGTTAGCAATTAAGGTCGGAGTTAACATACAGCCAGGTCAAACTTTACTTATAAAATCACCAATCGAATGTGCTGATTTTGCAAGAAATGCACTGAGGGAAGCATATAAATGTGGAGCTAAAAATGTATATATAGAATGGTCTGATGAAGAAAGTACTCTCATTAAATATTTATATGCTCCAAACGAAGCATTTCATGAGTTTCCAAAATGGACAGCAGATCAATATGTAGATATAGCTAAAGAAGGTGGAGCATTTTTATCAGTATATGCTCAAAACCCTGATTTATTAAAAGATGTTGACCCTGAGAAAGTTGCTAACTTTCAAAAAGCTTCTGGAAAGGCTTTAAAAGAGTGGCGTTCTTATACGCTAACAGATAAATGTAAATGGAGCATAGTTTCTGTACCAACAAAAGATTGGGCAAAAAAAGTATTTCCAAGTTTATCAGAAGATGAAGCAATAGATAAATTATGGGATGCCATATTTAAGTGTTCAAGAGTTGATGGACAAGACCCTATAAAAGCATGGAAAGAACATAATGAAAATCTAAAGTCTAAAATGGATTTTTTAAATGAAAGTAATTTTAAAACTTTAAAGTATAAATCTTCAAAAACTGATTTAACTTTAGATTTACCAAAAGGTCATATTTGGTTAAGTGGAGCATCTAAAGACCCTAACGGAGTAAGTTTTAATCCTAACATTCCAACTGAAGAGATTTTTGGAATGCCACACAAGTTTAAAGTCAATGGAACTGTATACAGTACTAAACCCCTTGTTTATGGAGGAAATATAATTGATAATTTCTCTTTGACTTTCAAAGATGGTAAAATAGTAGATTTCTCTGCTGAAAAGGGACTAGAAACATTAAAGAAACTTATTGAAACAGATGAGGGTTCTCATTATCTAGGAGAGGTTGCTCTTGTTCCATATAACTCTCCAATATCTGATACAAATATTATTTTTTATAATACTTTATATGATGAAAATGCTTCTTGCCACTTTGCAATTGGTTCTGCATATAAGACTTGCTTAGATGGTGGAAATGATTTGAAAGATGAAGAATTAGATGAGTATGGAGTAAATGATAGTCTAACACATGTTGACTTTATGGTTGGTTCTTCAGATATGGATATTGTCGGAGAAACTCATGATGGAAAACATATACAGATTTTTAAAGATGGCAATTGGGCTTTTTAAGTGTTGTTATACTAAAAAGGGCTGACGGAAGTTATACCAGACTTCCCAGCCCTTTTTAATGTTGATGATAAATATTTTTTTATATTAATTAATCTCATTATTATAGATTAATTCCTATTATTTTGGACATAAGTTTCTAAAACTTATATTTATATTATATATAAAATATCCTATTTAGTAAAACCTTTATTTCGATTTACATGCTAAAAATTTAGCTTTGCTATCTCAACAGCAGATTTTGCATCCTTTGAATAATAGTCAGCTCCCATTTCCTCAGCATATTCTTCTGTCAAAACAGCACCACCTACAAATACTTTTGCATTTATTTCATTATCTCTTAATGCTTGAATTGTATCTTTCATACTTTGAACAGTTGTAGTCATAAGTGCACTTAACCCTACTAACTTTATATCTCTTTTTTTAGCAACCTCTACTACTTCCTCAATTGGAACATCTTTTCCTAAGTCTATAACTTCATATCCATAATTCTCTAGCATTATTTTTACTATATTTTTTCCAATATCATGAATATCTCCTTTTACTGTAGCAACTATTATTTTTCCTTTAGATACATTATCACTACTTCTACTTATTAAGGTTTCTTTTATTGTATTTAGTGCAGTTTTCACTGTTTCTGCTGATTGAATAAGTTGTGGTAAAAAGATGTCTCCACTATCATATTTCTTTCCTACTCTATCAAGAGCTGGAATTAAAATTTTATCTAATATATAATTTTCATCCTTCTCTTTTAAAAGATTCAACGTTTCATTTTTGGCTTCTTCTTTTAATCCCCTTTCAACTAAAACATCTAGTGATAAGTCTTTATTAGCTTTAATAGTGGAATCAGACTGTTTTGAATTATTCATATTACTATATTGATTTATATAATCTACGCAGCCTTTATCTGTATTATTTAAGATTCTAAAAGAATTAATAGCCTCCATCATACTATATTCGTTTGGATTTATAATTGCTAAGTCAAGCCCTGCTCCTAAAGCTAACGTTAAAAAAGAAGCATTAAGTGCTTTTCTATTTGGAAGTCCAAATGAAATATTTGAAACACCTAGTATAGTTTTTACCCCTAATGTCTTAACCATTGTTATGGCTCTTATAGTTTCTATTGCTTCCTCTTGTTGTGCTGAAACAGTTAGTGATAAACAATCTATAAATATATCTTTTGGTTTTATTCCATAAGAAACTGCTCTATCAACTATTTTTTTTGCTATTTCAAATCTTTCCTCAGCTCTTTTAGGTATACCTTTTTCATCTAATGCAAGACCAACCACACATGCACCATACTTTTTAACTATTGGTAATATGCTTTCTAAGGACTCTTCTTTGCCGTTTACAGAGTTTACAATTGTTCTACCATTATAATATCTAAGACCTTGTTCTAAAGCCTCTACATTGGAAGAATCGACTTGTAATGGTGTATCTACTACTGCTTGAATCTCTTTTATCAACTTTGGCATTAATTTCTTTTCATTTATTTCTGGCAAACCAACATTCACGCCTAATATTTGTGCACCAGCACTTACTTGTTCCAACCCCAAATTTATTGCATAATCTAAATTTTCATTTTTTAAAGCTTCTTGTAAAGATTTTCTACCAGTTGGATTTAATCTTTCTCCGACAACTGTAGGTGATTCTACTTCCACAAATTTTGAGGGCGAACAAACTACACATTTATCAATCTTTTCGGTACTTCCCTTTTTAACAGAACTTATATTTTCAGATATTTCTTTTATAAAGCTTGGATTTGTGCCACAACACCCGCCTATTATAGTTGCTCCAGCTTCAACAAATTTTTTGACTCCCTCAAAAAATTCCTTTGCATCAACATCATAGATAGCTTCTCCATCAACTATATTTGGTAAACCTGCATTTGCTTGAACCATTACAGGTATTGAAGCTCTTGACACAATTTTTTTGACTATTGGCAAAAGCTGTTTAGGACCTAATGAACAGTTTACTCCTATTGCATCAACTCCCAGACCTTCTATTGTGGCAACCATACTTTCTGGCATACATCCAGTAAAACTTCTCCCACTCTCATCAAATGTCATAGTACAGAAAACAGGTAAGTCAGAATTCTCTTTAGCCGCTAAAACGGCTGCTTTAGCTTCATATAAATCCATCATAGTCTCTATTACTATTACATCAGCTCCAGATTTAACTCCCTGTAATACTTGTCTTTTAAATATCTCATATGCTCTGTCAAAGCTTAAAGTTCCCATAGGCTCTAACATTTCTCCTATAGGACCAATATCTAGTGCTACATATCTAGGTTTAGTGTTATCTACATTTTCTATAGCTTTTCTAGCTACTAAAATAGCATTGTCAATAACTTTTTCTACTGTATATTCACTATCTAATTTTAATTCATTACACCCAAAAGTATTTGTAAGAATTACATTTGAGCCTGCTTCTAAATATGATGTATGTATCTCTATAAGTTTTTCTGGATTTTGAAGACCAAATACTTCTGGATTTTCACCTATTTTTAACCCCTTTTGTTGAAGCATTGTTCCCATTGCACCATCAAATATTAATATATTATCCTTTAGATATTGTCTTATTTCCACAAGAATTCGCTCCTTTTCTATATGTACAATTTCTGTAGTTTTTACAATTTTCACACGATTTTTCTTTCTTTGATTTATCTATTTTCAAATTAGAAATGCCTATAATAGCTACTACTGATTTTCTTGGTATCATAATCCCATTTGATGTAATTGTGAGTCCTATTTGTTTTTGAGCATTTAAAACATTTAATATATCTATATTTTTCTCTATTGGTAAGTCCCCATATCCTGGGCTATATCGCATAGTTATAAATTTGTTTTGTTTTAAAAAAACCTTTTCTATATCATTTTGAACAATATCGCATACTTCTTCTATTGCTGTTGTTCCACATGAATCAATTATTAGTCCTCTTGTTAAGTCTGAGTAAGAGTATCTTTTTATTTCCTTTTCTACCTCTATTCCCAAAGTAGCTGCCATAATTACACATTCATCACAGTCTTTTAGAAGTTCATATATATCCTTACTTTTTAAGGTTAAATTTGTTCCCTCTAGTTCTACAATCTTATCTTTATTTATTTTGATAGGATAAATCCTAGATATATATCTAGGATTTATCTTGTTTTTGGCTATTTCTATACATTCATCAATAGTTTCTTTAAGTTCTTTATCTATTTCTTGTCCTTTATATTGTAAATACCTTAGAACCTCACTTTGATTTATGCTTATACGTTCTCTTTCAATTACATTATTCTCCATATATATTAAGAGAAAATCCTTTATCTAAAACATCTTTTGCATATTCTTTTGCTCCAAATAAAGATAAGTCTCTATAATTTCCACATTCTAAAGCTGTAGCAGCTGGCATTTTATCAGATTCAATTACTTTCTTTAATGCCTTTTCTAAGCCATCTTTAACTGTTTTAGCATCTATATCTCCCCATAATATTAAATAAAATCCTGTTCTGCACCCCATTGGAGATAAATCTATCACTCCATCTAATGTCTCTCTTAAATAAGTTGCTAATAAATGTTCTAAACCATGCATAGCAGCAGTTCCAAAGCTTTCTACATTTGGTTGTAAAAATCTCAAGTCAAATTTAGTTATTTTATCTCCTTTAACTCCATCAAGTACACTACACTTTCTCACAAAAGGAGCTTTAACTTTTGTATGATCTAATTTAAAACTTTCTACTTTTTCCATTTTTGAATCCTCCATCATCACTTAAAAATTTATTACTTTAAATCTATAAAAAAACTCCCCCTATCCACTATTGATAAGAAGAGTATATTATTTCCAATCATCTCATCGTTGTTAGCAGGACCACCTAATAAAAGGTTGGTATAGGATCGCTGAGCTAACTCTCTCCCCTAATTCTTGATAAGTATCTTATTAAACTGACTTAAATTATATATTACTTTTTTATTTTTGTAAACACTTTATGCTATAAATATTTGTGTATCTAAATCATACTTTTATCTTATTACACAGTTTCTTGTATTATTGGTAGTTGTACCTCAAATACAGTTTGATGTATATTACTTGAAACAGTAATTTCCCCACCATGTAAATTCACAATATTTTTTGTAATTGCAAGACCTAATCCAGAACCTCCATCATTGCTATTTCTTGATTTTTCAACTCTATAGAATCTATCAAATATATTTGGTAAATCTAATACTGGAATGGGTTCTCCATAATTTATAACTTTTGCAATAGCCATATTTCCTTTTTTTGCTGTTACTATATCCACATAAATTCCTTCTTTTCCATATTTCATAGCATTGGTTATAAGATTTTCAAAAGCTCTCACCAATTTATTTGGGTCAGCATTTATAATTAATTTTTCTTCATTGAAATTAACTCTACTAACCATAAATTCTTTTTTAAAATAAAATCCAAGTTGAGATACTATTTGGCTTAATAGCTCTACCAAGTTTATGTCTATTTTTTTTAATCTTATTGTATTATTTTGCATTTTTGTAAGTTCAAATAAATCATTTATAAGTATATTTAAACTTTTTGATTTCTCATATGCAATATTAACATAATACATCAACTGAACTTCATCTTTATACTTACCATCTTCTATCAATCCTAAATAACCCATTATTGAGGTTAAAGGAGTTCTTAGGTCATGTGAAACATTTGTTATTAAATCTGTCTTAGTTTGTTGAGCCTGTCTTTCTTCAACAGTTATATTTCTAAGTTGATAAACTATACTATTGATTTTATTTGCAAGTTCATCAATCTCATCAATTTTTTTATCACTTAATCCATTTGACTCATACTCAATATCTATACTTTTTTCTAAATCGCCTTCCTCCATTGAGTTTACAGCATCCATGATAATTTCTAGTTTTTTATTTTTGTTATCAGTATCTTTTAGAAAATTTACAAGTTTTTTATTTCTCTTGTATGACATTAATGAATAAATTGATAATGATGCTGTCAGAAATAAAACTGAATATAATGTGCTGTCTCCTATAACAGATCTAATATTTCTTAAACTAAGCATAAAGTAATTAATTGTAGATAAAGTAGTTCTTATATATAATATCTTTATTATATATGCACTTGTTAACATAATAATTAGGGTTATAATACAGCTTATTATAAAGTCTACTATAGGACGAAACATATAATTTAATACACTCTTATTTTTCAATTTTATATCCTACCCCCCATACAGTATGAATTATTTTTTCTCCATCTGTATACTTTTCAATTTTATCTCTTATCCTACTCATATGAACCATTACAGTATTGTTAGATTGGTAGTATTGTTCTTTCCATACTTTTTCAAATATCTCTTCTGTACTATATACTCTACCTTTATTATTTGCTAGTAAATACAAGATATCAAATTCTCTCGATGTCAAAAATATATCCTTTCCAGCTACTGTTACACTATGCTTTTCCTTATCTATTAATACCACTCCAACTTCTATGACATCTTTATTTTCTTTGTTAGTACCACTAAAATAATACGCTCTTCTAAGTAATGCTTTTACTCTCACAGTAAGTTCAAGTGGATTAAATGGCTTTGTTAGATAGTCATCCGCACCTGTCATTATTCCTTGTATCTTATCCATATCCTCTGATTTGGCACTCAACATAAGTATTGGTATATTTAAACTTACTCTAACTCTTCTACAAACTTCTATCCCATCCATCTTTGGCATCATTATATCCAATACCATCAGATGAATATTTTCTTTTTCTAAAATATCTAAAGCTTCTTGTCCATCTTTAGCCTTAATTACATTATATCCATCATTTAAAAGGTATATCTCTACAAGGTCTCTTATTTCCTTTTCATCATCCACAACAAGAATTGTATCTTTCACTTTTTCACATCCTAACTTACTTTAATATAGTTTTTACTCATCTAAAATTATACTATACTTAAAGTAGTCTAGTATCAAATTTATTTATATTACATTTAGTAATATCATACAATTTATGTTATGTTGTTTTATTATTTGTTTTGCAAATATTCTTCCAAGGTTAACCCTTTTGAATAAATTTCCTCAGCAACATCCTTACCCACATATCTAATATGCCATGGCTCATATGCTGTACCTGTTATATCTTCTTTACCTTTAGGATATCTTATTATAAATCCAAATTTATGAGCATTTTCTGCCAACCATATAGCTTCTTTTGTACTTCCAACAAACCATCTCTCTGGATTTGTCAAGTCAATACACAGTCCAGATTGATGTTCACTATGTCCAGGTTTTGCTACATATGCATCAGCTTTTTCCTGACCTTGAGAATTTACTCTTCTTGTATAAGTATCTTGTTGAGTCTCATAAGACCTATATGCTGAAGACCCTAAAAACTGTATTCCTTCTTCATTAGCTTGTCTAACTAAGTCTTCTACTGCTTTTGCAGGTTCTCCTGCCATTTGTTTTTCCTCTTCAGTAGCTTCTGGAACAAATTCTATATTTACCTTAGTAATGTCTTTCGGCATATAATCTTTACTAAGTTCATTTGTCTTGTTTACCAATAATATATTATCTGCTATACTATTTGAGTGATTTTTTTTCTGAGAATCTGTTTTAACATCTTGAGATGAAGCAAATTGAGCAGCTCCAGTTGGTTCTTCATCTTTCAGAATTTTATCTTTAACTATAAACATACTTATAAATACTACTACTATAATGCCTAACATCAATTTTAATTTTTTCATGGTTGAATCGTCTCCTTCGTTATGTTTATTAACGTTAATTTTAGAGTATAAGTTTTAAGTATTTTATAAGTAAACCTTAAGTTATTCTTAAGTTTATATTTTCAAATAAAGGATGGTGCTAAAAATGTCTATGCAAAAACTTCTTAGTAAAGCCCGTAAGGCTATACAAGACTTTGATATGATACAAGAAAATGATAAAATTGCAGTTGGTCTTTCTGGTGGAAAAGATAGTTTGACATTACTTCATATACTTAAAAATTATCAAAGATTTTCTCCACAAAAGTTTGAATTAATAGCTGTAACACTAAATACTAGTGGAATTGATAACTCACCATTAAACAAATTGTGTGAGGAAATAAATGTACCTTTTTATGAATTTCAAACTAATATAAAAGAAATTGTATTTGATATAAGAAAAGAAAAAAATCCTTGTGCACTATGTGCTAATTTAAGAAGAGGTGCTTTAAATGACAACGCAAAGAAACTTGGGTGCAACAAAGTAGCTCTTGGACACCATAAGGATGATGCTATTGAGACATTTTTAATGTCTATGTTTTATGAAGGAAGAGTTAATTGTTTTTCGCCAAAAACATACTTAGATAGACAAGATTTAACTGTTATAAGACCAATGATTTACATAGAAGAATATATGACTAAGAAGATTTCAAAGGAGTGTAACTATCCTATCATAGCAAACCCATGTCCTGCAAATGGCCATACTAGGAGAGAATACATAAAAAACCTTATTGCGAATTTAAATAAAGAAATGCCAGATTTTAAAAGAAATGTATTTGGAGCTTTAAATAATTCAGAAAAACTTTTTATATGGGATAAGGAAAATATAAAAAATATTTATTTAAAGTAATTTAAATATAACATTAAATCATTTTCATACATTGTATAAAAATTAATATCTTTATATAAAGAAACACAAGATTGTATTAATTATAAATACTCTCTATTTATAATCAATACAATCTTGCTATATTATAATCTTTTATATTTTTATTATTTTTTATATCTATATTTTAATAGTTATTAATATTATTATCAATTCTAATAAATGTATTAACTATAACTTAAACTTTTTATATTCTTAACTCAATTTATTCTTAAAATTTCTATCCCTCTATATTTCATAAAAACAATATTTTATACTAGATTAGAATATTAAATTCGACTATCTCTGGTACATTAAAAAATCTAAATGGCAACTTTGTACTTCCAAGACCAGAACTCACATATAGATGATTTCCCTTTATATCATAAAATCCTTTAGTGTATTTCCTTCCATATGGAGGAGTAACTAAAGCACCCTTGAAAGGCAACCTTATTTGACCACCATGACTATGTCCAGATAAAACTAAATTCATTGTATCTTTACTGAGCATATCTACCAAATCTGGTTCATGTGCTAATAATAAATTAAAACTATTATAATCAGTTTTGCTTTCCAAATCTCGTATATTTGGATTACCATTTAATATCTCATCAGCTCCAAGTATATTAATATACTTATTGTCTTCAAGTCTTATTTTCTTATTTTCATTAACTAAAAGATGAAAGTTAGAGTTTTTCATAATTTGTCTATAATACCTAGGAAGTTTATACATATAATCATGATTACCAAATACTGAAAACTTTCCTAACCTTGCATTCATACTAGATAAAATCTTTGTAATTTCATCTATATCTGGATTTTTATTAGAATAATCAATTAAATCTCCAGTAAATACTAATATATCTGGATTTAAGGCATTCACCTTATTAGCTACTTTTTTAAGTTTATTAGTCGAATAAAAACTGCCTATTTGAGTATCTGAAATCTGAACTACTTTTATAATCTCATTCTCATTTTTTACTATATCTTCTTTAATCATGTTTCCATCTTCATTTATATTATATTTTTTCACAATTAATAGACTCGGTTCTATTGCAACTGAGTATATAAAAATTAAAACAAATATCAATATAAAAAATTTTAAAAAACGCTTTATCTTTAATTTCAAAGTATCTACCTACTTATTTATTATCTTAAACTATTTGCATTACAGACTCAACTTTATCCATTTTTCTATCATGTAATTTTGGTTTATTGGCTAAGAACCATTTATATGTTGTTGTAAGGCCTTCTTTTAATAAAACATTTGGTATATAAAGACCATGTTCAATAAGCTTATTTATATCTAGATTAAAGTCTATATTTCTAAACGGGAAGTAAGTTCTCTCTCTAAACTCAACTTTTTCCATGTCTACATATTTTATAATAGGTTCCTTCCCAATAACTTCTCCACATGTATATATAAGTTCATCCCAAGATATTAACTGTGGATTTGTTACATTATACGCTTCTCTCACATGAGAATTTTTCATTACACTTTCTAACACTTTTACTAAATCCCCAATATATATAAATTGATTGCTTACTTGTTTTCCTTTAGGTACTGGTATTTTTTCGTTTTTTTCTATTTTTTCAAAGAAATAGTATTCTCTATACAAATTATTATTTTCACCATATATATAAGTTGGCCTAATAATTATATATGGTATAGAACTATTTATAACAAAATCTTCTGTTTCTTTTTTGTTAAGTCCATATTTACCCCAGTTTTCATTTTCACCTTTTTCATTATCTTCTTTTACATTTCTTCCACTATCTTTGTATACGGCTCCTGCTGACAATACTATGTATTTTTTTAAGCTATCTAAGTTCACAAAATCAATAAGATTACCAACATCCTCTTTTGTATATGCTGTCATATCATATATGTAATCGTACTGTCTTCCATTGATAATGTTTTCCATATCTTTGCGTACTTTTCTATCGCAAATTAAGTGCTCTCTAAATCCTTTATAATCTATTTCCTTTTTACCATTCGTAAGTATATCTATTTGATACCCACATTTAATTAAACGCTTAGCAAGTGCAGAACCTATGAAGTCGCTTCCACCCATGATTAAAATAGATTTCATTTCAAGTGCATCCTCCTCTTTTTTAAATGGCTTCCTTAATTATAATATCATATTTTTAAATATGCTACACCATTTTGTATTGTTTTTGTCTATAAAAGATATTTATAGCAAAATATCTTTTATAGATTTAACACTTTCGACAATATAGGTAGGATTGCTCTTACTAATTTCATCAAAAGAACCATATCCATACAATACCCCTATAGAATCTACACCTATTTTATTAGCTCCAATTATATCGTATTTTCTATCACCAATCATAATGACCTTATCTTTATCTGTTACACCACACAAATCTAACACATATTCTATAACTTCATTTTTATTTACTCTTGTACCATCAAGGTTACTACCTGCGATATATTTAAAATAACTATCTATACCAAAATATTTAAGTATGGTTTCTGCAAAAACTGTTGGTTTAGAAGTAGCTAATAATAATGTTTTCCCATTCTCATAAAGTATTTTTAAAGTCTCCTTTATGTCTTTATAGATTTTATTTTCAAATATTCCTCTGTCAGAAAAGTATTCTCTATATTTTTCAACAGCTTCTGTTGCCTTTTCATCTTCAAATTTATAATAGTCTTTGAAAGTAGAATGTAGGGGTGGCCCTATAAATTGTTCTAAGTTATCCAATTCTTCTTCTATACCAAAACTATTTAAAGAATATTGAATAGACTTTGTTATTCCTTCTTTAGGGTCTGTAAGTGTTCCATCTAGGTCAAACAGCACTATTTCATAATTTTTCTTCATATATAAGTCCTCCACTTTTTATAAAAATAATATATTATCTTTTGAGTTTATATATTTTAAAAAGCTATAGTAATAGAATCTTAATCTAATACTATAGCTTAAATAATAATCAAATCTTATATGTTGTCTTGAAACTAAATCTAAACAGTCTTATTTAACTGTTATAGCTGAAACTGGACATCCTTCTTCTGCTTCTTTACATAAATCTTGTAATTCTGCTGGTATTTCTCCTTCAATTGCAACTGAATGTCCTTCATCACTCATACTAAAAACGTCTGGACATGTTCCTATACACGCTCCACAAGCTACACATACATCTTTATCAACAAATGCTTTCATACTAAAATACCTCCCCTAAAATTATAATTATTGTTCCATTACATATTTATCCAATATATACTAATTTAAACATATTTTTCCTTTTTTTTCAATATAACTTAATTTATTACAGTGCCATCATACGAATGTCTATAAACTTCACTACTTTTCATCCATGATTTTATAGTATATTGTAAGTTCAATTTTTTATTTAGCATTAGTTCATTATTATTATAATCTGTTATAATTTCTTCACTATCATCTATTGTAAATATTGTAAAATCACCTTCTCCACCAATTTTTATCCTCCCTTGACTTCCTTGCAAATTAAAAACTTTTGTTGGATATTCAGTTACTTTTTCTATACATTTTTCTAGAGGTATACCAAGTTCCATGATTTTATTTACAACATTTAAAAGAGAATAATGTATATCTTTCATATTTTTTATATGCATATCTGTACTTATTAAATCTGGCTCTAATCCTTGATTTACTGCTTTTTTAAAGACTTCAAAATCAAACTGCTCTAATCCATGGCATACATCAAATAATACACCTTTATCTTTTGCATTTAATACAGATTCTCTCAAACTGCCAGATTCATTAAATATTCCATTTGTGCTATTTCCATATACAGGCGTAACTACATCTCCCTTTCCCAAAATATTCATTACTTCATCTATATATGATGGATACTCCCCTATATATACCACTAATGGTAAATTTAACTTTTCTGCAATTTGCTTTGACTTCTTAATTATATCTATACCATCTGTACTAGATTGAAATTTACTTGCTTTTACTTTTATACCTTTTATCTTTTCCATGTTTTTTTCTACAATAGACTCAATGTTATCAAAATTTATAACATCTAAAGATGTTGATTCATTCAATATATTTAATCCCTCATTAGTTACATTTAAAAATGAATACACTTCAGTCTTACATTCATCCATATATTTTTTCTTAAAATCGTAGTAATTTACAGGACCTGCTGTACCTGCATCAAATATAACTGTTGAACCTTTTTCAATTCCAATTGAATCAGAATCCATACCTGTAGGTAATTTTCTCTTATAACAATGGGTATGAACATCTATAAATCCAGGAGAAATATACATGTTGTTAGCATTTATTATCTCAAACTCTTTGTTTATGAGTATTTTTTCTTTTCTTATCATTTCTTTAAGATTTAATCCAATATCACATATCTTTCCATGTAAAACCAAGATATCTCTTTTCTCAAATTTGATACCATCTTTTGGAGATATTATTGTGCCATTTCTTATAAGTAAGTTTTTCATTTATTCCACATCCTAATTACAGTATAATTTCTCTAATAGTTTTATCTTACATAAAGAAAATAAGTCTAAAAATAAAAAAATTTTAGACTTATTCATTATATTATACTATATTAATTATATTAAATTAAATAAAAACTTGGACTTACTTTAAAAAACAATTTAGTATTTGTTGTTCTGCTTCTTCTTCTGTAAGTCCTAATGTCATCATCTTTAAAATTTGGTCTCCTGCAATCTTTCCAATTGCTGCTTCATGTACTAAAAGAGCATCTGGATGGTTTGCAGCAATTTCAGGTATAGCACTAATTTGAGAATTTCCCATAATTATTGAGTCACATTGAACATGTGCAGAGCAAAGAGAATCCCCAATAACACAAGGATTAAATTTTTGTTTAGAGTTGTCTTGACCAACTGTACGAGAAATTACTTGAGCAGAAGAATTTTCACCTTCCAATATAACCTTCATATTAGATTCTGCAACTTGATTTCCATGAGTTAACAACTTTTCAAATACAACTATCTTTGCTCCTTTACCTAAAGTGGCATCCATTTCTCTTTTAGTTGAATCAACGCCTTTAATCTGAATTGTTTCCATTTCACAATATGAATCTTCACCCATATTAACAATCGTAACTGGATTTAAAATTCTTTTTCCTTCTCCATCACCTTCGCCATAATGTTTTTCCACATATTTTAGACGAGCTCCTTTATGTAAGAAGAATCTATGTATTCCATTGTGTTCACTGTCATCATTACCACAATTATGTATACCACAACCAGCAATTATAACAACATCTGCATTTTCTCCAATTTCAAAATCATTATAAACCATGTCTTGTACACCAGCTTCTGTTACTATTACTGGTATATGAACATTTTCTCCTTTAGTGTTTGGTTTTACTATAATATCAATTCCAGGTTTATCAGTCTTTGGAGCTATAGTTACATTTTCAGTTGAATGTCTTTCTATACCTTGTCCATTTTTACGTATATTGTATGCTCCTAATGGAGTTCCACGAAGTTCAGCAACTTTTTCTAAAAGATTTAAGTCTATTTTGTTCATTTAATTTGCCTTCCTTTCTAATTAATTCATATCTTTCATTAATTCACAGTTTGAATTAACTTGGCACATGATTTCAGGTAATATAGCATCTTTTGTTCCATGGCTTTTTACTGAACCATCTTGTAAAACAATTATTTCATCAGCTAACTCTAGTATTCTTTCTTGGTGAGAAATTATGATTATAGTTTGGTCAGATTCCCCATGAATTTTCTTAAAACTTTCATTAAGCTTTCCAAAACTCCAAAGGTCTATACCTGCTTCAGGTTCATCAAATATAGAAACCTTTAAATCTCTAGCAAAAAGAGTTGCTATCTCGATTCTTTTCATTTCCCCTCCAGAAAGAGAGTTATCAACTTCACGATTTAAATAGTCTTTTGAGCACAATCCAACATCTGTAAGATATTGACAACACACATCAGTAGACAATGGTTTTCCATGAGCAAGAGTAAGCAGGTTTTCAACTGTCATACCTTTTATTCTTGGTGGTTGTTGAAATGCATATCCTATTCCTTTTTTTGCTCTTTCTGTGATGCTAAGATTAGTTATATCTTCTCCATCTAAAAGTATTTGACCGCTAGTGACTTTTTCAATTCCCATAATAAGCTTAGCAATTGTGGATTTTCCTCCACCATTTGGTCCTGTGATAACAATAAGTTTGCCTTTTTCAAATGAAAGGCTAACATCATTTATTATTCCTAGCTCCTCATTGTTAGACTCAACATTAAAGGAAAGATTTTTTATTTCAAGCATAATACCCCTCTTTTCTGTAAAATATTACATTTATATCCATTCTTTTATTATATCAGTACTTTTTATATCTCAGCAACTCTAAGGGATAAAATATATATTAAATATAAAACAAAGTTATGAAAAAATAAAAAAGATGAGTTTTCATAACTCATCTTTAAAAATCAGTATTATTTAATTATATATGTATCTAAAAATTAACCTTCTATATACTCTAATATTATTTTTTGATTATCTTTTAACATGATTTCTTCTTTTTTAGATTCAATCCCATTCTTTTTTATTTTTACTTCAGCTACAAAAGCGTCATTACCTTCAACCATTTCTAATAATTCATACGCTTTTTTACGTCCTATTTTAGTTGCTATATCTTTTAGTACTGCCATTTTCTTAAACATTTTATCACCTCTACTCAAATTTTACAATTGATTTTTAATTATATAATTATCGTTTAATACTAAATTATAATAATTATTGTATCTAATTATATCAGATATTGAGTAAATTTAACACTTTACAAAATTATTTATCTTCTCTGACTAAGTAAGAATTTCCATCTTGGTCTTTAAAAGAAAACATTCTTCCATAAGGCATCTCCATTAATTCCCCTACTTCAACTTTATTCTTTGCTATCTGTTCATAAGTTCCATGAATATCTCTTGTACTTAAAATTATTGATGGATGCAATAAATTTACATCTTGATTTTGCTTCATCATCAGATTTTTATCATACAATACAAATGTTGTAAATTCATTTTTACTTGGTGCTACTTCCACCCATTTCATATCTGGACCCATTTCTTTTTCATAAGTTACCACAAAATTTAATTTTTCTGTCCAAAACAATTTTGCATCCTCTTGATTATTTACATAGAGAGTTATTTTTCCTATTTTATTTATCATAAAAATACCCACCTTTATTATTAAATAAATATCTAATATTTTTTATATTTAATAATATACCCATATATATTATTAAATATAGATATATATTTCTAATATTTGTCGCCAAATTATGTAATTCTCTACAGTATATAATTTATAGTGTCCATATAATTATATACTTAATTTACATATTTTAATTTTTCTATATATCATACTTATAATTATGATATTCTCTAAATAAAAAATCACTTTTAAATAGAATTTACTATCTAAAAGTGATTTTATATATTCTATGCAACTTTGTGTTTTAGCCACTTCGTTCCTCTTAATCTCAAACAATATAATGTTCCTCTAACAAGCCAATCTGTATACATACCTATCCAAATTCCTAGCACTCCAAATTCTAATACAACCCCTAATACGTAACCTGTAAAAATTCTAAAAATCCACATTCCTATTACGGCTGTCATCATTGTATATCTAGTATCTCCAGCACCTTTCAGCCCTGCTGATAATACAAAGGATATAGGCCATATTACCATAGCTAAACAATCACTTCGAATCAATTGTGTTGATACATCAATTACATTCGAGTTTTGAGTATACATGCTTGAAATCCATGGTGCAATTGGTATAAATATAGCACCTACTGCAAATAAGCAAACCGTTGCAAATTTAGTTAGATACAATAAAGTACTCTTAGCCCCTTTGATGTCTCCCCGTCCTATATATTGACCCACCAAAGTCGTAGCAGACAAGGCCAATGCATTTCCAATTACATTTATAATAGATGCAATTGACATTCCTATTGCATTTGATGCAATCGCTGATGTTCCCATAGTAACTATAAATATTTGAACAATCAATTTACCTGCATTAAAAAGTAATTGTTCAACCCCTGCTGGTATACCTATATTGAATATAGATTTTTGAGTTTCAACATCAATCTTAAATGGAAATATTTTACCTATAGATATAAATTCATTCCCTTTAAACAAAGCCCTTACAATAACTATACATCCGATTATTCTGGCTATGGCAATAGACATAGCTGCTCCTGTTATGCCATAAGAAGGTGTCTGTAAATTTATTCCTAAAGTATTTAAATCAACACCATATATAAGTATATATCCTAATGTTACATTTACTATATTCATAAACATAGTCACATACATAGGTTTCTTTACATCTCCACAACCCCTTAGAATACCATTTGCTATCTGCTGTGTTGCAATAAATGGATAGGTGAATAATGTAAACTCTATGTATAGTTTTGCATTTGATTTTACCAATTCTTCTGCTGAACCATAAAACAAATTGATTACACCTGTTCTAAAAATCCACATTAATACTGTTATTGTAAATGATAATATTACACCAGATATTAATGCTTGCTTGATAGTTTCATTTACTTTTTCATTATCTCTTTTCCCTATTTGTTGAGCTACAACAACAGTAGCACCAACAGATAGCGCAGCAAATACAGATATAAATATATTGTTGATTGAATCAACTATTCCAACTGCAGATACAGCCTCTTCCCCAATATGACCTGCCATCATTGTATTAAATACCCCTAAAAGCATAACAAATGTCTGCTCTATCATTATAGGAATTGCTAATCTTATAACATTCTTCCTTATAAACATTCCTTTTCCTCTTTTCCCTCTTTATATAAATTTAATTTTTAATTAGTTTATCAAACTATGAATTGATATCATAAGGTTTAGAATTGTATTTTCAACGTTATAATATACTGTATTCAAATAATATAAATCTTGTTTAATATCATTTGAACACAGTATATCTTTATAATTATCTTATGTTTATTATTCTTTATGGATACTAGATTTAAAATATTTATGAGTTAAATTAACCAGTTAATATAGCTGGACATCAAACGCAATCACTGTATTTCGATAATATTGTACCACTATTGTACAATAATAACAATTTCATAATATTATCACATATAAGTCCTGTAATAACAATTTGACACTATTACCAACCTGTACCTATTAGTGTAGAATATCTTATTAGGCTTGTTAATTCACTTTGTATCCTAATTCTAATCATTTATAAAATCTTATAAGATATCTGTAACAAAATCACATCAATTTAAATATTGTATCTTATAGACTATTTTTAGGATGTGATACTTTGGTTAATTTGAATGCGAATAATTTAAATGTAAATATGGTTTACCCTATTTCTGCCACAGCACCTATACGTTTCAGAAGATATACTGTTTCATACTTAGAAAACATGGAAAATATTTATTTAACTATAGCAACATACTTTGATACACTTGGTTTAGGTACAGTAAGTATTGACAAAGTTTATGGTCAATGGGCTTGGTTCGTTGATGATATATATGACTTAAATCTATTTGTTTTTGTAGGAAACTATCCTTATCAAATTGCTAAAAGTAGATATGATACATTTGTTGATATTTTACCAGTGGCTATTACTTCTATTGTCAATGGAGACAGAGTGTTTTTAACTTCGAATCCTTGTTTATTAAACTCAAAAATTACAGTTAGATTTATATCTAGCCATCCTACTCTTAATAGAACAGTTGATTATGGTAATATTAGAGATTTTATTTTTTAACAGTACAACATGATGTGCTATTTAAAACAACGTAACCTTTTAGATAATGATATTAATTTAACATAAAAACCTTAGCTAGTACATCATGTTTAACTGTTACAAATTTATAATAATTTTTCTTATCAAATGGTGTTTAAGTTTTTGGGTAGTTCATATATTTTACTTACCTATTTTTTCTGTTCTATATCCTATTTCTTTATTAGCTAATCTATAGCCTTCTTGTATCATATCTTCTCTTGTTAATGCATTTCCTAATAAATTATCAATACTCAGTTGTTTTCTATCACTAAAATACTTATCTAATAATGACTCTTCTATATCTTCTTGAGATGCTAAATGTCCTTCATGCATTATATATTTTACATTGAAACCTTCTTTATTTAATATTTTTCCTAGTAAAATACTTCTATGACACCTTATAGGCTCTTGCATTGCACCTAATAAAACTATTTTATAACCAATTTGACATCCCTTTTTTAATCTTTCGATTCCTTTTAAAAATACTTCTTCCTTTATTACCTCTTCAAAATCTGCATAACCTTCTTTTGTATATACATCTTTATTAGTTCTTTTTGCCCCAAATTCCTTGCCCATGTATATATATACAAATCCAGCCTTTCTCAGGGATTCATTGAATGCCTCCCTATTATACTGAATATTATATTTAGAATATGGTGTTTCTCTAATGTCAACTACACAGTTTATATTATATTTTTTTATCATATTAATAAGCTTATCAAATGGATAATTTGAATGACCTATTGCAAATATTTCCATACAATCACCTACTATTCTTAAAATTACTATTTTATACAATTGATAATCTATCTTACATACAAGCCCTCTACATTGCAAATATACTTAACTATATCTATACTTCCATTTAACCCTATATATACATTGCTAAATAATCCATTTATTTCTAATCCTATTCCCAAATCCAACATATATATAGAGAGATAAACTCTTTCTCTTAGTGCCAACTTCATAAGAGCATCAATTATATAGTAATTATACCCTATTTCTTTAAAATCAAATAAGGTATCGCTTAATTGTTCTAGATATGTACTCTCCTTTTTACTTAGTACTCTTTTTATATGTTTTTTATTTTCACTTACAAAATATTCACTTACAATTATTATTTCTTTACTGTAACTCATTATAATTAATAGTGCTCTTAAAAACTTATTTTCCTGTATAAAATACTTATCCTTTACTTTATCTAAATCCCAAAATACATCAAGGATACTATGTGGAGATTCCTTATCCATCGTTTTAGGAAAACTATCTATTTTAAAATACCTTTCATTTAGTATTATCTTGTCAGTTCTATCTAAATCTATATATGGTAAATCTTCATTTTCATAATCAATATAAAATCCATTAAATACTTGTTTTACTTTATCAGTTAATACTTTATATTTTTCCACTTTATCACCTCAACGAAAATATACAACTTTATAAATAAAATATCAATATATTTTATTTATAAAGTTGTATATTTTCATATCTTATCATTAATTAATTAAAATTAAACAATTAATTGTATTTCTTATGTTAGACCAGTTTTTCTAAGCTTAGTTGTATAAAACTCTATTTTAAATTGCATATTTAAATACATAAAAATCTAGTAAAATATATTAAATATAAAAATAAGGTCTATCTTTTTATTTAGACAGACCTTACTTAATTACTTATATATTATTTTAATTTATTATAAAATATGTTTCACGGGTATCTGAATTTCTGTTAACCAATCTTCTTCATTTTCTTTATTCCATATACCATCTATATAAGATTCCCTAAAATGCCCTATTACTTCATATTTATTATCTTGTATCCATTTAAATGCATCTGCATAAGTTTTTCCTAATGTTGAATATGGTCCATTATGCAATATACAAACTGCATTTTCAACTTCGTCTATTTCTTTAAATTTTAATAAATCTGTGTCTTCTTTTAGGTCATTTATCGCCTGACACATCTCAACATCCATATCTGTTTCTCTATATTCACCATCATGATATATATTAAAACAATAGTCTGGAACCATACATGTACACCCTGATTTCATCATTTCTCCAGCCATTACATTTGGAAACAAATTGAAAAGCTCATCATAATTCTTTAATACTTTTCTCATAGAAGCAATTTTAACTTTTGGTAGAGACTTAATAATTACATTATTCATATCGACTTCTCCTTTTAAGTTTTTAAGGTAATTACGTAGTTTAATAAGCTTATATTCTTCATTCCTCATTACATCTAATATCTCTTTTTCTTTGTTTATTAAAATCCTTTCCACTTCTTCAGGCTTTTCTATTATTTCTTTTATTTCAACTAGTGATATGCCCATTTGTTTTAAGGTGATTATTTGATGCAATTTTGGCAATTGTTCTGTTGTATAGTATCTGTATTTTGTAAATTCGTCTACGTATTCTGGCTCTAACAGCCCTATATCTTCATAATACCTTAATGTCTTTGTAGTTATTTTATTTATTTTAGAAAACATTCCTATAGAAAACATCTCATCACCTGCGCATTAGATTTGATTAATTTAAGTTTAAACCTTACCCTTAGGTCAAAGTCAATATTAAATAAATTATAATTATATTAATTCTTCAATTTTGTCTCCACTTAATACTAAAATATCCCCTCTTTTTATAACAGTTGACCCTTTAGGTACTAAAACCTGCTCTTTTCGTTTTATCATAACTATTAATATCTCTTCTGGTATATTAGAATCCATTATACTCTTGTTAACCCACTTATTATCATCATCTATATTTACTTCTATAAGTTTAGAACTAATTTCACCATCATAGTCATTAAATGTTTTTAATACAGGTGTATTATCATCAACTAAGTCTAACTTCCTTGCTACAGTTGGTATCAACGTACCTTGTAGTCCTACTGAAAGTAACGCTATGAAAAATATTATATGAAATATATCATTCTCTATGACTACTCCTTGAGTAACTGCATAAATTGCAAAAACTACTGATGCAGCACCTCTAAGACCTACCCATGATATAAACAATTTTTCTCTGTTTGAAAATTTAAATTTTGCTAGAGTTATAAATGTGGCTAATGGCCTTGCAATAATTATCATAAATACAGATATGGCCATTGCTATACCAAATACACTTGGTAGTTTTGAAGGGAAGGATAACAATCCTAACATAAAGAATAACATTATTTGCATAATCCATGAAATTCCATCAAAGAAATGAACTAGACTCCTTTTATGAGGTATCTTACTATTGCCTATAATAATACCTGAAATATATACACTTAAATATCCATTTCCCCCAACATATTCACTAAGTGCATAAGAAAGTAACGCAATAGCTGTAATAAATATAGTATAAAATCCTTCTATCTCAAAATTTGAATTTCTCAAAATATAAACAGATAATTTTGCCAATATAAATCCTATTGCCAACCCAAAAGTTATTTGTTTTATTACCATTGGAATAATAAGTTCTACACCAGAATTATTCATCAATGTCAAAATAATTAATGTTAACATATATGCTATTGGGTCATTACTTCCACTTTCAACTTCTAATAATGAAGCAAGAGAACCTTTTAGGTTTAGTTTTTGAGAACGTAATACAGCAAATACAGATGCAGCATCTGTTGAAGCTGCAATTGCTCCAATTAACAAACCTTCAAATAAAGTAGTTCCTATTACCATGTAACAAAATATACCTGTAACACCTGCTGTAATTATTACACCTAATGAAGACATCAGTATAGAAGGTACTGCAACTGGTTTAGCCATATTCCAGTTTGTTCCAAATCCTCCAAAAAACATTATAAATATCAATCCAATAGAACATAATTGTTTTGTTAACTCATAGTTATCAAAATAGATTCCTACCATTCCATCAGACCCAAATAACATACCCAATAAGATAAAAATTAATAATATTGGTACTCCAAATTTATATAATACCTTACTTGAGGTTATACAAATCAATAGTACTAACCCACTTACAATCATCAATTCTGTCATAGCATCATCTCCATTTCATATAAATTTTACAGATTAAATTATATCTATAATTATACTGATTCTTTAAGTATCAATATGATATAAGTTATATTGTGCAAAGTATAATTAAAATTTAACAATCTATTAAAAGTTGATTACTATACTCAATCTCATATGTTTACTTTAATTATATTCATTTAATCTTTATAGTTTGAATTTTATTTAATTAATATTTCATTTTTCAGTCGATTATTTAGTGTATTTCATATTTTTATAGTAAGTTTACAGGTAACTATGAAATACATAATATTTAGATAAGTAATAAGAAACTAGCATGTAGTATTAGATACACTAGATATGAAATCTTCAAAATTTTATCATTGAAATATTTCTTTATATATATTATTGTATATTTTTTACAAATCATTGTCAATTTATTTTTCTCAAAAATAGAATAATTGCATAATCTTTTTTAGATTATGCAACTTATAGATTTAATCCCAAAATTTCCTTACTTCCTCTATGATTTCACTATATGGTAATAAAGTAGCCTCCACTATTGACTTGTTTGTTTTTTCTAAATAATACTTAATCATATAGTAACCACAGGCATATCCTGCACAATAAGGTAGTCCTACTGGAAAATATCCTTGCATTTTAGCTATATCATCACCATAAAGATATGATATTATATTTTGAAATCCAGTTTCTTTTAAGCCACTTTTGATTATTGGCTTTATATAGCTATTCAGTGTTTCAATGTCAGTTTTACTAACCCAAGGCCCTACCATATCATCCCCAAACATCCATGTTGCAAAGTTTTCTGCAAGACCTTCATTTATCATCATTTCTTCTAAAGTTATGTTATTACTCCAATTTATAAATTGAAATCGAATATTGTGATTACATTCATGTGCTAGTGCTGCTGGTAACCTATTAATAGTATACTCATTTGGGACTATTGATAAAAATATATATCCTGGAATTCCACCATCACCAAAATATCCATCACTTAATATTGTATAAGGGTTTTCTGGATTTGCTAATAATATTGAAAATTTATACTCCTCAGTGTTCAATTTATACCCCTCTTTTATAAAAGGCTTTATGGAACTTTCAATAGTTTCTTTACACTTGTTCCAAAGTTTGTCATTGGATAGAATATCTATGTTATTTATTTGACTTTCATTAATATCTTTTGGAGACAAAACCCCCATCATATCACTTGCCATAATTACATCATATCCACCTTCTTGTTTTGCAGTGATTGGAACATTTATACACATCCATTTAAACTCAAAAGGCTTCATCAACTCATATCTGTATATATCCTCTTTCTTATTTGCAGGTGCATTCATTATTTTTTTATATATTTTATCTGAGCGTACCTCTACAATATTCATTTTTATCATCTCCTTTAAAATAAAGTATATAGAATTACGTAGCGTCAATGTCAATATATAAACTTATACAAATAAACAAGAGAATCATTTAATTTCATATAATATGACTCTCTTATATATTTGTAATGTGATGGATTTGTATAAGATTTTTAAACATTTATTTTATTTCTTAAAATTAATTATGTTAAAACAAGGATAATATTATCATCTAACTTAAATTCTATTTTAATGTTGTTAAAATAATATTGCTAGCTCTTGATATTAATTATTTTTTTGTATTAAATACTATATTCTTTTGGTGGCTCGCCTGAAAAATCTGAGATTACAACCTTAGCGTCCTCAAGATAAAATATTTCAAAAGTAGGATTATCTTCATTCTTATAGATTGATTTAACAAGTTCACTAGATTCAATTATTTTTTTCTTTATATCCTTATTGTCTGAGAATATGACTTTTCCACATAGTCTTATCCAAGCAAATTCAGGAGTTGATGTAGTTATTTCTACATATGGACTTTTTTTAACTTGTTTAAATACATCTTTTTCATTACTTGTACAAAAATATAATTTTCCACATTCTTCAATCATAAATTGGAATGGGCGAACTTTTGGCTTTCCATCCGCTCCTATTGTTGCAAAATATTGAACTGGATTTTCCTTTAAAAATTTTACTACTTCATTCATTTCATCTACCCCCTAAAATAATTTGTTGTATTTTTTATTTCTTTAATAATATAATAAACTCATTAGTATCTATTGTATAGTAAGCACTTTAAAGTACTATAGTTACCTAATAGAAACTATTGGCACAGTTTATTTTTTTAATACTTATATATTTAAAAGAAATTTTTATACATATTCCCTAAAATGATATAATACTTTAAAGAAGATTATTAAAGAAAGGATGTTGTGATTTATGAAAAAAGATTTACCTGAATGTCCTGTAGAGATTACTTTACAACTCATCAGTAATCGATGGAAGGTATTAATTATACGAGAGCTATTAGATGGTACTAAAAGATTTGGTGAAATCAAAAAATCTATTGGAGATATAACTCAAAAAGTTTTAACATCAAACTTAAGGTCTATGGAAGAAAGTGATTTAGTAACTAGAAAAGTTTATCCAGAAGTTCCTCCAAAGGTAGAATATACTCTAACAGAAACTGGTTATAGTCTTGAGCCAGTTCTAAATTCAATGCATGAATGGGGAAATGATTACAGACACAAAGTTATTAACAAATAAAAATAACCGTATCTCTTCACTATGATACGGTTATTTAAAAATATTATAAAATAAATATATTATTATTTTGCAATTTGCACATTTTTTAGTCTAATACACTTCAATTATATCTTTATCAGAATCATGCCTAAATAAATAATTAGCTACTCTATTTATGAATCCATTTTTCTGCCAATAAATTGCATCATCTACTAAAAATGGATTATCTGTAATTATACTATCTACATTTAAAATAATCATTTTTTTCATTAATTTACTGTTATTAATAGTCCATACAAAAACTTGTTTTCCTTTTTGATGTATGTTATCTACTACCTTTTTATTTATAAATGTGGACTCTATTCCATATATATCAACATAGTCCCAGTCATAAAAATTCCCATATGCAACTGCCGTTAAATAACAAGTTACCATATTGGGATTTAATTTTTTAACCCTTTTTAATACATTTTTATTCATGGATGCTACAACGCATTGATTATCTATTCTATTTGATTTAATTAGCTCTAATACTCTTTTTTCTACATCAGTTTTTTCATGACCATTAAGCTTTATTTCTATTAGCAATTTTATTTTACCTTTAGAATACTTCATTGCCTCATCAAGAGTTGGTATTTTCTCCCCAGCAAAATCTGACCTAAAATGACTTCCTACATCATATGTCTTAATTTCATCATAATTCACTTCCCAAACATTTTTATTTACACCAGCGACTCTTTCAAAATTAGAGTCATGAAATAAAATCAACTCTCCATCTTTAGTTTCTTGAACATCAATTTCAGCATATTCAGCTTGAGTTATGAAGGTTTCTTTAAATGCTGCTATAGTGTTTTCTGGAGCAACCAACGCTGAAACCCTGTGAGCCGTTGCTGTTGTGTTGTAAAAAAATGAAGTATTAAATAAAATATCATTATTTAAAGAGTACATCATTGACTCAATATGTAAGATAAATAAAATTACTACTATTTTCAAAGTAACTTTTAATACTGACTTTATTGAGTTTTTTTGTTTTTCTAGATTCTTTTTATAGACACGAATGTCATTATATTCATAATAAAATGCAGAAATAAATCCAGTACTAATTATAAATATAGCTATTGATGAAATAAATGCTGCATAATCATTAAACATAATGCATCTACTAATAAATATATCTTTTAAAAAGTTTGCATTTGTGTAATTTTTAGTCCATATTCCTATCAATATAATAATAACATGATAAATTATATACCCCATAACAGTAATTATTAGAGATAATCCTAAGGAATAAAGTATTAATTTTATTGCTTTTCCTTTTGTAAGGCTAGCACTTTTTTTCCTTGCTTCTTTAAAACTATTTGTATTTAGAGTTACCTCATGTATACTAAAAATCCATCTAATGACTGATATATATAATATTAAAATTAAAACCATATAAATTATATTCAGAACAATATTAGAACTTATATAATCCAATATATATTCAGGAAGTTTTATTTTCCCTATAAAGCCTGAGGTTAGGGCTATATTCGTTAATGGAACTATTAGTAATACAAACACAAATAATAATATATTTTTAGGATTCAATATGTTTATAGATTTTCTTAAGGATAATTTAATAAGTTTAAACAAAGTAATTTTTTCAGAAATTCGTGATTTATCAAAACAAATAATCACTGAAGTAAATTCAAAAAACATATAAAACGCCAATATTATAATTGACAGTATAGCTAATACTATTGATAGAGGATTCGTTAATATTTCTCCTATGTTATCAGTACTTAAATACACTATATTTGCACTTTTCATAGAGCTACTTAATACAAGTTTGATTGATGGTAATATAATCAACAAAGCTAATCCTTTATGAAATAGCTCAAATAGAATTAATGTACTCCAGTTATATTTCACCAATTTTATAAAATTATTTAAAACTTTCTTTTTCATGATATCCCCTTAATCTTTTTATTATATTTTAACCTGTAAATCACTTAAATATATATTATCTTTTAATAATTTATAATTTAATATCTCTCAAATTATTATATTTACAACTATTCACAAATAAAAAAGCACTTTCTTCTTCTTAAGAAAGTGCTTTTTACTATTAACTTGTATTTGCTTATATATTTAATATAGTGCTGAATCTATAGAAAATAAAATAAATTATTTTCAAATTTAATTGCTAGAATTAAAATTATAAGGTTTATCATTTTATAATATTATTTTATTGGACATATCAAACAATAACTAAATATAACTTTCTTCCTTCTTTACAGTCATATTTTAGTGTATTATCATTTGTAAGTTCTGTAGCAAATATAGTATCATATTTACCCAAATAGATTAGGACAATTACAATTTTATTTAAGTTGTAGAATTCTCTATATGCATATTTATATTTTCATATGCATATTTTTTCATTTAACTATATCTATATTAACTTAGCCTCATATGTAATATTGGAAATGGATTCCCTTGCCCATCTATTTCAGACCTATCAAACTCTTTAAATCCTAAGTGAATATAAAATCCCACTGCTTTTTTATTTTGTTCATTTACATCAACATATTTTATATTGTATTTATCTATAGCATATAATATTAGTTTTTTTCCAATACCATTACCCCTATATTCATCTTTTATAAATAACATTTCAATTTTATCTTTATCTATTCCCATAAAAGCTTTAATCATGTTATCAACTTTTAAACAAACCATAGTTTCTACTTGTGTCAAACCAATTTTAACTACTGGCTTCAAAGATTCAATATCTTTTTTTGTCAAAAAATCATGTGTTGCTCTTACTGATGATTCCCAAATTTGTAACATCTCTTGAAGCTCTTTTGCACTCCTTTGTTTAACTTCAAAAACTATTTCAGAGCTCATAATAGTCTCCTCTCCATAGTATATTTTAATTACATAGTACAACCTTATGTTAAGTATAATCACAATAAAATTTTATTTTGTAAATAGTTTATTATAATTTATAATCATGTATTTTGGGCAAATAAATTCACTGTTGAATACTAGTTAAAATGCCTCTGATACTTATAAATGAATATTCTTTTTTATCAAAGATAGAAGTTATAAAGGACTATGAAAGCTAATATCATAGTCCTCATTAAGTTTAAACATTGTATATAATACACTTTTATACTTTACTTACATTCAATAAATTTGCTACAATAATTTACCTTAGTTTATACTAAAGGTGCTTCTATTTGAGTAGTAAAAAGGAATTTATGGCAATGACCATCACTAACAGTAGTATTTCCACATACTAAGTGAACATGCTTATTAGTTCCTGGTATATTAATTGCTGGACCTGTTGTAACACATATCTTGTGGAAATGGTCAAGAAAATCTACATTATCATTTATTTTATGAACATGATTTGTTCCGCCATTTATTGGTATAACTTCACCTGTAACTCCTGCAGCACGATGATTATGTCTATCTTCACATTCTTCTGCTAATTTAACACTTTCTGAGTATTCATGGACATGTGTCATTTCTTCATAGTCATTATAGCACTTATTACACTTATTATATTTATAATCCTCATACATATAATTTTTTTCACATTTACAATTTTGACAACTCATTTTTATATCTCTCCTATTATATTATATATTAAGAAATTCCTCTAAAGAATCTCTAATATATACTATGAACTGGAGTCAAAAATGTTCATATTTTGTAAAGTTATGTAATAATTTAATTATTTATCCCAGTATTTAGGATGTACTAGTGTATCTGGTAACTTCGTATTAGAATCTCCCTTTGCAGTATTAATCTGTAATTGTGTAAGGAATACACTATTTTTAAGATTTGCCCCTCTAATATCGCAGTCTCTTAAATCTGCCCCTATCAAATTAGCACCACTTAAATCTGTTTCCCTTAAATTAGCCGCTATAAGAAATTTACCTTTTAAATCTGCTCCTATTAAATTTGTTTTTCTAAGGTCTACTCCTATTAAATCTATACTTTTACTTAATTTTTTCTTATTTTTAAAATTAGAAGTCTTTACAAAGGATTTAGCTTTTTCTAGTACAAAGTCACTAGCTTGTGACAATAATGAATTAACTTTTGTTCGATGTGATATTATATCTAAATCTATTAGTTGTTCTGGACTCATATTAGTTAGCTCATCAGTTTCTTCAATTATTAGATTGAGTTTTTCTTTGATTGAATTAGGTATATCTAATGTAGATGCTTCTTTAAGATACCATAACATTTCATGTAACTGCCTCATAATTAAAAATACTTCAAACATCTGGTTTGCTAATTCTGGCTCTTGTATCCAGTTTTTTCCCTTGTATGTTACCTGTGCTACCTTTTGACCCGAACCAAAGCAATCATACGTAGTACAGCCTCTAAATCCTTGATTTCTAAGATTTTTATGTACAGAACATTTAAAATCTGATTGTAAGTTAGTGCATGGCTTACCTGATTCCTTATCAGCAGGAAAACCTTCTGAAGCAGAAAAATAAAGTGCCACACAACAAAGTCCAAAGCACTTTTCACAATCAATTTTTAAATCTTTAAATAATTGATTATTATATGTATCTCTATGTATAGCTTTCATATTTACTCTCCTTTTATTTTTACATTTTATAATATAAATTAATATTTATTAACAAGTCATTTTTAAACTATTTATACAAAATTACTTCTTCTTAATTATAAGTTAAAGTGTCCTTTATTCCAATAGTATACAGTAATCTATCAATATTAATATTTGTGACAATGCCTTTTTCATGCCAATAGTTTTTGCATCCACAATAGTCTAATATTACACATTGCAGAATAAACTAAAAATTTTTCGCTTTTTATTCTCCAATGTGAATTGATGTTTGTATTGCATCATTAATTTTCTTTTTAAATATATAATCTAAATTTGTCACAAAAAAAGAAAGAAATCATAAGATTTCTTTCTTAACCAATAATATATTCTAGTAATGTACCTTTTTCTATGTGTTTATCCATTTCTAATCTTTCATTTGGGCCAAATGTTATCCATAACTTTGCTTCCCCATTTTCGTCACACCCAACTACTGCTTCTCCATCTTCACTATCTTCACAGCATCTGTATACTATAGGTACTACTTTTTTCATTTCTTCCATTACTTTATTTACATAATAATCTTGTTCTTCACCTTTTAAAAAATAACACATACGTTACCCTCCTAATGAATTTTCTATTACTACATTAAAGTCTTAAATTTATATTTGTATAATAGCTATATAGATTATTTCATAAATACCACAAATTTTTTATACTATGCTTTTTTGACAACAGAAGACTTTAGTTTCATAGCTCCAAAACCATCTATTTTACATTCTATATCATGCCCATCAGATGGGTCATGAATTAAACGTATACTTTTTACTTTTGTTCCTATTTTTATAGATGATGAACTTCCTTTTACTTTAAGGTCTCTGATTACTGTCACAGCATCTCCATCATTTAACACATTTCCATTTACATCTTTAATAATGTTTGTATCTTCTTCTGTATCTAGTTCTAAAGTCCACTCATGAGAGCATTCTGGGCAAACTAGAAGAGTTCCATCTTCATAAGTATATTCTGAATTACATTTCGGGCAATTTGGCAAATTTTCCATATTCATATGTCCTCCATTTATTATTTTTAATTTTATTTTTAAATATATAAAATTTCTTTTGAGCCTATATGATACCACATTATAATTATATTGACAAATATAGCCTTGTACTTATAGTTTTAAATATTTATAAAAGAAAAAACAGTCAATCTGTTATAATCAACTGCTTTTAAAACTAATACTATTTTTTATAAATTGATATTTCAATATCATTACAAAATTTACCTAATTCCTTAAATAAGAACTCTAATATTTCCTATAGTCAACGAAAATATTTTGTCTAAAGTAAAATTTAATTTATGCCCAACATAGTACTTCTTTTACTACTAAATCATACTGACACATAAATATGCTTCCTTTTGATTCCATGTTATAAGAGTCTTATTAATATCTATAGAGTCATAATTACAATACTGCCCAATATGTAATTTAGGATATGTACTCTTAAATCTTTTATTTCCATACAATAACAAATTATCTTCCTTATCAACAACATAAATACATTGATCAATACTATCTATAATAGCCTGGTATTGCTGCATCTGTTGATTTAATTTCTTCTTTTTCTTACGTTGCAAAAATATTGATAGAACTTGAGAAATCAAAGCTAATGTACTGACTTCTTCTTGTGTCCATAGACGTAGACCAGTACATTCATCAAATCCAACAAATCCTCTGAATACCTCATCTTCTCTATATGCACATTGAAGTGTGGAATGTATGTCTTGACTAGAAAACAATTCCTCTAATTCAGGACTTAATGTATGTACATCACGACAATAGAAAACAGAATCATCTTCAAAGAGTTTTTCATAATCTCCATAGTCCTCATAATCAGCATTTTGCAAGTATTCTATTTGAGGAATGATTCCCTCATTACACCATTCATAAGTATTAGAAGTGTATCGACCATCTTCTGAATTTTCAAAGATATAAGCACGACTCACATTAAACTGCTTACCAATAATTTCAAGTATCATATTAATCGTCTGGTCTATATTATCGGTCTGATAAAGAACACGGAATATATAACGTGTAAGATTATCAGAAGATTCGACGTATTTTTTTTCTGAATCAATAGCTGTCCCAAGAGAAGAGTAATTCAATTCTTCCAAGCCTTTAAAGGCATCATGATTATAGATGACATAATTGTTTTTACCCAAACTTTTTGCCTGATATAAAGCCTTATCAGCTCTTGTATACATTTCCTTGAATGTATTACCATCTTTCGGATATATAGAGATTCCAATACTACAGGTTACTTTTACAGAGCTTTTTTCTTTCTGAAATAGATGACGGAACATATACAGCAATTCTTCTGCTTTCTTTTCTGCATCTTTAGTTGAAGAAATGTTCTTCATAAAAATTGCAAACTCATCTCCACCTATTCTGCCAACAACATCACTATCGCGCATTATTTTTTTCATGCCTGATGCCATCTCTGTGAGCACTATGTCTCCAATCATGTGACCTTCTGTATCATTAATATGTTTGAAATTATCTGTATCAATCATAAATAGCGCACCCATAGCATCTAAATTTTGTTCAACATATTCCTTAATCTGCTTTTCTGTTTCAGCACGATTATAAATTCCTGTCAATGCATCTTTCTCTGCTATGTATTGCAATTTCTCAATCTGTTTTCTTTCTTTTGTAATATCAAGTCCTACACTATAAAAAGATGGTATTCCATCCCAACTGTCTTCTCCACTAATATAACATAGAGTGATAGTCCATATACGTTCTTCTTTTGAGCGCGTATATGCTCTTGCTTCAAATACAACATTATCTCCAGACTCTTTTAAATCTTGCGCCATCATCTTCGCACGCTTATAATCCTCAGGATATAAATATAAACATTGGCTATTAAGTTCCTCTTTAAACTGCTCCTTTGTATATTCAATCATATTCAGAAATATATCATTATACCAGAGTATTGTAAGATAATCCCTTGCATCCATTCGAATCATTCCTGCTGGAATAGTTTTCAGGATTGATTCTCTTTCCTGATCTTTTTTTGCAAGTTTATACTCAGAACTGTACATATCATAAGACAACTCTATGCGTGCTCTGTGTCCTTCCCAATTTATCATACGATTTTTAATCATAAATGTTCGCTTCAACTTGGAATTGTAAAACTCCCATTCATATGTCTCATCTTTTTTTAAACATGAATTGGTACAGAATGGACATGGGGAAGTTCTACCTTGAATTACCTCATAGCATTTTTTCCCAATCACCTCATTTGCTGATGCCTGTAGAGTATTACATGACTGTTTATTTACGTACAACAACTCATATGTATCCATATCACTTATATATACATTTCCAGCATACTCTGACATCATCCACTTAAAACTCTCTGTACTTTCTTTTTCCATCTCATATAGTTCATTCTGTCTAATTTTTAACTCATCAATATTTGAATATATGATATAGACTATTGCTTTTCCATCCTCCTGTGGCTCAACTAATATACCAGTCATTATTACCCAAACATATTCTCCATGATTTACTGGAATGCAAGTTTGATATTCTACACTTTTCTTACCATTCTGATAAGCATCTAAAAAATGACTTTTCATAGCTTCAAAATGATAAAGATTATCTTCATAATAATGTCTAAGACTAGAAAAATGAGACAAAAATTCTTTCTCTGTATATCCCAACAACTGATAAAAAGCTGTATTTCCCCAGATAATTGTAAATGAATCATCTAAAATATGCTTACTAACTCCAATATCCATAGCTTTTAGCATGTCCTCTGAAATAACTTCATTATTTGTTACTTTCTCTTCTTTACACATTCGATGTGTCCCAGTATCTTCTTGCTTCATTTTTAATTATCCTCCTCTCTTTATACCCACTTCTAATCTATTGTGCTAATTAGCATAATGATAAAAGTGAATAATCAGTGTGTCAAATTATTTTATTTACAATATTGTTTTATTTAACTTTTAAATTTTCACACATCGTCCAGCTTGAATTCTAAAGGTATGGCTATTGTTGATTTCCCTAATGCTACAACTTCAAAAATTATACAAATTGATTTCTTCTAATTTAGGCAATAGGTTTGATTTATTGCAAACAAAACTTGATTAATTTTATATATAGGGTGGAACTTATTGTTTCTTAACCATAATTTTCTGATATTTATCTAAAATTTGCCTTCTTTTAATGAAATTATATCATAACTTGAACTTTAAATCAGTCCTTTTCTAAATAGAAAAATAAGATAAAACCATTGAAATTATGGAAAAAATAATAGAAAATCATATCAATTTAAATATACTATCTACAGTGTTTTGTATTAACTCTACAAGTCTGATTGACCATTGCTATTTTTAATACGTATTTTTAAATATTCTTCTAAATTATCTTATAAAACTATATGTTTTTCGAGTTAATTATATATTAATATTCATTTTTTTAAACTTAGAGATACTATCTATTCTTAAATTCTTTTTAATATCAATTAAATATATTCTTTGTTTTTTATTCTATGTTATATACTATACACATAAAAACTGTATCTATTACTTATAGTATAGTTATTTGCTATACTTTTAAAAGTAATTTCTTCACTAAAAAATAACCACATAAGTAATTATCTTATATGGTCTATGTTAATTATTCATTATTATAAAGTTTTATTTTTAAGTGTACTACAGTAAATGTACTAAAATTGTTTAATAAATTTATTTTCTTTCTTATCAATAATTAAAAAGTAAGTGGTTATACCTAGATAATTATTATCTAATATAGCATCAGAAAAACTACCTCAATCTTCAACTAAAAGTAAATCTGTAGGTTTAACTTTTTTAAAATTTAATTTATTCTATTTTTTTACATAGTCAAGTATATAACTAATTCCCATACCTATAAAACTACCAACTATCCCCCACATAAAATTACTTGTGACAAATCCAATTGAGATGCCAATTATAAAACCACCTATAATTAAATTATCTGATGGGTCATTTTCTTCCTCATTTTTATCATAATCTGCGATATTATCAGTAGGTAATTTACCTGGTACAATCGTATCTTCAGCTTCAGTTTTATTTGTATTAACTATCAAATCATCTAAAGTTACATTAAATAGATTTCTTAATAGTATTAAATTTTCTATATCTGGATATGTTTTATTGGATTCCCATTTTGATATAGCTTGCCTAGATACATTTAGCATTTCAGCAAGTTGTTCTTGTGATAGATTTCTTTCTTTTCTTAGTCTTTTTAAACTTTCCCCCAAGTTCAACATAATCACCTCATCTCAATTTAAATTATATTTATTTATTGATTTATTCACAAGACTTATATAGTTGCACCATGTTAACTATTAGTTGCATTGCTGAATTTATCTACATTTCAAATAAAAAAATAATAAAGGAGTTGCCTTAAAATTGATTTTTTTCTAATCAAATTTTAAATTCAACTCCTTTTTTGGAATTTTAAATGAAATTTATTTCTTGAAAATAAGCTACTCTTCGTAAAAAAAAAGCTGTTACACATCAATTTATAATTGTTCAGCAACAGCTCTAACTTTAAGCTTTTCTTATATTTTTAATTGTTTCACGAATCTTTCTGGCATTTTCAGCAATATCTTCAACACTACCCTTGGTTAATAACCCACCAAATCCACACACATCAACACCATTTTCCAACCATATATGCAAGTTATCAAGAGTAATTCCACCACTTGCCAATATTGGCATATCAGGTATTGGTGTTTTAAATACCTTTACTAGTTTAGGTCCATAGAAATCTGATATTGGAAAAGCTTTGATAAAGGTAGCTCCTAAACTCAATGCATCTACTGCTTCTGTTAGTGATGTACACCCTGGTGCGTAAGGAATTTGATATCTATTACAAGTTTTTGCTACACCTTCATTGTAATTCGGTGCAATAATGAACTGAGCTCCATGTAAAATGGCATGACGAGCTGTTTCACTATCCAAAACTGTTCCAGCACCCACACAAAGTCTTTTACCATACTTTTTGCTAAGCCCTTGAATGATTTCTCCAGCATTATTCAAGGTATAACTCATTTCTATAACTGGTACTCCACCTTTAATACAGCCTTCAGCAATCTCACATGCACGCTCAAGTGTTTCCACTCTTACAATTGCTAGAGCTCCACATTCTACCATTCTTTTAGTTATATTCATCTTTTTCATACCATTCACCTCTACATTAATCAAAGCATTTTGATTCTTCATTAATTCCAATCCCATTTTACAATACTATATTAGTTATATGTCAATGTGATGTCACTATCTGTGTTATCTATTCTCACAGTTTTTATTGAATAAAGTTTTATAATTTTCAACTACTTGCTTAATTTCTTCAAGCAATTCTCCCATTGGCTCAATTACAGGAAGTCGTGCAGTCCCAACATTAATTCCATTCAAGACAACAGTTTTCTTTATAACAGATGGAATAGTCCCAAATTTTAGGATACGACGAAGTTCTTCAATACTATTTTGAGCTTTTTGAGCTGCTCTTAAATCACCCTTAATAAAGTTATCATAAATAGCAATATCAATCTCTGTTAAAAAATTTGCTGTGGCTGCTACAGCACCTTGCCCACCAGATTTCAAAGTATCAAGAATAAGGGAATCTGAACCTGAAAATACACTAAAGTCTTCATTCCTAGTTATTTCAATATAAGCTTTTATATTATCAAGCTTACCACTACTATCCTTTATTCCAACAATATTCTTTACCTTAGATAATTCATGTACTGACTCAGGTTCAATATTAATTCCAGTCTTACTTGGCATGTTATACATCATAATTGGTAAGTTAACTGCATTAGCAATAGTTTTATAATGTAAAATTAATTCCTGTTGTGTTGGTGTTACAAAATATGGCGTAATAATTGATAATGCACTTGCACCTATTTCTTCCATTCTCTTGGATAAACTTATAACTTCACGAGTTGAATTACCTCCTGTTCCAACAAAAACAGGTACACGATTGTTAGTGTGATTGATAACAATCTTTGCAAATTCAACCTTTTCATCATCTGTAAGCACATGACATTCACCATTAGTTCCTAAAATAAATAATCCATAGATTCCTCTATCAATTAGATAATCAATCAATTCACATGTTGCGTGTGGATTGATATTTTGATTTTCATCAAATGGAGTTATCATTGCACATATAATACCTTTATATTTCATAAAATTATATTCCCTCTCTAATAGACTTTCCAAGACTTCCTCCTGGATGCCACTTTAAATACTGCTTTGCATCAAGACCTTTAGCGTACTGAAGTGCAACACTTAATGATTGTAATACTATAGTTTCAGCAAGAATTGATGCACGAGGAGCCTTATTAAGGCAATCTCCTTCCTGTTTAACGCCTGCAAATAGGAATATATCAGAAGAATTTTTTAAGTATGAATCAACATTACCACTCACCCCAATTATTTTTGCTCCATTTGCTTTTAATGTTTCAACAGTTGCTTTTAATTCTTGAGTTTCACCACTATTCGATATTGCAATAACAACATCACCCTCAAGTACTTGACCACTTGACCCATGTACTGCTTCTGTACCATGCAATACATATGCTGGTGTTCCAGTAGATGAAAGTAATGAAGAAATATACCCTGATACATGACCTGGTTTACCAATACCAGTTACATGCACACGTCCATAACTTCTTTCTGCTTCGAAAATTAAATCACATGCTTTGTTTATAGATACTTCATCTATTGAAGCAATGAACGTTGCAACTTCATTAGATAGATTCTCTAGAAATACAGGTAATGTATTTTCTACCATAGATTTATCCTCCTTAAAATTATAATAGGAATACCTATTATCCTTGTATAATATTAATATGTTTTAGATAGGTTTTATAAATTGTAAAATATTATGTAATATTGAACCAACCACGTTATAATCAATATTAGGGAAAGTTGCTCCTTCTATACCAAGTGTTCCATAAACTGGATATAGTATAACTGGTAAGAATGCAAGAAATAATCCTACAACGAATGAGCCAACAATAGCTCCTCTCCATCCTCCTGATGCATTACCAAATACCGCAGCTGTACCACCTGAGAAGAAACATATATGAGCAGCTGGAATAATTACTACAGGGAATATATTAGGAAATGATGCCATAATAACAATTGCTAATAGACCAGCAGCATATGCTGAGATAAATCCAATAATAACTGCATTTGGTGCGTATGGAAATACTGTTGGTACATCTAATGCAGGACGTGAACCTGGAATATATTTTTCTGAAATAATTACGAATGCTGCAGTTATTTCAGCCAAGAACATACGAACACCAGACATTAATATTGACATACCAGCTACGAATGTAAATGCTTCTATAAGAGGGAATACTAACCAATGTGTTGAGCCAGCAAGTTCCTGAGTAAATGAGTGTCCAGCTTTTAAAGTTGCTACATAGAATAAGATTAACATAACTATAGACAGACCCATTAAGAAATCTCTAAATATTGATAACCACTTAGGAAATTTAATCGTTTCTGTTGTTTCTTCTTTATGCTTTGAAAATAAACGACCAATATAACCTGATAAGCCATAACCAATCATGTTGAAGTGACCAATAGCTTGTTCATCCCCACCTGTCAGTTCACGCATAAATGGTTGACAGAATTGAGGTAATGCAGCAGACATAAATCCTAAGATAGTACCACCCACTAAAATAGTAATTGTGTTATCGAATCCATGTGCTTTCATAATCAAAACTAATACACAAGAAAAGAATAAACTATGACCTGTTGTAAAGAAAATATTTTTGAATCTTGTAATACGTGCAAAAACTAAGTTTAATATGAATCCAAGAATCAATGTACATGAAACCGCAAAACCATATGTACCTTGTGCAAGTGCAGTAGCTGCTTCTGGTGAAGCTATAACACCTGTAATTCCAAAACCTTGTTGAAATAATTTATTGAAGTTCTGTAATGCTCCAGTCATAGCTGAAGCACCAATACCAAATATCAAGAAACCTATAAGTGTTTTTGAAGCTCCAGTAAATACTTCAACAGCTGGTTTCTTTTGAAGAATCAATCCTATAAATGCAACTACACCAAGTAAAACAGCTGGCGTACTCAATAAACTAATAATAAACTCCATAAATAGCCCTCCTTATTCTATTAAATTTTATTTTTCTTTTGATGCAAGAAATTTTTCTAATGCTGTTTTAATTTCATTACGGTCAACAATGTTGTGAATTCCAATTATATCAAATTTCAAATTTTTATTTTTTAACTCTTCAGCAACATCAATTAATGTTTCTACAGCATCTCCATTGAATCCATTTAAGGAGTCTAATGAACCATGCTCTACTTCAATTGGAAAATTATTTTCCTTAATAATTTGTTGAGTCTTTATTTTTAACATCAAACTTGAGCCAACTCCTGCTCTACATGCGATTAAAATTTTATACATAATTAAATCCCCCTTTTATAATTCATGTGTTTTTATAAAATCAATAATTTCATTAGCTTCCTTAGCATTATCCAAAACTCTAAAGAATTCTTCTTCTTCCAATAGTTCAACTAACTCTGACATAGCACGTAAATGACTATTATTATCTATTGCACTTAAGCAAAATACATATTTTACAGGGTCATTATTATCATTTCCAAATTCAACAGGATTTTCTAAAGTAGCAATCCCTATTGCAATTTCTTTTGCCCCTGCTTCTGGTCTAGCATGTGGAAGTGCCACATGTTTTGTAATTACTATGTATGGTCCAGACGCTTTTGCTGAATTAACCATAGCATCTACATAGGCTTCAGTTACTTTATTATTTTCAACTAAGACAGAAGCTGACTGTCTAATAGCTTCCTCCCAATCTTTAGCTTTTATCCTTAGTTTTATTAGCGTTTCATTAGTAATGTCACTTAGCATAGGTCCTTCTCCTTCCTTAGACGTAAAATTTTCTATCTGTGTAAAATAGGCTAATAACTCACTTGAAAGCATACTTTCAGAAGTTACTTTCGCATATTTTTTTATTATATCCATAACCTCATCGATTTTAGGTTGCCTTAAAAAAATATCACCCAATTGAATGTACACTTCACGTGTAACCTTATATTTTTCTTTTGGGGTCATAACAGGACTAACTTTAATCACTGGCACATCTGTTTTTAAACCCTCCGCCTTATAATTAGTTGTAAACACAATGTCTACAGATTCACTAATATTTCCCAGTTCAGAGAATTCTAGTATTGGTAGAAAATGCAAATCAGGGAACAAGCTTGTAAGTTCTGCATGTAAAATAGCTGAACTGCCAACACCATTTGAACAAACTATCAATGCTCTCCTTTTTCTAGGTCCATCAAACTCTTTTTTATCTGAGAAAAGGGTTGCAAAATGCATAGTTAAATATGCCAATTCCTCTTCTTGAATGTCTTCTCCAAATAGCCCACAAAACTCTTTCATTGCATTACTCACAATTCTATAAACTAATCTATATTCTTCTTTTACCTTTTCACAAATTGGATTATAAATAGGTAATTTAAATAAAAGTCTGTAATAGGCTGGTCTAAAATGAGAATATAGTCTCTTAAATATTTTTTCTTGACTTATATAATAAACTCCACTTAAATATCCAAAATTTGTCATCATTTTATTTACAATTTTTGAAATAACAGCTCTATCTTCTGTATCTTCTTCATCATTTCCTACTGATATACCTAAAATCCAAGCACTAATATACATTATATTATGAGATTTTATCTTCTCTTTACTCTCATATACTTCTAATAACTCCCTAGCAAATTTGTATTCCTTCATCGAACTCATGACTGCAATATTAGGAATATCTATATTTTCTTGAATAACTATTCTATTTGAATACATTCTTGCTTTTAGAAAGATAAAGATATATATAAACTCTATTAATCTATCTTCAACAAAAGTAATTTCATATTTTTTTACAAGCTTTAATATAATTTTTTTAGCTTCTTCAAAACTATCTAACTTATACTCTTCAATAAAAATATCAAATACTCTTGAACTTTTCTCATTAGATAGAGTTTCTATAATGTTTTTAATAAGTACTCTTCTAATTTCCATCTCATTCCCGACTAGGTAATATCCGTTTATACGATTGTTCTTAACTTTAATGTTCTTTTTTTCAAGTTCTGGTATCAAATCTTTAAAATCAAGATTTACAGTAGACCTACTTACTTTTATAGAATCTATAAAATGATTAATTGAAATATCCTCCAGATTAATAAAAAGCATTAAATACATATATAAAAGTCTTTCTGTTTTGCTAAAATAGTAAGTATTCTTAGAATAGTTTTTTTCGAGGATTTCTCTAATTGCATCTTTTGTATCTTTTTTAACAATAATATCTTTATCAGCTCTTAAATATATAAGTGGTACTTTTTTTACTTTAAGTATGTCATTGATTTTATTTATTCTATAAGTAATTTGCCTCTTTGATGCATTAGATTCTTCTTGTAGTTCGTCAGCTGTAATCAATGTGCTATTTAATAAAACCTGAAGAATTGATACAATTTCTTTATCCACTTCTATTAATCCCTACTTTCTTGTTAAGATTAGTCTTTGTATTATCACTAGATTTTCATCACCTCCACAATATTTATTTTATTTGATAATTTTAGCCTTTTCAATTTCATTTAAGTCTAACTTTTGTTTTAGATTAAGACAAAAATTAAACTTATCTAAAATACAAACTATAATACATGTATAGATTCTATAGATAAAAAAAGAGTTTCTTAAATAAAGAAACACAAGAAAAATTGATTTAAATAATAAAAATTATATTGATTATGAATAAATTACTACAACTAAAAAGCACATTAATTCAAAATAAAATTGATGTGCCTTATATATAACTCTAATATGTTAAGTCTGATTTTTAATTTGGAATTTAACATCCTTTGTTGGAACTTAAATTTGAAATCAACTTATGTAAATATAAATGTCACAGTCTATGTTCCTTATGATTTTAATATTTTAGACTAAGTAAGTTAAGTTTTTTCTTATGTAATAATCTATATTTATTTCATCCTTCTAAGTGTTTCGTCTACTGAAATACATTCTGCATATCTTTCATTCCAGATAAATTCATTGTAGTATTTATATGATTGTTCTGCTGACATAAATGAATTATCAACAGTTGTATTTGCATAAGCTGGGACTATTATATTAAACCCATGTTCAAATCCACATTTTATAGTAGCATCAATACAGTAATCTGTTTGAAGTCCAGCAATAATTATATTTTTTTCACTAGTACTTTTTAAGTATTCTAATAAGCCTGTTCCCTTAAAAGCACTATTTACTTCTTTATCAAAGATTTTTTCTTCATCACATGGTTTAAATTTTTCATATATTTCAAATCCGTTTTTACCTTTAGTCAACTCATTTTCAACTCCATCATCATGACGGACATAGATTACTTCTATATTATTTTTTCTTGCTGTATCAATTAAGCTTTCTATATTTACTACAAATTCATGAAATTTATATAATTTTTCATTTGTTATTAGTTTTTGTGTATCAACAATTAATAAAACCATACCTATTCCTCCTTGAATGTTACTCTAATAATTTCTTTATATTTTACTATAAAAGTAAATATTAGCCTATAAATTTTTATTGTGAAAAACCTATTAAAACTAGGCTCCAGCTTAAGAGAATATCTACAAGTAATTTTTACTTAAATTCAATTAATAAATAAGAGATAATCATATCACTCACTTAGCATATGATTATCCCTTACATTCTTAAAGAGTTTGTTCTTTCTCTTATAGTAAAAGTTCTAAATTGCTTATACTCTTGCTTTTTCTTATTTCTTGAATTTTTTTAATTTCGATATCAATCTCTCTATAAAAATTTATTGTTGTAATATCATATATATCAAACTGATTATATTTTCTATATCCATTTTCATCATTTTTCTTAGGATTTACTAATCCTTTATCCTCATAAAATTTTAGCGTGTCTCTAGATATTCCTAAAAATTTAGATACTGTCCAATTGTATACATTGTATCCTCCTACTGTTATATAAGTTCTTCATGTTCATTAAATTTCTTCCTATTAACAATTCCAACACCTTCTAAAACTTGAAGTATCACAATCATCATACCATTTGTAATCTTTGGAATTACTCTTTTTACTTCATAACTCAAGTATAAACTTATTAATATGATACGTTGTAAATATTATATTATCTACATGTATCTAACAATGATTCTTTACCTTTAAGATACACTCTCACATATTTAACTTTTACTTCAAAAGTTTTTCTAGACACAAAAATGTTCCCTTCATGATAACAGTTTTATTATTTTAACTATTTGTCATCATAAAAGGAACTTCTTGATTTTATCTCATTGGAATATATCCACGATACTGTGAATATGCGTCCATAGTTGCTATATCGCCTAAGAATACTGAGGCAATATTAAATTGTGGTTTTAAATATGGGAACTCTTCTTCTTGTGCCCATTCTGGCTTTTTGATAAATGATTTTGTCCCCTCAACCACAGCTTTATACCATTCTTCTTCTCCTTCAAACCATAGTTCTACTACACGATCAAAGGCAGTTGCTCCATAGTTAATCATGATTTTACTACTTACAAAACGATTAACATAACAGCAGTTTGTAAAGTATGGAACTACCTCATCATAGAACCATCCTTCTCCTTCTTCTTTAGAAATTCCATCTGGGTACTTAATCATAAATTGCCAACGATAGTTTGGTCCATCTTGTACAGTACGTCCTTTTCCTCTAAAATCTTCTTCCCAGTTTATTGGAATAAAAGCAAATATAAATGGTGGACATCCATTATCCCCACCTACTGCACGTCCTGCATCTCCACTTTCTGCATTCTCATGAACTTTTTTATTCTCCACATCTGGTATACACCCTTGCCAACGGAGAACATCCATAGGCATGTATTCTGTCATAATTCTATTTGCCATTTCAGGCATATGTTCATCTACAATCCAATAATGCTCTGTTAATTGCATCTTACGTACACCAAAACGTTCGCCTTCATCTGGTGTAGGATATGCTTGATAAAAAGCATATTTAGTACAATATGGTCCAAAATTACTAATACTATCTGGAATATGGTAGCGATATAACCAGTCCATTAATTTAGGTCTATACTCTTCCTTAGCAAGTCCTACATATATTAAACTTCTCATTATTTTAAATTCAAATCCCATAAACATTCTCCTATAATCAAATTATATTCATATGCTTTCAATTTCCCGTTTTTTTATCTTTCTCCAAAATACATACAGTAAATAAATCTACGCCTGCTCCTACATACCATACTCCTACTGCCATAGCCACAGCAACTTGAATACAAAGACTTTGTAAGTTAATAATACTTTCACCTGTCATAATAGTTAGACCTATGGCCCAACCACAAAGCCATGATGGTAAGAAAATTACTTTTTCAAATAAGGATGCAATTATAACTGCAAAAAAACCTAATATACCAAGTGTTAAAAATAATTCTAGATTTGGGTTGAGATTTATGTATTCCATAATTATAATAGCCAACACTGCCCATAAATCTCCACACCAAAAACCAAACATTATTTTTAATCCATCTTTTCGTTTATTACCATTTGTTACATATAATCCTGCACAAATTAATGCTACTGCTCCAGTTTTTATTCCTATATAAGGTGCTAGCACTGCCCATAAAGGAGGTAGTAAAGCAATCCCTATGGATAGTGTTAATATTTCTTTTTTCTTTCTATCCATTTCCTATATTATAATTAGTAGTTTCTATAGCTTGATTCATTCCCACTAACCTTATTGTTATTGGATTTGCAATCATAGATACTACAAAACAAATTAAGTGTAGTGGTATAAACATAGCAATGAACACTGGAGCTAATCTAACATTGTAATATGCAGGTACTAAAGCAATAATTGCTTCTATAGTCGATATGATAAGTGCTATTTGGATATTATTTACTATATTAATAATTCCAATTTGTTTAAAGTGTGGCTTTTCATTCATATAATAAATCTCCTATAACACTAATTAAAATATGAGTCTTCATATTTTAATTATTCTCCTAATGAAAGTTCAGCATGCTTTTCTTTGGTTAATGGTTCTATAAAATTGTAAGCGGCTTTTCTTTCTTTAAATTCTGGTGTTTTACGAACTTCTGCATAATGACCTTCCATTTTCTTAATATCATCACCATGTATAAACTTACCTGCTAAAGTATCATGAGCATGACCTAATTGCTCTTCTGGGAAACTAAATACAGTTTTTCCACTTGCAGTATCTAATTCTCCAACTATACCACATAGAGCACATATTGATTTTTTAGTACCTGGCTCAAGGTAGAATAATCTATTATTACAATGTGGACAGACTCCTTCTTCTCCTTTGTATAAAGCTTTTTCAAAATCTTCTGCTGCTTCAACTATGTTTAAACCTATTTGATGAACTTGAGCAAGTTTTGAGCCATCCATTACTAATTCCTTTGCCCATGGGAACCAAGCATTATCTATAACTTTCCACATTGGTATTAATGCTAACATAGCATGCTCACATTGAACTCTTGTACCCCAGTCTGACCCTCCTATTCCCATGAATGATATTACTTTATCATTAAGCATTCTTGGGTCTGGAGTTTTTCCTCCTGTAGCTTCTGCAACTTTTATTCCTATAATATTATTTCCTCTATCTGCTCTTGGTCCAAAACGGTCCATTATAGTATGGAATAGACCTGATGCTCCTTCCTCAAATATAGGGTCTGAAACTACTATCCCATCTGCATCTTTCATTTTGTCAAGTAACCATTCAAAATCATCCTTTAATACACACATACTACCTTTTCCAGATAATAAAGTCTTAACACATGCACAACATCCAGTACAATGTTTAATGTTAAGAGATGACATTTGAATAAATTCTACTTCAGCTCCTGCTTCTTGAGCACCTTTAAGTGCCACTTTACACATGGTGTCATTATTTCCATTTTTTGTTCCAAAAGAAATACCTAGTATTTTCATTTTTAACTCTCCCTCTTTAGTGTTTATTAATCTTCTTTCATTTTTAATATATAGAATCCATCATCTAGGGCATCTACAATGATGTAACCTCTATCGTCAACAATAAGATCTTCTGTTACTGCCAAGCGTGGTCCAGGGAATCCTGGGAAATAAGATTCTTCTGGCGTTTTATTTGGATTTGGTGGTATAAAATATGCTAACTCTTTGATGTAATATGGATCTGATACATCATAAACCCTTAATCCTGCATGGAAATAACAGCAATATACTCTATCTCCTCTTTGCTCTAGCCATGGTTTATTATCCATTGGCTCATGAAGGTTATGTGGACCAAATGGCCCTGGTTTTCCTAGCCCTGCAACATTAAAGTTAGGATATGGGAAATCCTTTGGTACTTCAGGATATGGGAATTGAGCAATTAATGTTGGTCTTGTTGGATTACTAACATCAACCATATGTATATTATTCATAGCTTGAACATCTGTAATACTCTCTGGCTTAAAAAACTGGAAACGTTCTCCCTCATTTTGCACAACAACTAAATCTCTTCCTGGTAATGGTAGTGCTGTATGAGTTCTTGCTCCTGCGAGTTTACTAGAAAATGCAGGCATAAATGGTAATTCACCTAAGCATCTTGGTCTTGTTAAATCTTCAACATCTAATACAACTAAACCAGCTCCTCCATAACCACAATATGCTTTTCCATCTCTTACAAATGGTGGTCCATGAAGCCATCCTTTATCCATAAATTCTGGACAATGAGGTGCTCCTGCATCAAAAGTTCTATCTGGATATCCATCTGCATATTGGTCTGGTCTCCACCACTTACCTATTTCCACTGGATTAGTTGGATCTATTATATCTATAACTCTATAAATCAGACCTTCAAATCCAACACAATCACTTGATAAATGTACATATCTTCCACCATTGTACATAAATCTATGAACACCCATTACATGCTTTAATCCACAATCCCAGTAACCTAAAAACTTAGGATTTAAAGGGTCTTCTTTTAAACTATATATTCTGATTCCTGCTTCACACTTAATACTTGCTAATTTAGCTTGATCTACAAGTGCTCCTGGTCCACTTCCACAACTCATAGCTACTATCATTAAATCATCTGCTATTTGAATTTTTGGAGTAGTTGTTGTAGGATACTCTTTTGGATTTAACATTTGAAAATGTTTTATAAATTGTGGATTATAAGGATCTGTCACATCACTAATCATTACTCCATTTTTTTTACTTCCCCCAAAACAACATCCATATAAATAGTATTTTTCATCTCTTTTGTACAGAGCCATCTGAAACATTCCACAAGTTCCATCTAAGTCATTAAAGGAACAAACTTCAAGATTTTTAACATATCCGTTATTTCCTTTTCCTTTTGCATAAAATTTATCTTCCATTTTTTCTCCCTTCTCATTTAAAATATTATTAATTGCTATACTTTCATTTTATGAGACAAACTTACTTAAATCCAATATCGTTTTCATGGGAATATATAAGTTATTCTTATTATTGAGCTACTCCATGTTAACTACCTTTCCAGCCTACTTATGTTGAGGATGGAGTAGTTAGTCTATCTTTGATAATTTTATAAAACCTAATATAGAAATATGTCTAAAACATATATTTTTATACAAATATTTTCCAATATTATTTAAAAGTAAATTTTCTTATACTATAATAAGTTTTAATTATATATGAATAAGGTCTACAAACAATAAAGTTTAAATAGGGGTGATTATTTGAATACTAAGCAATTGGAATATTTTATATCTGTAGCAGAAAATCTAAGTTTTACCAAAACAGCAGAAAAGTTTTATATTTCCCAAACTGCTGTTACACAACAAATAAAAGCTTTAGAAGAAAAAATAAATGTGACTCTATTTACAAGAAGTAAACGACATGTTGAGCTAACACCAGCTGGAAAAGTTTTTTTATCTGAGGCTCGTACTATAATAAAAAATATCAATGACGCTATTGAAAAGACACAACAATTTGCACATGGTTCTTTTGGAACTTTGAGTATTGGAATCTTAATAGGATATGAAAAAAACAAATTCCAACAATATTTAAAAGAATTTTCTAATACATACCCTAATATATCTATGGAAATTTGTACTAACGAGATAACTGAACTTTTAAACTTAGTAAAAAATAATTTTATGGATCTTGCCTTTGTTATTAATCCAGAGAATCAACCATTAAAAGATTTTGAATATAAAACTGTAGAAAGATATTCTTTGGTAGCTCTTTTACCCCATGGTCATCCACTTTGCAATGAGGATTCTATTGATTTAATTGAGCTACAACATGAGAAGTTTATTTTTGTAAAGGAAACAGGAGATGAGTATGGGCAAAAATCCATGATACAGAATAGATATCGTGAAGCGGGATTCGTACCTAATGTTGTACAACGTTCAAATGATTTTAATACTATTGAGTCACTAGTAGCCTCTAACATGGGTATATCCATTTTACCTTCATTTTGTGTTGTAGATACTATGATAAAACAGGATATTGCAATTGTACCTATAAATGAAGTACAAAATAGAATCGAAGTTGTAGTTGTATGGAATAAAAACAATACAAATCCAGCATTAGAAAAATTTATTTCTATAATATAAAATTAATTAATATTAACTTGGTCTTTAAAATAAAGTGTGTATTCTTCTAAAAAGTAATGATAATTAAAATATTAAATATCACTATATAAATGAAGGTGCACACTTTTTATGTTTAACAAAAACAAAATATTAAAAAAACTTATTGAAGAATATGATGTTAAAACAACTACAGATGTTCAAGACATGTTAAAGGATTTATTTGCAAGTACAATTCATCAAATGTTAGAAGCGGAGCTTGATGAGCATCTAGGTTATGATAGGTATGATAATAAGAATAAAAATACTAAAACTCTAGAAATGGATATAGAAATAAAAATGTTAAATCAGATTTTGGAGAAATAACTTTAAATATTCCAAGAGACCGAAATGTAGATTTTGAACCAAAGGTAATTAGAAATTGGACTCAAATTTTAGCTCATTTAAGTATTTACTTTGAAGAAAGAATTTTAACTTTAAGTTAATAAAGAAATATTTCAAAAAATTCAAGAAATTTTCTTAAAGGGATAATAATTTTTGCAAAAATGGAAAAAATATCAAAATAAGCCTATGATTTTTAAAGCCATAGCCTTATCAATAAATATTTAATTATCACTTAAAAGATAAACTTTTATTTAAAGAATACACATAAATATTTCCAAACTCAAAAACCTTATTGTTTTAATAACACCACCAAGTCCAGCTGTTATTTTTATTCCTATTTTCCCAGTTCCAGGTATACCTACCTTTAATGTATTCTTAATTATATTTGCACATAAGTTCTATTTTCCTTTTACAATTCTAATAGTTTTATTAAAGCCAAGGTATATATCTCCATATTCTTTCGTATATGCTCTATTGGTACTCTTTCATCTGCTCCATGACCACCAGTTTTATACTCTAAGAACTTAGGTCCAAACGCCACCATATCTTTAAACCAACTTGCATATGTGCCACCACCCATAGCAATTGTATATCCATTTTCATCTGTTACTTTTTCATAGGCTTCTAATAACTTTTTAAGTACTAAACTACTCTCATCCACATAATGTAAGTCTTTATGATCAATAATCTTTATTTTCCAACCATTACAAAAAAACTTTTTGAATCTATCTATTATATTGTTTAAAACTATATTTTTACCATACCTTATATCTAACTCACATATGATTTTTTCTTCATTCACTTTTAATATTCCTAAATTTAAAGTAGTGCTTTTGAACACCTCATCATATTGATTAATTCCCAATGCATCTCCATAATAGTCACTACAAAGGTATTTTGAAACTAATTCTATATCTTCTCTATACTGAAAATCCATATTATCTTTAACTATCTTTATTATCATTTTAGATATAGCATTTTCTCCCTTTTCAGGATTACTTGCATGCACAGCTACTCCTTTAGTAGTTAATTCTGAAATAATTCCATTAATAATCTTTGCAGTACAATAAGACGGAACAACATTTTCTTTAGTTCCTCCACTTACTATTATGTAAGGTTTACTTTTATCAATTTTAATCTCTTTTTCTATCCTTATATGAACTCTTCCTTTTTCTCCATTAACCACTGGATACATAGCATCTGGAGTAAAGCCCATACTTGGAATTTCTTCACCTTTATCTAAATAATATTTGATACACTTCATACCTGTTTCCTCATTTGTACCAAAAATTAATCTTATTCTTTTATTAATTGTAGGGTACATATCCTTTATGTTTTTCAATACATGTATAAGCATAGATACAGCCCCCTTATTATCTATGGCACCTCTTCCATAAATAACATTGTCAATTACTGCTCCCGAAAATGGATCTACACTCCAACCATCTCCTGGGGGAACTACATCTAAATGCATTGGAATTCCTATTAATTCTTCTCCCTCTCCAATTTCTGCATATCCAATATAATTATCAATATTTTTAACGCTAAAACCCAAACTAGTGCAGTAATCTAAAGTTTTATCTAAAGATTTTTTAGGTCCGATACCAAAAGGACATTGTGAAATAGGTTCACCTTGTTGTGTATCAATTTTTATTAATTCTTTTAGGAATTCTACTGTTCTATTTAAACTATTATCTACACTTCTGCTTATATCCATAAATCAACCTACTTTCTGTTTTTTTAAAGCCTGTTCTTAAAGAACAGGCTTTTAGCATTAAAAACTATTTTCTTGTGAATACTAATTCGCAAACTTCATCATCATGAGCACATTTTTGAGCAAACTCTAATCTAACACCTTGTGCACAATCAACTCTTCCATAATCACCGTAGCAAGCTAATCTACAAATTTCTTTTCTTTCTTCTTTAGTTAATCCATACTCTTTCCAAGCAGCATCTAATGGACAGTGATGGAATTTTAAAACTCCATTCTCATCTGTATTTTCTACTAATTCCATTTCAAACACTTTTTGTCCTTTACTGTTATATAACATTTCTGCCATTTTTCCTGGAGTATCTGCTACGCTATATTTTTGACCTCTCATTTTGCCAAATCCATATATTGCTTCTTTACATATATCATCTGGATTAACTCCTAATTTTTCAGCTTCTTTCATAAGAAGATAGAACCATACTGCTCTTTCTCCTGTTGCTCCTCTAATTCCTTCTAAATATTCCTTCTCTGTATACATTTTTTCTGACATGTCTTTCTCCTCCTAAAATTAAATTCTATATTTTAATCATTGTAAATTAGAATATTCCAATTAATGATCCTACTAATGCTACTACAACTAAAATTACTAATAACTTAGTTATTGTCCACTTCTTGTATTTCATTCCCCAATATACGAAGAATACAACACCAAGTGGTAATAAACCTGGAGCAATCATATTTAATGTGTCTTGAACAACAATTGCTTTACCACCAATATCAAATGATAATGGAGTTGAAAGCTTAACTGTAGTTGCAGATAATGCTCCCATCATAAACATTCCTAGAATTGAAGCACCATCAATTATCTTATTGACAATACCACCTGATAGAATTTTCTTAATTGAATCTCTACCTAAAGAATATCCTAAATGGAATAAGTAATAACCTTCGCAAAATAGTAATATACTAAACATTATTGGGAAAAATGCACCTATAACACTTCCTTCTGCTCCAAATGAAGCACCTAAAGCCAAGAATATTGTTTGAAATGTACCAAAATCTAAAGTATCTCCAATTCCAGCCAAAGGTCCCATAAGCCCATTCTTAACACCTGAAATAACTTCTCCTGGGATTTTTCCTTCAGTAGCTTTCTCTTCTTCCATAGCTAAAACTGTACCGTGAATTAACCCTCCCCATATAGCTTGAGTATTAAAAAATTGTAAATGCCTCTTTAACGCATCTATTAAATCTTCTTTTCTCTTATATAACTTTTCTAAAGCCGGAGTGAAACTTGCACAAACTGCTAATGCTTGCATTCTTTCAAAAGAGTTAGATAATTCTGCTGTCCACCACCATCTTAGATATGTTTTTGTTACATCTTTCTTCGTAAGTACTCTTGTCTTATTAACTTCAGTCGTACCTTGTTCATTTTTAACTTCTTTGTTTTTTATTTCTTGCATTATACTTCACCCACCCTTTTATCTTCTTTCATAAATGTAATTAAAAGAGCTATACAAACACCAAATATTGCAGCTGCAGTGATTGATATTTCAAAATATTGAACCATAAAAAATCCTATAATAAACATTGGTAAGAATTTATTTTTACCTATAGTAAATATTGTTGTTGCAAAACCTAATGCAGGTAATATACCACCCATTACTGTTAATCCATTCATTAACCATTGTGGTATAACATCTAATAATGATTGAACTAAATCTGCTCCAAAAAAGTTACATACAAAAACTATTGGAAATCTTAAAACAAACCCAAATATTAAAGAGTAAAGTGTTGCACATCTCCAGATACCTTTTGTATTACCTTCTTCGGCATACTTATCTGCCTTATGAACTAATACAGCATTACCAGTTCTTCTTAAGTTATTAACTAATACTCCTATAACACCTAAAGGTACCGCAATAGATACTGCAACTTCTGCATTAACACCAGTTTGAAGTGCTACTGGTATTGCAATAAGAGCAGCTAAACATTTATCTGATGGAATATTTCCTCCTGCTGCTACCATTCCTAGATAAACCATTTCTATACTTGCACCAACAATCATACCAGTTGTTACATCACCCCAAAGTAATCCAAGGCTAAAACCTATAAATAAAGGAGACTTTAGTGTTGAGAAAAGGGTATACCCTGCAAGACCTGCTGCAAACCAATACCATAATCCTGTTACAATTGCCAACATCAAAACAGATTCCATTTATAATTCCTCCTAATTTATAAATTTTTATTTAAATTTCTTTAACGCATTTTCATACGTCATAGATGATTCCTCTGGTATAACCTGTAGAACTATTTCAACCCCATTTTCATTAAGTTCATTTAGTTGTTCTACATCTTCATTTCCTAATGAAACAGCTGTAAATACCATCTTCTTTCCTGCTTCATTTGGAATACCTCCTAATTGAATCTTTTCATATTTAAGACCTGCCTTATACGCCTTATTTGCCATATCAACGTTCTTAAATAGAATAAATATATTTTTATCTCCTAAAGTATTGTTTTGGAATGCTTGCCCTGCATCTTCTACTGTTAAAATAGCCACTTCTACTCCTGATGGTGCTGCCATCCTATATACGTCAGCCATAAATTCATCTTGACCTAAGAAGTCATCAACTATTACTATTTTTTGAGCTTGAGCGATTTTCACCCATTTTGTTATAACTTGTCCATGAATTAATCTATGATCTACTCTTACTAATGTTATTTTTGCCATTATATCCACCTCATAATTTATATTTTTTTAAATTCTTTAATTAAATCCACACAAAGGCTATTATTTTTTCTGACGATTCTTTCTGGTAATGTATGTACTTTATCTTCTTTGCTTAATTCTTCATCTACGATTAAAATTGTCTGTAAGCTAAGTCCATTTATTGCATCTATCCCTCTTCTTATAGCAACAGCTATTGCAACATTTGATGTAGATCCCCCATACAGATCTGATATTATAATTTTCACATCCTCTTTATCTACTATTTCTTCAACCTCTTTCATGAATACAGAAACATCTTTTTCAGGGCTTAGTGATAAAACTTCGTATTGATTTGACAATCCAAAGTTTTTATTTGCTTCTTCTACTAATACTTTTCCCCAAGTTCCATGGCAGAGTATGATTGCCTTATATTTATTCATTGCTAAACAAACTCTCCTTTATAGCGATTAATAATGTGATTTAACTCTACTTCGTCCTCGTCAGGTACCATTTGAATTGATACATTAATATTTTTTTTAATAAATTCATCTATTAAAAGAAATTCTTTTTTATTAATGTATACACTTTGAGATATTTTCTTTTTTCCTATCCCTGTAGGTATTCTTCCAATAATAAGTTTTTTAATATCAATTCCTTCTTCTTTCATTCTATTTGCAGTATCTAAGTTTTTAATTAATACAAAAACGTTATCATCAGCTTGGTTATTATAAAAATACCTCCTTGATTCACTTACAGTTAATATTGATAAATCAATATTCTTTGGTGCTGCCATTTTTATCAAACCTTTAGCAATAACATCATTGGTTGTTTCATCATCTACTACTACTATTTTTTTAACACCTAGATGCTTAACCCATTTATATATCACTTGACCATGTATTAATCTATCATCACATCTGCAATATTTTACTAAAGACATTTTTAATCGAACTCCTTTTTCTATTACATTGAGCCAAGAACTTTATTAATATGGTTTATACCAGTTTTCCCCGCTTCAATACATGTCTCTGCTAACTCTTCTAAACTTTTTCCATCTCTATTAATTAAAGCTTCAAGTAGCATTGGAAGATTTACTCCAGTAAGTGCATGAAACTTTCCACCTTTTTTAAGGTTTAAACTTGCAACATTACTTGGTGAACCTCCTAATAGGTCAGCTAATACTAAAACTCCGTCACCTTCATCTAATTCATTTAACTTTTCTACAAAATTTCTATTTAAGTCTTCAATATTATCATTCCTATTTAGTTTAATTGCTGCTGTTCTTTCTGCTGGTCCTGCAATAAGTTCACAGCTTTTTATAACTTCTTCACTAAAATTCCCATGAGTCATAACTATTATCCCAATCACCAATCTCACCTCACTTTTCTTGTCACTTTTTATATAAGCAATTGTTGTGCCAACTTATGTGTATCAATAACAAATGGCTATTTTACAGGATTTAATCAAATCTTTTTACTTAATTTATAAAAAAAACTCACTTTTTCAATATGTATCAAAATCTTTTTCAAACCTGTATCAAATCTGTATCAAAAATAGGTAAAAAAAAGATAGCCTTTTGGCTATATTTAAATTTTGTATCAACTTTTGAATTTATCTGTATCATACTGTGATTCAAATATATCTAATATATTTGCATATTCCATATCTGAAATAATTATATCGAATGTCTCTTCTACAAGCTTAAAGCTTTCTTTTATAACTAAATATAATTCTTTACTTCTACTAATTCTTTCTTCATATAATTTATAAACTAAAGACTCTTTTATTATTACTCTTTCAATCATACATGAACAATGAAATATAAACTTTACTAAAAGCTCATCTTGAATTACTAAAGAATAATGTTCGCTAATTCTATTAATTACTTCTTTTAATATAAAATAAGCCTTTTCCCCATTTAAAAAAGTCAAAGTTTTACTAATATTATCAATTAGTAATCTATCAAAATATCTACCACCATTATCTTTTTCAGCATACATAATTTCCATATCTCCATAATGTTTCTTTATAGATTCTATAATATTAAAATATAATTTCTCTAATGTCATTTCCGGAGTTAAGGCCTTTCTAGTTGCTTCTATTACAATAGGTGTACTTACCATATCTATTGCTTTTACTTCTTTTCCAGTAGCATCATGAATAACTTTAGCAAATGTTAAAATAGATCCCATATCAGTTAGAATTAAAATTCCCTTTCCTTTGTCAATTTCATTGGCTATTTCTACAGCTTGGACTAAAATATCCTGAACTCTATCTTCTAATCCCATATTGATTGCCACCGCATGGTTACAATCCAGTAAAGTATTAGCTACATTCACCATGCTAGATGCCGTAGATTCACCATGCATTATAACTAATATTGCTATACTCTCCTCATTTAATCCCACATAAGATAAATAAAGAAACGTTGCTAAAAAAATTGCTTCATCTTCTGGAAACTCAACTCCATACATTAACGACATGTTAGATAATATTTCTTTTGCTATGTTATATTCATATGCTCTTTCCTTCATAATCTCATCTTTATTAGGATGCTTTACTATGTTCCCAATCTTTATTCTTTCAATTAAATTCTGAATATGTAAGGCTATAGCTTTTATTAATTTATCTAATCCTTCTCTTTTGCTCCATTTATCATGCTTTTGTAAAATATACTTCACAGTAGTTGCAATTGAATCATTAACAATATTGTTATAAGCTGTTTGATTACTACTATTATATATAAAAGTATTCATTAAATTATAGGAATACTTCTGTATATCTTCATCTATAACGCTTCTAATTTGTGACTCTTTAATCCCTTCCTGTTGAAGTTTATTCCAAGTTTCTTTTATCATTCCATAGAAATCTAAATCATATTTTTTATTTTCTATTAATAAATTTTCACTTTCAAAATTCTTTTCTTCTGGTAAAAAAATAATATCATCTTTCCCAATAAAACTGAAGTTTTGTACAAACTCCTCTTTTCTATTATTTCCATATAATGATTCTCTAATATTGTTTGGTAGAAGAGAGAGTCTTACATATACACATTCTCTTTTATAGGTCATATAATCTAAAAAAGCTCTTGCACAAATTAATTGTATGTCGCTTTTTAATTGTCCTATATTTCCCTTACACTTATATAAAATAAATGCCTTAATAACTTCTTTTGAAACCTTTAACTTAACACCAATCCTAATACTTTCTTCTTTAAAAAAATAACATATAAGCTTCATTCTCTCTTGAAAGCCTCTTTCCTCTAAAGACGGAATCTTTATAGTTACAGGTATTCTTCTTAAAAACGTTTCCAACATTGCTATCTCTGGATCTTCTGTAGTAGCTGCAATTATCATAACCCTACACTCATGTACCTTATTAGCCTCTCCTAATCTTCTATATATACCTTTATCCATAAGCAGAAATAACATTTCTTGTCCCTCTGCAGATAGTCGATGAACTTCATCTAAAAACAATATTCCATTATTAGCTTCATGTACAATACCATATTTATCTTTATCAGCTCCAGTAAATGCTCCTTTTACATATCCAAAAAGCTGTGCTAATAATAATTGCTGATTATCAGAATAATCAGCACAGTTAAATATGATAAATGGTGCATTATCACTATCTTCTTTTATAGTTAAACTATACTTATACATATATTCTGCAAATATAGATTTACCAACTCCTGTAGGTCCTATTATTAATGTACTCAACCCCTTAGGTGGATATATTACTGCTGCTTTAGCTTGCTCTATCTGGGACTTTAAACTTCCGTCACATCCTACTAAATTAAAAATATTGTTCTCTTTTTTTATACCCTCTACAATATACTCATCTTTGATAGAATCATTTTCACTATATTCGTTTATAGAGTTAATATTATCAAATATCCCTGTATTTAGTTTCTTTCCTAAAATACTCTCAATACGTTCTTTATATAAGTACTGAACAGGTTTTCCCTTTATCTTTATAATGATATTTTCCTTTATTAATTGATTTAATTCCTTACTAGCATTACTTCTATTTATACCTACTTCAGTAGCAATATGTTCTGCATCAAATCCAAATCTAATGCCATTATTAAGGTTCAAGTGTTCTTCTGTTAATCTTTTCAAGCAAATTAAAACTTTTTCTTTCCTTGATAGCTTCTTTTGTGTCATAGTTAACCTCCCCTACAAGCAGTAATACTGTTAAATATTTATTATTAAGCTTAATTCTACAATATTTCAATATTTTTGTCTAATTGTGTAGCTATTGATTTTCTTTCCTGTTCATTTTATAATATAAATTACGTTACCCTCATCTTTTATAGAGGAGGAATTTATATGAATTTTTTATCAGATTTACACACCCACTCTATAGTCAGTGGTCATGGCTATAGCACTTTGTTAGAAAATATTAATTATTGTAAAGAAAATGGAATTAAGATACTAGGTACATCTGAACATGGTCCTAAGATGCCTGGTTCTCCCCACAAATGGTACTTTCACAACATTCAAAATATCCCAAGAATCATAAATAACATTATAATCTTAAGAGGATGTGAAGCAAATACACTAGACACTGAAGGAAACATAGATTTAGAACCCTTTGTCATTTCTCGATTAGATTATCTTATTTTGTCATTTCATGAAGCCGTTTTTTCACCAAATACATTAGAGAATAATACTAAAGCCTTAATAAATGCAATAAATAAGCATGATAATATTGAAATATTAGGCCACCTTGGAAACCCAAACTACCCAATCGACTATGAATTAATCATTAAATTAGCCATGGAAAAGAATATCTTAATAGAGATAAATAATTGTTCTATCAAAGGAGTGTCAAGAAATGGTAGCTCGGATAATTGTAAGTATATTGCTACACTTTGCAAAAAACATGGTACTAAAATCATACTAACTTCAGATGCTCACATTTGTTTTGATATAGGTAACTATGAGTATTCTGAGAATATCTTAAAAGAAATTAATTTTCCAAATGAATTAATAATGAATTATCCTAAAAAACTTATTAATCATTTTCACCAAAAAGGTAAATTACTAGATGTTGATTATACAAATATTTAAGTAATAATACATGCTTGCTTTAACTCTTATAAAAATTAGAGTATTATCCTATTTAAAATGCCAATCTCATATTAACTACAAATAGACTATAATTTACGTATTTGTCTACTTTTTATATATTTACTTTTCAAATTTACACAATTTATTCCAAGTAAATACAAACAGGATGGGTTACCTTGTTCTTTAGGCAACCCATCCTTCATTAAGTATATTATCACATCATCATTTATTTGTATCTCTATGCTATCTATTTCTCTTTTCTTATTCATTATTACCTTTGAAACACTGCTCCATTATAAATCCAACAGAGCATATATTTTGCTACAATTTTATAAAATAATATTAAATTAGAGTTAATTGTTCATTGTTACTTGTTTCGTCAATATCTTGTTCTCTAAATAAATCATGTCCAGGTAAAATAGCTAAGTCATCTTCACACAATTCCTTAGCTTTTTTACTATTAATTTATTCTAGCTGTTATAAATCCAGTATAATCATCTTTTAATGCGTACTCATAGCTTTCTTAATCTATGAAATTACTACTTAACACATCTTTTAAGTTATCACCTAAATTATTTTTAATTATTTTGAAATAATCACTAGGTACTTTATTTGATATAGTTCTACTGTTATTCAGATTAATTATACATATATTTCCATTACAGTTAATCTAATTTTTATTAAACTCTTTATTTTTCAAATAATCTTTTGGGAAAATGTGATGATATTCATTTTTATTGACTATAGACAGTACTGACTGTGTATTTATTAGAGCTCCGTCCAGTAAGCTTCTAAGGTTGTTCCTAGAAAGAATAAGAGCATATGTTTTACTTAATACATTTCTTAATGCAAATGAAATATGTTAACTGTAATGAATAAGGCAAATATCCATGACTAGTTAAAGGTAGTTCTGTTGTTATAAAGTCTACAGCATGTAAATATGCTTTCTTGCATTTCTCCGCAATATTTTTTAATTCCTCTGATGATAAATTTCTTAATTTATTCATTTCTTCTTTAGTTACACCTAAACCGACACAAGATGCTAAGTTTCTTAAAATTTCAACTTCAGCCAAGTTTTCAAAGTTTTTTTCTTCTAAATCAGACCTCACCTAATTTATTCTATACTTCATTATTTAATCCCTCTTTATCTACTTATTTATCTATATTTTAATCAATTTCGATACTTTACTAAATCTAATCTGATAATTTATATCAAAATACTATATATTATTTGTACTTTAACTTATTATATGCCTGTAAAATAAAAGTAGCCTTAACCAACTCATTTCAGTGGTTAAGACTAACATGCTCCCTTACTTATGATATGGTTCTCCATTATTTATCCTATAAGCCCTATAAATCTGCTCTAACAATATCAACCTCATCATCTGATGAGGAAAAGTCATCCTAGAAAAAGATAATCTATAATCAGCCCTATCCAAAACATCATCAGAAAGCCCTAAAGAACCTCCTATTATAAAACAAAGACTACTGTTACCTCTAACTGCTAAATCACTCATAGTCTTAGCCAGTTCTTCAGAAGACAAATTCTTTCCATCAATAGCAAGAGCTATAACATAGCTGTTATGCTTTATCTTACCTAAAATCTTCTTTCCCTCTTTATCTTTTATAATTTCCATTTCCTTAGCACTTAAATTTTCGGGAGCTTTTTCATCATCTAACTCTATAATTTCCAACTTGCAATACTTAGAAAGCCTCTTTCTAAATTCATCAATACCTAACTTTAAATATTTTTCTTTAATTTTACCTACTACAACTATACTTATATTCATATACTTCTCCTAAACTTAATCTTATTACAAATTTATATACTAATATGACTTACAAACTATTAGTAAGACTATTTAGCAAGTTCTCGATTTGCATAATCTATAAACTCCTCAAAAGGTATAGCTTTACTATAATAATATCCTTGATATATTTCACATCCTAAGCCATACAACTTATCTCTCTGATTTAAATTTTCAACATACTCCACGATTATATCAAAATCTAGGTTTTTTGAAAGATTTACAATAGACATTATGATTTCACTACTTCTTTTGTTTGTAAGTATCTCTTTAACAAGTGAACCATCTAACTTAACTATATCAAAATTATTATTTTGGAGGTATACAAGGGAACTGTGTCCCATTCCAAAATCATCCATAATAAGCTTTATACCCAAATTATGTATTGCATTTATTCGATCTATAATTATCTGAGAACCTGACAATGCAACCTGCTCTGTGATTTCTATACCAAGCATATTAGGGTTGATATTATTATTCTCAATTATATTTTTTATTTGCTCTGGCAAATTAGGAGCATTAAGTTGGTCTGGAGATATATTTACAGAAAATTTAATAGGATTTATTAATAAGCTTTCACTTTTCTTTAAATCAACACATGTTTTATTAATAATATACTCTCCAAGTTCATCTAAAAAACCTTCTTCTTTAGCTAAAAGTATAACAAGTGGCGGATAAATAAATCCACCTATTGAATGTCTCCACCTAAGTAACCCCTCTGCTCCTACAATATTCCCATCATAATTAACTTGTGGTTGATAAAAAATCTCTATATCTTCTTTTTTCATAGCAAACTTTAAATCTGACGCTAGCATTTTTGATATTGAACCTATTTTTCCACTATGATTTAAAATATTTGGTTGTTCTCCTGTTAATTCACATCTTTTTACTAAATTTGTTAAATTTTCTATATTATTTTTAAACATGTAAATATATCTATTTTGTGACATCTTTATAAATGGAATATAAATCATAACTCCTACACACAAATTAAACAATTGCAACAAACTTCCTCTTATTGAATCTGTAGCCATATATCCACTTAAAAATATAGGTGATGTCCATTCTACTGCAGAAACTGTGCAAGGTACAATACCTGTAGACATAGCTACATAACTTGTAATTGTTAGAATCATAGGTGTAATTATAAATGGTATAAACATGATGTAGTTAAAAACAATTGGAATCCCAAAAACTAGCATCTCATTTATATTAAAAAGAGCTGGTATTGAAGCAATTTTAGCCAGCTTTCTTACATTTATACGTTTCTCACTAAGAAAAATGGCAATTACTAAACACAACAAAGCTCCACATCCACCAAATAAAACCATTGTATCAAAAAAAGTCTTAGTAAAAATTTCTGTTGGTAATTGATTATTATTAACTAAATTTATGTTAATTGCCATCCCATTTTCAAATAAATTTTTTGCAACTGTGTCAAGTACATTACTTCCATGAATACCAAAGAACCACATAAAATGCATTAGAAATATAAATAGCAAAGCACTCATAAGGTTTCTTCCCATACTATTAAATATATTTGAAAATAAATTATAAAATATATCTTGAAAATTTGAACTTCCAATTAGATTTATTACTATTACACGCAAAATAGAAAATAAAAATACTACAGTTATAAATGGAATTATAGCTGAAACCACCATATTAAAATCAGCATCAGCCCCCTCTGTATGAAACTTTACACTTGTTATAAAAGACTCTGTGAGCTTTACAAATAACATAGAAGACGTTATGGAAACAATAATAGCTGTAAACAACCACTTTGTTTTAAATATCTCCACATAAGAATCTATTTCACTACCATGTGAAAATACTAAAAAAGAGCACATTGCAACTATAGGAACAAGTACTGTATACTTGCTCCCATAGATTTTTCCATAGCTATAACTTATTGTCAACAATATTATTAATGAGATAATTCCTAAGGTAGAATCATTTATAAATGTAAGCATATTTAAAATCTCACCATTAAATAAACTTGCTATATATTCTTGATAAATTTTTATTGGAAGATTCAAAATAACAAGTGCAATTGAACCAGTCATAATAGCAGGTATTGCTAAAATCATCCCTTGCTTTATAGAATATAAGATTTTATTATCCTCAACATTTTCGAAATTTCTTTTTAGCAAAGTTATTCACCTCTACTTCATCTTATAAACATTAGAAACATCATTGCGTGATAATACATCTAGTTTTACATCTTGCCCAACTACTATATCGTTTGATGCTAATACTCCCTTTGAAGTTTCATATGCCAATTCTGGAAAATTATTTTCTTTACTTAAATGTGCTAACAATATAGATTCTGTACCTTTATCAATAAGTTCAACACAGAAATTTGCTGCATCTTCATTAGATAAATGTCCTGTATCTGACATTACTCTTTTCTTTAAAGCATATGTATATGAACCCATCATAAGCATATTAGGGTCATAATTTGATTCTAATACCACTAATTTAGATTTATATAGATGTTTTTTTATATTTTCAGTAATACACCCTATATCAGTAGCTATAGACATTTTTTCATCGTTTTCTGTATAGAAATTATATCCAACTGGGTCAGCTGCATCATGTTCTATCGAAAAAGGTCTTACTATAACATCTCCTAATGAATAAGTTTTATCATTTTCAAAGACCTTCATATTTTTGTCCTTAATATCACCAAGCTTGTCTTTCATAGAACACCATGTCTTTATATTAGCAAACACTGGTATGTCAAACTTTCTTGACAATATACCTGCCCCTTTTATATGGTCAATATGCTCATGAGTTATAAATATCCCTTTTAATTTATCTGAATCTACTCCAATGTCTTTAAGACCTGTAGTTATTCTCTTTCCACTTAATCCTGCATCTACCAGTATATTAGTATTTTTATATCCTATATAGTGGCAATTTCCACTACTACCACTTCCCACTGAACAATACTTTAGCATTATTTCACCTCTTTTTCTGCCTTATAAATTATATTATACCAAAAAAACAGAGTATTAAATAAAATTTAATACTCTGTACGAAATTTACTTGTATTCACTTATAATCTTATTTATATCTACCCCTTTACTGTTCCATAACTCTACAAAAGCTCTTCCATTGGCATTTTTATATTTGTATTTATTGTAATATTCATTTAGTGTTTCAAAGAATACCTTATCTCCAACTTCTTTTCTTACTTCATTAAAAGCTGTTGCTCCTTTTGTATAAACATTTAAACTGTATTCAGTAGAATTTTTATACTCATTTGATGGTTTAAATATGTTTTCACTCAAATAACTCTTTGTTTGTATTTGCATAGTTTTTATAAGTTTATTTGCCATTTCTTTTCCATATTTTTGTTCAAAATAAACTATTGTAGAATATTCAGTAAGTGCTTCGTCTAACCAAGGTTCACTTATTTCATCATTTCCAACAGCAGAATACCACCATTGATGTGCTGTTTCATGTGCTATAACATACTCAAGTAAAAACTCATTTTTTTCATTATATAAGCTTTGGTCTATCATAACAAGCATTGGATATTCCATTCCACCTATAAAGAAATCACTTGCTACAACAGAATATTCTTTATATGGGTATTTGCCAAACAACTCACTAAATATATTTATTGAATCTTTTGCAATCTCTGTTGCTCTGCTAGAAAGTTTCTTATTTAAATTGTATGTACTAATAGCTACACCTTTTGAATCAACTTTATTTACATCAAATTTACTACTTAATATAAATGCAAAATCCCTAACGTTTTCAGCTTCTATCTCATACAACATTTTCTTGTTATCATGTTTGTCATTAACAAGTTTACCTGTATGAGCAATCTTATACTTATTTGGAATCAATAGTTTCACATGAAAATCACTAGTTTCACTATAAAATGGGTCCCCAATAGTTTCATAACTCTTTAGATTCCATCCTCTTTCATCATTAACACAAGCTATAGGAAACCAATTAGTAATATTTATAGTGTTTTCTCCATATCCAAATCTTCCCACTGAGTTTGGTATTTTTACGTTATATTTTATATCCAGAGATATCTTTTCATTTGGCTTTAACTCTTTCCCCAATTCTATTTCTAGTATATCATTTTTATCTCCTTTGATTTTATATTCCATTTTACTGCTATTATTTAGTATGTTTTTTATATCTATATATCCTTCATTGAATCCATTAGGATAGGCTCTTGTCATCTCATCTTTTTCAAAAGGAGCAAATTCTTTTTTAGAAAAAGCATTCGGATATATATGGAAATATATTTTATCCATGTTTGATTTTGTCTTATTTATGTACTCAACACTCTGATTGCACATTAACCTCTTAGTTTCATCATCAAATATAACATCCATATTATATTGATTTATCTTTGAATTAGATTTTTCTTTGTACGTTTCTAAACTGTCATCCTTTTCTATGAAGCAACCTATTATTAGTACCATAAATAAAATTGCTACTGATAATGTTCTTCTTACTTTTTGGTTGAATTTTATAACCAAAATATCTCCTCCTTTTTAAAATGAATACTTTTAGAAAATATTTACATGCTAATCTTATGACCTTTTATTTGTTTACAACCAAATGTAATACAAAAAATGATATAATTTAATCTGAGGTGATAAAATGTTTTTCAAAGAAAGCAATGAAATAGATTTAGGTGAAATCACTATTCCCAATATCTTTATAGATATATTTATGCCAATGGCGGATGGGTTATACGTAAAAGTTTATCTTTTAGGCTATAGACAGGCATGTGATATTACTTCTAATCCTAAGTTTGACAATAGCTCAATAGCCAAGAACCTAAATATACCTTTGTCTGATGTACTATCTGCTTGGAAATTCTGGGAAGAAAAAAAGATTATAAAAATACATGATAATGGAGAATATGATAATTTTAATTATTCAATAGAATTTTTAGATTTAAAAAATTTCTATATCGAAAATATATTAGGTAATAATTCATCTGTAAAATCTAATACAGATAAAGTTGTATCTACTTCTGAAAATCCAAGTATTAGAAAGATGTTCAATTCTATAAATAAAATAGTTGGTCGATATCTTGACCCAAGTGAAAAAATAAGTATTATGGATATAATGAATAAATACAACATGGGCCCTGATATGATACTTTGTGCTTATGAATATGTTAAAGATAAAACTGGTACATCTAAACCAGTTAAATACATCGAAGGCATTATTAGAAACTGGTATGATTCAAATTTATATACCCCAAAAGATGTTGAAGACAGCTTCTTGATTAGAAGTGAACGATATATTTTATATAAAACTATTTTCAATGAATTGGGATTTTCAAGACAAGCAACGAAATCAGAAAAAGAACTCATGGATGCTTGGTTTGATAAATTTGACATGGATATGGACTTAATAGTAAATGCATGTTCTAAATCTAAGAATATACCAAACCCAAGTATATCTTATATAAATGGAATAATTAAAAATTGGCACGAAAAAAATATAAAAAATTTAAATGATTTAAAGCAAAAAGAGGAAGAACGTATAGTTAAGGAGAATATTAATAAGAAGCAGATTAATACTACTCAAAACAACAATACTTACAAGAAAACTAAGTTTCATAATTTCAACGAAACATTTACTCAATATACATCTGATGAACTCGATGAAATTATTAAAAAAAGTCAAAAAGAAAAGTTTAAGTAGGTGATTAAATGAATGAAGATAAAATAAGAAAAATACTGGCTAAATATGCCAATAAAAGAGATAAAAATGAGCTACTATTGGAACATAGAAAAAATGAGGTCTATAATAGAATTCCTGAGATAAAATCTATAGATGATGATATTTCTAAAATAGGTCTTAACTTAGCTAAAACAGTTCTTTTAAATCCTAAATCTAAAGATGAAATTGTAAATGAGTCTAAGAAAACTATAGAATCTTTAAAATTGAGAAAAGAAGAACTTTTAGTTAAAAACAACATATCTCTTGATTACTTAGAAATAAAGTTTCAATGTGACTCTTGTAAAGACAAAGGATTTTTACCTAATGGTGAAAAATGTTCTTGTCTAAAACAAGAAATTGTAAATGAGGCTTATAAAATGTCTAATTTAGATAGAATTTTAAGTCAGGAAAATTTTTCGAATTTTAACTTGAATATATTTTCTCCTAAAAAGAGTCCTGATGGAGAAATATCTCCAAGAGAAAATATGTTAAATAATCTAAGTATCTGCGAAAATTTTGTTCATGACTTTAAGGTAGATAATAGTGAAAACTTATTGTTTTATGGTTCTACTGGACTAGGTAAAACATATATGTGTAACTGTATTGCAAAAGAATTGTTAGACAAAGGTAATGTTGTAATTTATCAAACATCTTTTAGAATTTTAGATATTCTTGAAGACTATAAATTTAGAAGAGACCCAAACAATCAAATAAGTGAAGAAAATTATAAAAACTTGTTTGATTGTGATTTATTAATAATAGATGACCTTGGCACTGAACTTAATAATTCTTTTACTAGTGGAGAGATTTTCAATATTGTAAACACAAGACTTGTTGCTGGTAAAAAGATTATTATATCAACCAACTTAACACCATCTCAAATAGGAAATACTTATACTCAAAGAATTCTATCTAGGATTTTAGATAAGTTTAGAATTTTAGAATTTACTGGAGATGATTTGAGATGGGAGAGATTTAAATAACGTAGCCCTTAAAAAACATTTTTTTATTTTTAAATAGAGAGGTAAGAACATACTTGCTTCTCTGTTTAAAACTTATACTATATAATCACATTATCCATTCAGTTTTTCTAATTATATTCCTAATATACCTTTTAATATACTAATCATTTATCTAGTTTGTAATTTTATATATATTAATATCATTCTTAATATATTGCATTATTTAAATTTATTATAGTACATTTATAGACTCTGTTTCTAAATATATGATATTGTATAATATTTAAAAATTTAATTATAATTAATTTTTGACGCAATTAAAAAAAAGATACCTAAAAGTATCCTGTAGCATAGAAAATTATATTAATTTACATGTATGTATTTTGTGGAGCTGGTGATAGGAATCGAACCTACAACCTGCTGATTACAAGTCAGCTGCTCTACCGTTGAGCCACACCAGCATATATAGTATTTTTCATCTAAAAACTGGTGGGACTAACAGGGCTCGAACCTGTGACCCCCTGCTTGTAAGGCAGGTGCTCTCCCAGCTGAGCTATAGTCCCATATTGGTGACTCGTAGGGGAATTGAACCCCTGTTACCGCCGTGAAAGGGCGGTGTCTTAACCTCTTGACCAACGAGCCATGATTTGGTGATCTATCCGCGACTCGAACGCGGGACACCCTGATTAAAAGTCAGGTGCTCTACCGACTGAGCTAATAGACCACATTTTTTCGACTTTTTTCGTCGTTTCTTTCACTCACAAGTTATATTATAACTGCTGTATAACTTTTAGTCAACAGTTTTTTTTATTTTTTTTAGTACATAATTAAAATAATCCTGAATCATTGATTTTCAACAAAATCATCTAAATAAGACATCTAATTCAAGGGGACAAATTCGACCTTAATTTTATTAAAATATACATAAATAATTTTAACTCAATATAAAAGAGCATCTCTAATAATTGTAAGTATTATCTTGAGATACTCTTTTTTTAATCATTTATAATTTAAATCACTTACTTAAGATACTAAGCAAATATGTTTTTTCTTATTATAGTTTGAGCTCTATTAGGCCCAACAGAAACCATATCTACACTTACTCCAATCAACTCTTCTATTTTAGCAATATATTTCTTTGCATTTTCTGGAAGGTCATCAAAATTGTCTACTTGAGTTATATCTTCATTCCATCCATCTAATTCTTCATATATAGGTTCACATTTTGCTAAATCATCTAAAGAAGCTGGGAAATCTGTTATTATTTTATCGTCCATTTTATAAGATGTACAAACTTTAATTTTGTCAAATCCAGTTAACACATCTAATAACATAAATGAAATACTAGTTAATCCATTAACTCTAGCTGCATATTTTACTATAACAGCATCAAACCACCCGCATCTTCTTGGTCTACCAGTAGTTACTCCAAATTCATTCCCTTGTTCTCTTATCTTATCACCAGTTTCATTTATTTGTTCTGTAACAAATGGACCTTCTCCAACTCTTGTAGTATAAGCTTTTACTATACCAACAACATCCTTTATCATATTTGGTCCTATACCTGCACCAATAGCAAATCCCCCAGATATTGGATGAGAAGATGTAACAAATGGATAAGTTCCTAAGTCTAAGTCTAATAAAGTACCTTGTGCTCCTTCAAATAACACTTTTTTACCTGCTTTTACTGCATCATATACAATAACTGATGTATCTGCTACATATTTTTTTATTTGTTCTGCGTACCCAATATATTCATTATATATAGCTTCAAAATCAAATAATTCTTCTTTTCCATATATGTTTCTAACTAATTTGTTTTTAGCTTCTATCTGAGCCTTTAATTTTATGGCAAATTTATCTTTATCCATTAAATCACATATTCTGATTCCAGATCTCTCTGTCTTATCCATATAGCAAGGTCCAATACCTTTTTTTGTCGTACCTATCTTTAAATCGCCTCTAGCTTCTTCTGATAATGCATCTAGCTCTTTATGGTATGGGAATATAACATGAGCTCTATCGCTAATTTTTATGTTTTCTGTATTTATATTATCTGCTTTAAACATTTCTAATTCTTCTAAGAATCCTTTAGGGTCAAATACTATTCCATTTCCGATTATGTTCACTGTCTTTGGATTTAAAACTCCAGATGGAATTAAGTGTAATGCATATTTTTTACCTTCAACAACTAATGTATGACCTGCATTATTTCCACCTTGTCCTCTTACTACTACATCTGCTTGAGTAGCAAGATAATCGATAACTTTACCTTTACCTTCATCTCCCCATTGAGAACCAACAATTGCAACTGTTTTCATGTAATTCACCTCTATATTTTATATACTCTCGAACGCTTTACTTATTTATTCTATCAAATATTCGTATTTTTTTCAACTTTTTTAACGTTCTCCAATATTTAACAGATACTCTTCTATTTTTGAAAAGTCATCTATTTTTTTAATTTCTGTGCTATTTTTTATAACTTTTTCTATAAACTTGTCCACGTCTAAAAGTTTTTCTAATTTACATACATTAATTATATTTCCAAAGTTTGTATTAGTCATGTTTATATGATATTGATTGTCCACAATACTAGCATAAACAACAATTGATTCTTTTAAATTATTATCAACTATCCTAAATAAGTTTATTTCATCAAGTACTTTAATTATATTGGGATATATACATTTTAAGCTTATTTTTTCCATATTATTCCTCCTGATAATTAATACTTATACACAGATAAAGCAAGCTAAAAGCTTGCTTTATCTACTTATTCACACTTATCAACAGGCTATCTGTGGATAGTGTGGATAATTTTTTAGCTAAATTTCAAGGTTTAGACATATTTAGTGACATGTATCCACATTTTTCCTGTAGAAAGAAAGGATGTTCTGTGGATATTAGTTAAATTATAGGTCTCTCAACTTATCCCCAAATCTTTGAACCTCACCAAGCCAAACTAGTTCCACAGAACCAGTTTCACCATGTCTATTTTTTGCTATTATTATTTCTCCTATATTTTTACTCTCAGAATCAGCATGATAGTATTCATCTCTATACAAAAACATAACTATATCTGCATCCTGCTCAATTGCTCCAGATTCTCTTAAATCAGATAACATAGGTCTATGGTCTGCTCTTTGCTCTGGGGCACGTGATAACTGAGATAATGCTACTACAGGACAATTTAATTCTTTTGCTAATACTTTTAATGACCTTGATATTTTAGATATTTCTTGTTGTCTACTTTCATTATTACCTTCACCTTCCATAAGTTGAAGATAATCTATAAGCACTAAATCTAGACCTTTTTCTATCTTTAACTTTCTGCACTTTGACCTTAATTCTGATATTTTTATTCCAGGAGTATCATCTATGTGTATTTTTGCATCTGACAGTACTGCCATTGCATCTATAATCCTAGGCCAATCATTATCATTAAGTGTTCCAGTCTTTATCTTTTTCAATTCTACACTAGATTGCGAAGATAGCATACGTTGTACTAACTGTTCTTTTGACATCTCTAAACTAAACACAGCTACAGAAGCATCTCCTTTTAAAGCTGCATTTTGTACTAAATTTAAAGAAAAGGCCGTTTTACCCATTGCAGGTCTTGCCGCAACTAATATTAAATCTGTTCTTTGAAGCCCATTTATTTTTTTATTTAAATCTTTAAAACCAGTAGTTATACCAGTTACATCGCTTTTATTTGTATATAATTTTTCTATCATATCATAGGCATCCATCAAAACTAAGTTTATAGATTTAAAATCGTCACTAGTTTTTTCCTGTGATATATCAAATATTCTCTTTTCAGCTTGTTCCAAAACATCTTCAATTTTCGTTGCTCCACTATATCCTAGATTTATTATTTCATTAGATGCTTTTATAAGCTTTCTAAGTACAGACTTTTCTTTTACTATATCAGCATAGTATTTTACATTTGAAGTTGTTGGCACTATTGTAGAAAGACTTGTAATATAACTGATTCCTCCAATATCATTAAGATGCCCTTGTTTTCTTAGCTCTTCTGTCAATGTTATTAAGTCTATAGGCTCACCTTTATTGCTTAAAGTTATCATACATTCATATATTATTTTGTGAGCCTCTTTATAGAAGTCATCAGGCCTTATAGTTTCTGTAACTGTTATTATAGCATCTTTGTCTAGCAGTATAGAACCTAATATTGACTGCTCTGATTCTACACTGTGAGGAGGAATTCTCGTCATGTCTTCCATCTTTATCACCTCTAGTTATTACTGTTTTTCTTTTACATCTACTCTTATTTTAGTAGTTACTTTTTGATGTATTTTTATTTCTACAAATGTTGAACCTAAAGTTCTTATTGGTTCATCTAATAAAATCTTTCTTTTGTCTACATCTATATCTTTTTGTTTCTTCAATTGCTCAGCTATCTCTTTGGCTGTTATTGAACCAAATAATCTTCCACCTTCACCTGATTTTGAATATATTTCTATATTAATTTCTTCCATTTGTTTTCCTAGTAAAACAGCTTCTTCATATTCTTTTTGAGCTTTTATTTCTTTAGATTTATTCTTTTCATTTAATTCCTTGATTGCTACACTATCTGCTTGCACAGCCATTTTCTTAGGAAATAAGAAATTTCTTGCATATCCATCACTTACTTCTTTCATTTCCCCTTTTTTACCAGTTCCTTTTACATCTTTTAATAATATAACTTTCATCTATTCTTCCTCCTCTAAATACTCCTCTATTATTTTATTTACTATCTTGTAAGCTTCTTTTAGAGAAACATTTTTTAACTGTGCACCAGCTATATCTATATGTCCCCCGCCTCCTAATTTTTCCATAAGTACATGTACATTTATTTGCCCCAAAGACCTTGCACTTATAAATATAGTATCATCTTTTTCTCCTAATACAAAGGAGGCTTCTACTTCTTTTATATTTAATAGCTCATCAGCAGTTTGAGCTATTATGACGTTTATACTATCTATTTCTGTACTTGAATATGCTAGACATATTCTATTATTAATTATCTTTGTACTTTGAATTATTTCAGCCTTTATTATAAAATCTTTTACATCAGAATTGAAAAACTTCTTGACTTCTATTGTATCTGCTCCAACTTTTCTAAGGTAAGAAGCAGCTTCAAATGTCCTCACACCTGTTTTAAATGCAAAGTTTTTAGTATCTAAGCTTATTCCTGCTAAAAGACCTTCAGCTGTAAGTTTATTGATTGTTACCTCTTCATCCATATACTGAACTAATTCTGTAACCATTTCACATGTTGAAGATACATATATTTCATGGAATAAAAGCACTGCATCATTTATAAACTCTACACCTCTTCTATGATGGTCTATTACTACTACCTTCTCTGATAACTTTAAGAGTTCTTCACATTCAGTATAATTAGGTCTATGAGTATCAACTACAACAACTAGTGTATTTTTAGTACAGTTATCAATAGCCTCCTCTTTTCCAATAAACAACTTCTTATAATAATTACTTTCATTTATTTTGTTTATAAATATCTCTATAGATTCATTTACAGATTGTAAAACTATATTTGCTGTCTTATTGCAAGATTTACATATATCATAAACCCCAACTGCGGCTCCCATAGCGTCCATGTCAGGATATTTATGACCCATTATATAAACATGATCGCTTTCTTGTATAACCTCTCTCAGAGCATGACCTATAAGTCTAGATTTTACTTTTGTTTTCTTTTCTACAGCCTTAGACTTTCCACCATAAAATACAAACTTATCTTTTGTCTTTACAACAGCTTGGTCTCCTCCTCTACCAAGTGCTAAATCAAGAGCACCTGTAGCAAGTTTTAGGTTCTCATTTAATGTATCTCCATCTATACCAATTCCTATACTTATTGTAACAGGAAGATTATTTCCATAATCAATATGTCTTATTGTATCTAAAATAGAAAACTTCTCAGCTTCCAATTTTTTTAACTCTTTTTTATGCATTACCAAGAAGAATTTATCTTTTGAAGTCCTTCTCAAAGCACCATTTGAATTTAATTCTAAAGCAGAAAGTATTTTTTCTACTTCAACATTAATTAAAGCTCTCTTATCTTCTGCTGCACTTTTTAATACTTCATCATATCCATCTACTTGTATTAACATCATTGCATCTTTTTCATCATCATAATCTTGTTTTACTTGTAAATATTCTGTCTTATCTATCCAGTATAATATCATTAAATATTTAGGATTTTTTTCTTGATCATTTTTTATAACATTATAAACTATTGTATATTCTCTATCCTTATAGTTTATTTCAGTGTACATCTCTTTATTTTCATTTAATACTTTTCTTAAATTAAGATTTTTAACTATATCTTCTATATTTTTATCAAGTAAATCTTTTTGACCAATCATATCATAAAACTTTCCATTATACCATGATATATTTCCATCAAATTCTAGAATACATAGTGGTATTGGAAGATTTATTATAGCTTTCTTAGTTGTTTCATCTATATCTAAAGATAAATTTTGAATATACTCTGTCCATTCATGACGTCTAATATTAGTTGTTCTCCAATTGTGAAAAACCATATATGCAAAAATACAGAAAAATAAACACCCTACATACAAGTTGTAATAAAGCAAAATTATACTAGAAATACCAATAATAATTATATATAAATTTATTTCTGGCATATTTAATTTAAAGGTTTGTTTATTACTCATTTCTATCCTCCTAAGTGGATTTATAACTTCTCACCTTTCTAAAGTCAATTATACTATCTACCATACCAACAAAAGATATTCCCATAAATCCAAATAAACATAAAATTATCCCTGAAAGAAACATAATTTTATTTGGCCCTTGTCTTATCCATTTCTTTAAATAATAAATACAAACTGCTATTCCTTGAATTACAAACATTAAGTTAAAAACTAGCTGTAAATTAGTCATTATTAATTCTGTATATAATTTTGAGCCAATAATTTCAATAAATAAGACTAATAAATAAAGTAAAAAAGTTGTGACTATAGCATTTCCTGGTAAATAAAAGTCAGCAAATTTAGGAAATCTTATATTCAAATTTGTAATCCTTTTGATAAAGAATACGCTTAAATAATATGTTACAAATGCTGATAATAAACCTTGTAAGAATAACATCATTGGTAGCATATTTGTAAAATAACTTACAACTTCATCTGGCTTCATTTTATCAAATACTTTAAGCTCAGTTGCAGAAAAACTATTTTTTTGAATATTTACGATTTCTGTTATCATTTTAGAAACTTCATCTAATAAATTTACATTTAAAAATGTCTTCAATACAAAGAAATACACAACCATTGCAAGCACAAATATTATTGTTCCTCCATATATTGGTTCAAATTTATTACTATCTTCTTGCTCAAAACTTCTCTTTAGCATCTTTCCTATTGCTATGCCTGGCAAAGAATACATTATACATATATTTAATGCATACGAAATGTCTGCAAATAAAACTAGCACACAAAATGTAATCAAAATAGATAAAAAAGAATACTTTTTATCAGTGATGGCACCTATAATTACATATGGGACAGCTGCTAATATGCTAAACATTCCTAGCATTGGAATATAGGCTATTACTAAAGCAATTATTATAGCTAAAACTATTATAGACATGGCTTTAGATAGTCTAATTTTATTATTCAATTTAATATCACTCCCTATTATCCATATGTTTTTTTAAGTTAGATAAATCTCCATACCATCTTTCAACACTATGGTCTTCCTCTATACCAATTTTTATTTTTTCCTTGACTTTATAATCTACGTCTCTAAAACTAATTCCTAATCTCTTTGCTAAGAGATATGTTATCATTATTATATTTGCTAGAGTATCTTGAATTGCCTCATCTAAAGGTTTTACCCCTTTAAATAATAAGTTAAACAAATCACTTACACTCATTAATATTTCTGTTTTCATCCACTCTATTATCTTTATGTTTCTTGTTATCTCAGAACCTTTATCTATTTTCACGTTTGCAACCCTCCTTAATATATAATATTATATCATAAATAATAATATATTTAAGTATATAAACAAAAAAACGAGCGTTATAGCTCGTCTCATTTACTTATATAAATATCTATAATAAAAAATGAGCACAAGGCTCATTTTTTAATCTAATGTATATGGTAAAAGTGCTATATTTCTTGATCTTTTTATAGCAACTGTTAATTCTCTTTGATGCTTAGCACAAGTTCCAGATATTCTTCTTGGTAATATCTTTCCTCTTTCAGTTATATACTTTTGTAATCTCTGAGTACTTTTGTAATCTATTTTAGCGTTTTTGTCAGCACAAAATTGACAAACTCTTTTTTTCTTACGTCTTTTTTTATTCATCATGACTTTTTTCCCTCCTTTTTAAAATGGTATATCGTCATCATCTATAGCTTGGAAACCTTGTGGGTCTAACCCTTGAGGTTCAAAGCTTGGCTCAAAAGCTGGAGCACTCTCTTTATATGAATTTTCCGATTTATTCTTGCTATCTAAAGCTTGTACCGATCTAGTACTTACTTTTGTAAAAGTTCTTTTTTCGCCTGATTGTGTCTGATAATTGTCTACTCTTATCGATCCTTGAAGTGCAACTAATCTACCTTTAGTTATGTAGTTGGCACAAAATTCAGCGGATTTACCCATTACTTCAACAGGTATAAAATCAGTTTCTTTAGATCCATCTTTTTTTACATAGTCTCTATCAATGGCTATTGTAAATGATGCCACTGGTGTTCCTGTACCTGGGATGTATCTTAATTCAGGGTCTTTAGTTAACCTTCCCACTAATACAACTTGATTCATAAAAACACCACCTATTTTTTATAATAAAACTAGTTGTTAAGCAACAACTATCATGTGTCTTATTACGTTTTCATTTATCTTTAAGTTTCTGTCTATTTCTTTAGGAACGTCTACTGCTGATTTGAAGTTAACTAACACATAGAAACCTTCTGTAAACTTAGCTATTGGATAAGCTAATTTTTTAGTTCCCCAAGTATCAACTTTAACTATTTCTCCTTCAGTTGCAACAACTTCCTTAACTTTGTTTAGTACAGCTTCTCTTGTTTCTTCATCAGAGTTTGGCTTTACTACATAAACTAATTCATAATTTCTCACTATAATTCACCTCCCTTTGGACTTAACGGCTCTACACTCTTAGAGCAGAGAAATGAGACTAAAATCTCATACCTATACATTTTATCATTTTTTCTTATTTATGTCAATTTAAATTTTGGACAAATTTTAATATTTAATATAAGGTGAAATATATTTTTTAAATTAACAAGGGATGGCTATTGCCATCCCTTATAATATATCTTAAGTTATTATTTTTAATTAAGCTTCAACACCCATAGCTTCTTTTAAAACTGATGCTATGTTTTTGATACCTTCTATTATTTTTTCTTCTGGCATATTTGAATAGTTAAGTCTGAAAGTATTTTCTCTACCACCATTAGGGAAGAATCCTCCTCCAGCAACATAAGCAACATTCTTTTCTAAGCATTTTGGCATTAATTCTTTAGCATTTAAATTACTTGGAAGCTCTACCCATGTAAATAATCCACCTTCTGGATGAGTAAATACTAATCCTTCTGGGAATTCTTCTTCCATAGTCTTAAGCATAACATCTCTACGTTTGATATAAACAGCTTTTATTTTATCAACGTGTTCATCTAAGTCATACATATCCATAAATTTACTTACTTCCATTTGAGATATAGTTGATGCTTGTAAGTCTGCACCTTGTTTTGCAAAGTTAAATTTAGATAGTATTTCTGGAGAAGCACAAGTCCATCCTAATCTGTATCCTGGGCAGAATATTTTAGAGAAAGTTCCTAAGAATATTACTAATCCTTTTGTATCCATTGATTTTAAAGATGGTAAAGATTCTCCCTCAAATCTTAAATCTCCATATGGATTATCTTCTATTACTGGTATTTCATATTTATTTACTATTTCCATGAATTTTTTACGTCTTTCAAGTGGCCAAGTTCTTCCTGTTGGATTTTGGAAATCAGGTATTACATAAATCATTTTTATTCTATCAGTTGTTTCTAGTATTTTTTCTAGTTCTTCCATTATCATTCCATTAGAATCTGTTGGAACATCTATGAATTTAGGTTGGTAAGATTTAAATGCATTTATAGCTCCTATGTAAGATGGGCTTTCACATAAAATTACATCACCTTCATCAATAAATACTTTTCCTGCAAAATCTAGACCTTGTTGAGAACCACTTGTAACTAATATATCATCTTTATTTACATTAGTTTTGTTTTTGTCATTCATTCTAGCTGCTATTTTTTCTCTTAATGGTTCATATCCTTCTGTTGTAGTATATTGCATAGCTGATCTTCCATTTTCTTCAAGCACTGCAACTGATACTTTTTTCATTTCTTCAACTGGAAATAATTCTGGAGCAGGCATTCCACCCGCAAAAGATATTATTTGTGGTTGTTGAGTAAGTTTTAAAAGCTCACGTATTTCAGATCCTTGTAAACCTTCCATTCTTTTTGCATATTTAACTGCCATAATTAAAGCACCCCCATGAAAATGTTTTCTTCAATTTCTATTATACCAAAAATTTGGATATTAATATACGGTATTTGACATTTTTTAAATGTTAAATTTATATCATTTTTTTATTAGCTTTTTTACTCTCTTTTCTAATGTCTCTCTATCAAGCATTATTAGCCTTGAACATTTCGTACATTTTATCTTTATATCCATTCCAGTTCTTACGATTTCAAACTCTTTACATCCACATGCATGTTGTTTTTTCAATTCAACAATATCCCCTATTTTTAAATCCATTGGCATAAATAATTAGCCTCCTAATCTAACTTCTTTGCTTCCCTTGAGCCATCCTCTAATTTACTTATACAGTAAATTCCCTTTATATCTACATTATTTTCAACTAAAATTGTCTTTATTTTTTTCATATCTTCAAAAGAAAATTTAATTGATATTCCACAGCTTGCTGTTATTTCTCTTGGTGTTGGAAGAGCCATTACTTTTAAACCATTTTCACCAAATAGCTTTTCTGACCTTATTGCATGATGTGTAGAATTAAATGATACTATATACATTTGATTCATTGCTTAATCCTTTCTGACTATCTACTTTTCTTTAGTTTAATATTTCCTATTAACTTTATATTGTTAAACAAACATACATTATATAGAAATAGTATTTGATGCATTTTTTAATGTTTCAACTATAGTGTACATATTTGTAACTGAACCAACTTGTAATTTTTCTTTTAAATTATAGTAATCTAAACAGGTTCCACAAGATAAAATTTCTACCCCTGCATCTTCAAGTATTTTAAGATTTTCTATAGTTGCTTCATTTTCAGCACTTAATTTTACTCCTCCATTAACTAAAAGTATATGTTTAGGATATGGCTTTGATTCTGTTAAAGTATATATAAAACCTTTTATTAATACTTGTCCTAATTCATCATTTCCCAATCCCATCTTATCTGAAGATATAAATACACATGTATCTTCTAGTTCGCTTTCTTCTTTTTGAACTACAACATTATTACCTTTTTTAATTTCTATAGAAATTAAGTTTTCTTTTTCATCAACAATCCTTGCTTCACAATTTAAAGATTTAGCAAGCTTTAATATATTTTCTTTTGCTGTTTCATTGTCAACTGTTGTAACTACAATGCCTTCTTCTATATTATCTAATTCTTTTTTTGTATTTATAACTGGTTTAGGACAAGCAAGCCCTCTAGCATCTATTTTTATACTCATTGTTTGATTCATCTCCTTAAAATTATTCATACAATTTATATTTTATCATAGATATTATCTTGCTTGTTATAGATTGTTTCTATACTATTATAGGTTTATTATACTTACATTATCTCTAAATTTTTATACATAAATACTCCCTTTTGGTAGTACTCTAATTCTTTCTCTTTTGATATGCTTGAATATAATTGACCTAAGTCTATGTACAAGTTTGCTAATATCTTATTATTACCTAAGTCTGATACTATTTTTATACATTTAATTAAATACTCAATAGCAAGAGTAATTTCATTTTGATTCTTATACATATTAGAATAGAATTTTAATGCCTTATACTCATTAAACTTATTTTTATTTTTTATTGATGATGCTAAAGCTATTTTACAATATTTTCTAGCTAAATCATAATCTTCTTTATCTATGTACGCTTCTATTATCTTGAATAAACCTGACATCATATATTCGTCTTCATCATTTTTCTTTATGTTGTACACTTTTTGAGAATATTCAAGAACTCTATCTGTCTCACCTATTTTTCTATAAACATCACAAATTGTTAAGTATACATTTGCTATTCCAGTTTTATTATCTTCATTTTCAAGTATTTTTAGTGCTTTTTTAAAATACTCTTTTGATTCCTCATATTTTCCAATCTCAAGCATGTTGTTTGCTTTTAACACCAAAATATCGACATCTTCTTTTCTATCATTTTTATTATCTATTTCATTTATTTTATCTATGTACTTTAATGACATATTTGGATTATCTAATTTTATATAACAATATGCCATCTTACTATATAATTCCTTATATACGTTAATATCCTCAAACTTATTCTCTGACAAAATTTCCTCTGCAAAATTAAAGTGACTTATCGCACCTTTATAAAAGTCTTCTTGCATATATATCTTTCCTATGTTTAAATAGCACTTTAGTATGTTTTCACTATCATTGTTTTTTATAAAGAAAAATAAAGCCTTTTCAAAGTTTTCTATAGCATTATTGTAATTAGATTTTTTTAAGTTAATGTTAGCCATAAGAAAATTGCATCTGCCATAGTTCTCCATTAAATCGTATCTCTTACATATATCTAAAACTTCTTTTATTTGGTCCTCAGCCTTGTTTAACTCATTCTCTTTTATATAAATTTCACTTTGCAGTATTAAATTATCTGTTATCTTTTTTGACTGCATTTCTTTTGTTTCTAATAAATATTCCACGCTTACATCTAACTTATCACCTAGATATTCCAACAGTTCATAACTAGTATGAGATTTATCTCTCTCTATATGGCTTATTTGTGCTGCTGTTATTCTATCTCCAGCTAACTCTTTTAATGTCATATTTTTTTCTTTTCTTAATTTCTTAATCTTTTCTCCTAAGCTCAAAATTTCCATACTATTCCCACCTTTTGAAGACATTTTTTTATAATATAATTATAACTTATATTTATTTTAAAAACACTACTTTTATTTTACAATATTTTCTCTATACATCAAATGATTTCCCATAAAAATAACTAATATTTAGTTTATTTTGTATTTAATTAACTTAAATAAATCATTTTTTAAATTTGTTACTATTTTGTATTCATATATTCAGTCATAACGATTATAATTATATATAAGAATAGTATCTTGAGAGGAGTAATTTTTATGAAAAACAAGAAAATAATGTTAGTGTTAAGTATATTATCTATATCTATATTGGCAGTTGGATGTAGCAATGCTCAAAATGAAGCAACTAAAAAAGAAACTAAAAATAATACAAATGTTGAGCAACCAAAGGAAGAAAACAATAAAGAAAATAATGATGAAAAAGAAGTTCCTAATAAAAAGTCTACATCAGCTCCAAAGGAAGAAAAAAAGACGGAGTCTGCTGTTATTTATTCTTTTGATGTAGACAAAACAGATTTAATTGAGAATAAGGTTGATTTAGAAAAAATTGATGAAAACACTTTATTTGCTGAACTACAAAAGCTTAAAGTAATTCCAGAATCTGCAAAACTAAATTCATTTACTACAAAAGATATTGATGGTGTAAAAACTGGTATATTAGATGTTAACTCTGATTTTACAAAATCAAACTTAGGTAGTGATGCAGAAACTTTAATGCTTGATTCAGTTGCACGTACTTACATAAAAAACATGAATGTTGAACAAATAAAGCTTACTGTTGATGGCGCTAACTATGAAAGTGGTCATATAGTTCTTGAAGATGGAGATTATTTAAAGTAAGTTTTTAAATTATATTAAGCTACAAAAATAGTGTCAACTATCTATAAAGTTGACACTATTTTTATGTTGTAATTTATACTATTTATTTTTTGAAATTTTCTTCAAGGCATCTATTGCTTTATCTATCTCATCTTTCGTATTAAAATATCCTATACTGAATCTTACCGCACCTTGTTTTAACGTACCTAAAGTAGTATGAGCTAATGGAGAACAATGTATTCCTGATCTAGTTGCTATATTATATTCACTATCTAATAAGAAAGTAACCTCTCCAGAATCCATGTTTCCTATATTTATAGCTATTACTGAGGCTCTTTTTTTACTGTCTTTTGGTCCATATATCTTTATATCTGATACTTCTTCTAACTTATTTAGCATATATTGACATAATTCTTCTTCATGTTGTCTTATATTGTTGATTCCTCTTTCAAATATAAATAATACACCTTGGTTAAGCCCTGCTATACCTGGAGTATTATGAGTTCCTGACTCGTATTTATCTGGGAACAGTTCTGGTTGAACCATTTCTTCTGATTTACTACCTGTTCCACCCTCTTTTAATATATTCAAATTTAGGCCTTCTCTTACATATAAGATACCTGTTCCTTGAGGTCCAAATAAGCATTTATGACCTGGCATAGCCAACATATCTATATTACATTTCTTCACATCTATATCATAAACACCTGCTGTTTGTGATGCATCTACCAAGAATATTATATTATGTTTCTTAGCTATTTCTCCAACTTTTTTTATATCTATTAATGTTCCACATACATTAGATGCATGTGTAGTTACAATCAGCTTAGTGTTATCCTTTATTGATTTTTCTAACTCTTCATAATCTAAAAAACCTTCATCATCACATTTTACTACAGTATTTTCAACCCCTTTTTTCTCAAGAGCTTTTATAGGTCTTATTACTGAATTATGTTCCATAGATGTTGTTATTACATGATCTCCTTTTTGTAATACACCTTTTATTGCTAAATTCAAAGAGTCTGTTGCATTAGACGTAAATACTATATTCATAGGATTACTTACATTAAATAACTTAGCTATATTTTCTCTTGTATCATAAATTTCTCTAGCAGCTCGCATAGCAAGCTTATGCCCTGCTCTTCCTGGATTTGCACAATAGTTTTTCATACAATCTAAAACAGCATCATAAACTCTTTCTGGTTTTGGATATGTAGTTGCAGCATTGTCTAGATAAATCATATTCATCGTCCTCTCTATTTTATATTTGTGTGTTATTCAAGAAGCATTGATACAATACTGTTTAAATCATCATCATTATAGTATTCTATCTCTATTTTACCTTTTTTCTTACCTTTGGAAATATTTACTTTAGTTCCAAAAATATTTCTAAGTTTATCTTCTACATCTAAAATAAATACATCTTTAGGCTTAGACTTCTTTGGCATATCTTCTTCTTTATTTTCAGATATTTTTTTTGCAATGTTTTCAACTTCTCTTACAGAAAGTTCTTCCTCTTCTATCTTTTTTGCAATTTGTAGTTGTAATTTTTTATCTACAATTCTTAATAGAGCCTTTCCATGACCTGCTGTGATTTTACCACTATCTATCATGTCTATAACATCTTGTCCTAGATTTAAAAGTCTCAAAGTGTTAGTTATATGAGGTCTACTTTTACCGACAGCTTCTGATATTTCTTCTTGAGTTACATTATAATGCTCAATTAAACTTTTATATGCTAGTGCTTCTTCTATTGAATTTAAATCTTCTCTCTGTAAGTTTTCAATTAAAGCTATCTCCATTATGTCTTTCATCTCTATATCTTTAATTATAGCAGGTATTTGACTTTTATTTGCAAGTTTTGATGCTCTAAATCTTCTTTCACCAGCTATTATCATGTACTTATTGTTTTCATCTCTTTTAACTACTATTGGTTGTAGTACACCATAATTTTTTATAGACTCAGATAATACTTTTATTTTTTCTTCATCAAATTGCTTTCTTGGCTGAACTTCGTTTGGATATATTTTGTCTATATCTATATTAACTATTTCTTTATCTGAAGTTTCTCCTTTAATTTCTGGTATCAATGCACTAAGACCTCGACCCAATCTATTACTTCTTTTAGACTTATTCTCCATACTACCACTCCTCCTCTTCTAAATCTATAAATTCTTCTGCTAGTTCCAAATAAGCTACAGACCCCCTACATCTTTTATCATAATAAATTGCTGGTTTACCATGACTAGGAGCTTCTGCAAGTCTTACATTTCTTGGAATTAGAGTAGTGTATACACTACCTTTAAAGTACTTTTTAACTTCTTCAACAACTTGTATTGATAGATTGGCTCTTCCATCAAACATACTCAAAACAACACCTTGAATTTCTATATCTGTATTTAATCTTGATTTTACTAATTTTATAGTCTCCATTAATTGACTTACACCTTCTAAGGCATAATATTCACATTGTATAGGAATTAAAACACTATCTACAGCCGTTAGACAATTTATTGTAAGCATTCCAAGTGAAGGTGGGCAATCCAAAAATATATAGTCGTATTCATCCTTTACTACTTTTATGGAATTTTTTAAAATATACTCTCTATTATTTATAGATGCAAGCTCTATCTCTGCACCTGCTAGTTCCGTAGCTGATGGAACTACATCTACATTTTCAAACTCTGTTTTTATTATTGCTTCTTTAATATGCAAACCATCTAACATAATCTCATAGATTGTATTTTCTACTTCATTTTTATCAATACCATATCCACTAGTTGTATTTCCTTGAGGGTCCAAATCTAATACTAATATCTTTTTTCCTAAGGTTCCTAAACTGGCACTTAAATTTACATTTGTTGTAGTTTTTCCGACTCCGCCCTTTTGATTAAATATAGCTATAACTTTGCCCATGATGTTCCCCCCTTTAAGAATCAAATTAATTTTAAATATTGACTAGTTGCTTTTATAATTATAAATAATGTCTATAAATCAATTTATATTACAAGGCTTGTTTTAAAAAAAAAGATTACTGGTAAGCAGTAATCTCTATTTTTTAGGGATTTTTACAACAACTTCCATATAATCTCCCTTATCTATTTCATTATACTTAGCATCAATTCCTGTATTTGATATAGCATCAAAGGCTTGCTTTATAGTATTTATGTAAATTCTTATACTCATAGCACCCTTTATATTCTGTTTTTTATCAGGCTCTTCTTGAATTTCAATTTCTTCTAGTATATCTTGTATCAGTTTTTCTGTTTTTTTAACAGTCAATTCATTCTTTATGACCTTTTCTAGTACACTTTTCATTAAATCTTCACTTGGTAATTTAAGGAATGCCCTAGCATGTCTTTCTGTTAAATTATTCTCTATTAGCTTCATTTTTATATCGTTTGGAAGCTTTAATATTCTAAGCTTGTTTGCTACAGTAGATTGATTTTTACCTAATTTTTCTGCTAATTGCTGTTGAGTAAAAGCATGCTCTTTTATTAAGTTTTCATAGCCAATTGCTTCTTCAATAAAATTTAAGTCTTCTCGTTGCAAATTTTCTAATAACGCTAGAACAGCAGAAGATTCATCGTTCATATTATTTATAATTGCTGGTACAGTTTTAAGCTCTGCTAACTTAGCTGCTCTTAATCTTCTTTCTCCAGCAATTAGTTCATATTTACCATCTTTTGCTCTAACTGTTATAGGTTGAATTATACCATATACCTTTATAGAATTGCTCAATTCCTCCAATGAAACTTGTGAAAATATTTTTCTTGGTTGGTATGGATTTGGAACTATATCTTCTATAGGTATCTCCATAACTCTTTTATCTTCCATAACATACCTCTCTTATTTTAGATATAAATATTTTTGTTCTCTATATGTACATACAATTTTATTTCTGCATCTACTTTAATAATTCCTTTATTTTTGTTTGTTTTGAGGCAACCTTAATTATTTCCTGAGAAATGATTAAGGTTGCCTACTAATTAATATCTTGATTATTTAATAGGATTTTTAGCTGGCTTACCAGCTTTTCTAGGGTATTTAACTGGTGTTTCATGTATCTTTTTAAAAACTAATATATTATGATTTAAATCTATTTCTGGTAATTCTACATCTATTTTTTCAACAAACTCTAATCCTAAAATATCTATAGCCTTTTTTGATTCCTCTAATTCTAGATTAGCATTTGGACCTTTTAAACAAATAAAATATCCTCCTACTTTTACAAATGGTACACAAAATTCCATAAGAATTGGTAATCCAGCTACAGCTCTTGCTGTAGCAATATCATACTTTTCCCTGTACTTTTCATCTTTTCCAAAATCTTCAGCTCTTCCATGTATAAATTTAATACCCTCTAGTTCTAATGCTCTAGCAACTTCTTCTAGAAAGCTTATTCTTTTATTTAAAGAGTCCAATAAGGTTAACTCTAACTCCTCTAAACATATTTTTAGTGGTATACCTGGAAAACCAGCACCTGTACCAACATCTATTATGGACATACCATTTTTTATATATCCATTTTTTACAGCTGAAATAGAGTCTAAAAAGTGTTTTATATATACTTCTTTTTCATCCTCTATTCCTGTAAGGTTCATTTTTTGATTCCAATCAACTAGTATATCTCTATAAGTTTTAAATTTTTGTAACATATCATCATTTGTATCTATATTAAAATTTTTAATTCCATTTTCTAGAAGTTCTATATTATTCACTTTTTCCACCTCTAGTTCTTCTAACTTGTTCTAGGTGTATAAGTAACACTGATATATCAGCTGGAGAAACACCTGATATACGAGATGCTTGACCTATTGAAATAGGTTTTATGTCATCTAGTTTTTGTCTTGCTTCTAATCTAAGTCCTTCTATTGATGAATAATTTATTTTTTCATCTAATTTTTTATTCTCAAGCTTTTTAAATTGGTCTATCTGTTTTAATTGCTTGTCTATATAACCTTCATACTTAGTCATTATTACGCATTGTTCTTTAACTTCTCTTGAAACATCTTCACCAGCATCTTTTCCTATTTCTTCAAGCAATTCATAGGATACTTCTGGTCTTTTTAAAAACTCATACAGTGATATTCCAACTTTTATTGGCGTTGCACCTTTTTCTTCTAGTAAATTATTTACTTCCTTTGGTGTAACTCTTTCGCTCTTTAATCTTTCAAATTCTTTTTCAACAGCATCCTTTTTATTTATGAATCTTTCATATCTATCTTTTTTAACTAAGCCTAATTCATAACCCTTTTGAGTCAATCTCATATCCGCATTATCTTGTCTTAAATACAATCTATATTCTGCTCTTGATGTCATCATTCTATAAGGTTCATTAGTTCCTTTAGTAACAAGGTCATCTAATAATACACCTATATATGCTTCTGAACGATCTAATACAAAAGGTTCTTTTCCTTCTATCTTTCTAACAGCATTTATACCCGCCATAAGCCCTTGAGCTGCTGCTTCTTCATATCCAGAAGTTCCATTAAATTGCCCTGCACTAAATAAGTTTTCAACACCTTTTATTTCTAAACTTATTTTTAATTGTGTTGGGTCAACACAATCATATTCTATAGCATATGCAGGTCTCATTATCTTACAGTTTTCAAGCCCCTTTATAGTTTTATACATATCTAGTTGAACTTCAAAAGGTAAACTAGTTGATATCCCTTGAATATACATTTCTTTAGTATTCAAACCCTCTGGCTCTATAAACAATTGATGTGAAGTTTTATCACTAAATCTTACTACTTTATCTTCTATAGAAGGACAATATCTTGGCCCAGTACTTTCTATAACTCCACTATACATGGCAGACCTTTTTAAATTATCTAGTATAACTCTTTGAGTATCTTCAGTGGTTCTTGTTAAATAACAAGGTTCTTGCTCTTTCTCTATGTTTTCATTCATAAATGAGAAAGGAGTTACTTTTTCGTCACCTTCTTGTAGAGACATTACAGAGAAATCTATACTATCTCTATGGACTCTTGCTGGTGTTCCTGTTTTAAATCTTCTCATTCTAAGACCTAATTCAACTAAACTATCTGTAAGGTATTTTGCATATCCTAGTGCATTAGGACCTTCGTAAAATGCCACCTCACCCATATATATTTTTGAATTTAAATAAACTCCAGTAGCTAATATTACAGCTTTAGATTTAAATGAACATCCTAGCTTAGTTCCAACACCTATTACAACATTTCCTTCATGTAATATTTCTACAACTTCATCCATAGCTATATCGAGGTTTGGCTCATTTTCTAATGTTTTTTTCATTTCTTCATGGTATTTAAATTTATCTGCTTGGGCTCTCAAAGAATGAACTGCTGGTCCTTTAGCAGTATTTAACATTCTACTTTGTATATATGTCTTGTCTATATTTAGTCCCATTTGACCACCTAAAGCATCTATCTCTTTTACTAATTGACCTTTACCCGTTCCACCAATTGATGGATTGCAAGGCATTAATGCAATAGAATCTAAAGACATTGTTATTATCAAAGTTTTATATCCCATTCTTGCCGTAGCTAAAGCAGCTTCACATCCCGCGTGACCTGCCCCAACTACTATAACATCATATTTTCCTGCTTCAAACTTTATCATTTATAATTCCTTTCTTTTTAATATTAATGTTTCATGAGAAACACTATAAAATATCTATAATTTCTACAATAAAAAATGAAATTTATTACTTCTATATTTTCTTTCCTTTTGTATTTTACATCCTATTTTCCTATACAGAAGTTATGGAATATATTATCTAGTAAATCTTCTGTTACTGTATCTCCATTAATATATCCAAGGTAGTCCCATATATTTTTTAAATCTACTTCTACAAAGTCAAATGGCATACTTTGTTCTAGAGCAATTAAAGCATCTGTTGCAGACTTATATGCCTTACCAAGTGCATCCTTATGTCTAGAATTAGTTACTATTAAACTAGAATTGTTTTTGATACTTCCTTTATATACCATAGACTCTATCTTATCTTGTAATGCTTCTATGCCTTCTTGCTGTAAAGCTGATATTCTTATTATACTATTATTTTCTACATATTTAAGTATTTTTTCTTCTTCAATCTCTTGTTTTAAGTCATTTTTATTTAATAGTACTATTGTTTGTTTATCTTTAAGCTTCTTTAATATTTCTATATCTTCTTCTGACAACTTTCTTGATGCATCTAAAACCATTATAATTAAATCAGCACTTGTAAATGATTCTTTAGATTTCTCAACTCCTATTTTTTCAACTATATCATCAGTATCTCTTATACCTGCTGTATCAACTATCTTAAGAGGTATACCTTTTATATTAACAAATTCCTCTATAACATCTCTAGTAGTTCCTGGTATGTCTGTAACTATAGCTCTATTTTCTCCCAAAATAGAGTTAAGCAGTGAAGATTTTCCTACATTTGGTTTCCCAACAATTACTGTTTTCAAGCCTTCTCTAAGTATTTTCCCACTTTCAGCTGTATCATATAATTTTTTAATTTCTTTTTTAAGTTCACCAGTTTTATCCTTAAGCGTTTGATATGTTATATGTTCAATATCTTCTTCAGGATAATCTATAGCAACTTCTACATGTGCCAGTATCTCAGTAACTTTATCTCTTAAGTCTCTTATCTTCTTTGATAGAGAACCCTCTAACTGGTTTTGAGCAACTTCATGAGCTATATCAGTTTTTGCCTTTATAACATCTATTACTGCTTCTGCTTGAGATAAATCTATTCTTCCGTTTAAAAATGCTCTTTTAGTAAACTCCCCAGCTTCTGCCAATCTAACATCTTTAGATAATATTAGTTCTAAAATTTTCTTTACTGAAATAAATCCACCATGGCAATTTATTTCTATAACATCTTCTCCTGTGTATGAATTGGGCCCCTTCATATATGCCAATAATACTTCATCTATTGCATTTTCATTATCTACAATATTTCCATATATTAATATTCTTTTATTATAATCTTTTATACTCTTTCCTGACATGGATTTAAAGATTTCTTCTGCAACTTTTAAAGCTTTTTCTCCACTTATTCTCAGTATACCTATACCACCTTCTCCAGGTGCTGTAGCTATAGCCGCTATTGTATCATCTATAAACAAATTTATCACCTCTTAATTTATAATTTTTACATATAGATTTATTTTTGACCAATTACAATGATTTAATAAGATTAAAAAATAAAACCCCCTAATGTTTAGGAGGTTGATTTTATCTTTTACACTCAATTACTAATCTTCTATATGGATCGGTTCCTTCACTATATGTAATTACATATTTGTCATTTTGAAGGGCTGAATGTATTATTCTTCTCTCATATGGATTCATATAATCTAATTTTTTAGTTTTTCTTGTTTTCGCTACTTCTCTAGCAACCTTATTAGCATATCTTATTAAAGATTCTTCTCTTTTTGACCTATAGTTTTCTATATCTACAAGTACTCTTGTATGAGAGTCTTTATTTATTTTATTAAGAGCTAATCCAGTTAAAAATTGAATAGAATCTAAAGTTTCCCCTCTTCTACCAATTAAACTTGCAGCTTCTTTGCCTTCAATATCAACCATGATTAAATTATCTTTTTGAGATACATTGACTTTGGCATCAACATTTGCATTTTTCAACATTACCTCTATAAAATTTTTAGCTACATCTAGTTCCCTTTCAATAACAAAAATTTCATAGGTACCATCTTTAGCACCTATAAAACCTAAAAACCCCTTGCTTGGATTTTCTAGTATTTCTACCTCTATATCCTCTACTTTTAAATTTAAATCTGCTATCGCCTTATTTATAGCTTCTTCTTTACTTTTACTTTTTATTAATTTTAGGCTTTTTCTCATTAACTTTTTCCTCCTTAGAGTTAGCAGCCAGCTTAGCTTTTAAAGGATTCATTATTAAGTAATACTGAGCTATTGAGAATAAGTTACTTACTGTCCAGTACAATGTAAGTCCTGCTGGGAATATAAATCCCCAATAGAAAGACATCCCTGCCATTACATATGTCATTACTTTCATAGAGCCTTGTAGTTGGTCCTTTGGAGTCATTACCTTTTGCATTACATATGCACTTGCTCCTGAAAATACTGCTAATACATAATCTGGTGCTGTTAAACTTTTTATCCATAAAAACCCATTGTCAGCTGCCATAAATGCAGCTTGATTTGCAAAAACGCCATGAGCAACTGGCTCTCTTAAAACGCTAAATAATCCTATTAATATAGGAAACTGTATTAATAAAGGTAAACAACCAGATAGTGGATTAATTTTAGCTTCTCCATATAACTTAACAATTTCTTCATTTTGTTTTTCTGGCTTATTTTTATATTTTTCTTGTATCTCTTTTATACGAGGTTGTATATCTTGCATTGCCTTTGTTGACTTAGTCTGTTTAACTGTTAATGGTAGTAAAATAATCTTTACAAGTATAGTAAAAATTATTATAGAAATACCATAGTGGTTAACAAATTCAAATATTACCTTAAGAATTAATCCTAAGAAATTTCCTATTATATTCAATTTTTTTATACCTCCTAATAGTTACTCTCTTTTATTTTAGAGGGTCGTAACCTCCTGGATGAAAAGGATGACATTTTAGAAGTCTTCTTATTGTTAAGTACATACCTTTTACAAATCCATATTTTTTAAATGCCTCTATTGAATATTGTGAGCAAGTTGGATAGAATCTACAAGTAGGTCCCTTTAAGGGAGATATATACTTTTGATAAAATTTTACTAAATAAATACATAAATTCGATAAATACCTACTTATTTCCTTTAATATATAAATTATTTTATTCAAAATTATTAACCTCCATATTTATAGCATACAATTTAAAGAGAAATATCCGTTCTTTTAACTAAATTTTTTATAGACTTGTCTATCTCTTTAAAACTAGCATCTTTACTAGATACTCTTGCTATAAATACTATATCATATCCAGGCTTAATTTTTTCATCAATATTTAATCTGTAGACTTCTTTTATTAATCTTCTTACTCTATTTCTAGTGATAGCTTTTCCTACTTTCTTTGAAACAGAAATACCTATTCTACTATAATCTGATTTATTTTTAAGTATATATATTACTAAATATCTGTTTGCAAAAGATTTGCCGTGTTTATATACTTTTCTAAAATCAGAGTCTTTTTTTAACCCCTTTGTCCTATTAAAGTCCATAGTTAACCTCCATAAACACAGCTATGCATTGTAATTATTTACACAAAAAGGCCACCTTTGCAGCGGCCCTTTTGTAATTAATGAGTTAATCTATTTCTTCCTTTAGCTCTTCTTCTTTTTAACACGTTTCTTCCGTTAGACGTCTTCATTCTTTTTCTGAAACCATGTTCTTTACTTCTTTGTCTCTTTTTTGGTTGATAAGTTCTTTTACTCATTATTTTGCACCGCCTTTCAGATTTCATTTTCCGTTTATAAAAATAATAACTTTACCCTCAAAGTAAACATAACACATATAATTATAAATACTTTTACTATCGTTGTCAACGAGTTTTTGGTATGCTTGCATCACAAAATCTACCATATATATATTATGTATTTTTTTTATTGAAAATACTAGTAAAAATCTATTTAATTTTATTCTAAATTATTTTTTTCAATTATATACACAAATAAAGCAAATTTAACATGTTTATATTTTTATCAACAATTAGTTAATATTGTGGATAAATTAGTTACAAATCATTGAAGTTTGACATATATTTTGATATTATAAATATACTTGTTGATAATGTGTATAAATGTTATCAACTTATTAAAAATTATTCACAGCTTGTGGATACTTTTGTGTATAACTTTTAAGATTACTGACAATACTCTAGTTATAATCACCATTTATTGTATGTTTATGTTATTTATAACTTTATCTACATATTGTTTATATCTTTTCATATTTTTTTAATAATTTATACTATTATTAATTTATCAACACCATTATCCATAAATTTAGTTATTCTGTAAAATTTATATATATTTTTGCTTTTCTGTTAATAACTTTGTGGAAAATATTAATTATTCTGTTCGGAGGTTTATATTATGGATATAGTTTCTTTATGGGACAAAACCCTACAATTAATAAAAGGTGACTTAACTTCAGTAAGTTTTAATACCTTTTTTAAAAACATCGTACCATTAAAAATACATCTTAATGACTTGATACTACTAGCTCCTAGTGATTTTAATAAAGATATTCTAGAAAATAGATATTTGCATTTAATTGAAGATGCTATAAATCAACTGTCATTAAAAAAGTATAATATTAAATTTGTATTGAGCGAAAAAGAAGTTGCTGACCTAAATTCTGATAGTGCAGATTTAAATTATAGAGTACTTTACCCTAACCTGAATCCAAAATACACATTTGATACGTTCGTTATTGGTAATAGCAATAGATTTGCTCATGCTGCATGTGTTGCAGTTGCTGAATCTCCTGCTAAAGCTTACAATCCACTTTTTTTGTATGGAGGGGTTGGCTTAGGTAAAACTCATTTAATGCACGCTATTGGACATCATATTGTCAGCCAAAAAAAAGATTCAAAAGTTGTTTATGTTTCTTCAGAAAAATTTACTAATGAACTTATAAACTCTATAAAAGATGATAAAAATGAAGAATTTAGAAATAAATATAGAAATGTAGATGTCTTATTAATTGATGATATTCAATTTATAGCTGGGAAGGAAAGAACTCAAGAAGAGTTTTTCCATACATTTAATACTCTTCATGAGGCAAATAAACAAATAATTATCTCTAGTGATAGACCACCAAAAGATATACCTACACTAGAAGATAGATTAAGATCGAGATTTGAAATGGGACTTATAACTGATATTCAGGCACCAGACTTTGAAACAAGGATTGCTATCCTTAGAAAAAAGGCTCAACTAGAACGTATAGAAGTGCCAAACGAAGTTATGTCATATATAGCAAAAAATATTAAGTCAAATATAAGAGAACTAGAAGGTGCCTTAACTAGAGTAGTTGCTTACTCTTCTCTTAGTAATAGAGTGATATCTTTTGATCTTGCTACAGAAGCTTTAAAAGATATTATAACAACTTCTAAAAATGAAGAAATCAATGTGCTTAGAATAAAAGAAAAAGTTTCTTCTGTATTCAATTTAAAAATGGAAGATTTTAATTCTAAAAAAAGAACTCGTTCAATAGCTTTTCCAAGACAAATAGCTATGTATTTAACGCGCGAACTTACTGATTTGTCTCTCCCTAAAATAGGTGAAGAATTTGGAGGAAGAGATCATACAACAGTAATTCATGCTCATGATAAAGTATCTAGAGACATAGAAGAAAGCGAAGAAATTAAGACTAAAATAGACAAAATTATATCAGATTTAAAGGGATAATTTATACACAATTGTCTGTTTATATCTATTGAATAACTTGTTTATACTTTTTTATATTAAAATTTATTAACAAATAATTAAGTATAAAATAACAAAGATATCAACATCTTATACACATGTTGATATCTTTGCATTTATAATGTTACATGTACTTATTAACATTATCAACAACACCTACTACTATTACTACTATGATTTTAACTTATTTTTTTATATAAAAAGCCAGAGGAGGTTATCCACATTGAAAATAATTTGTAATCAAAAAATCCTAGCAAATAGAATCGGGATTGCTCAAAAAGCTATTAATGGAAAAACAACTATAGAACTATTAAAGGGTATACTTATATCTACAGAAGAAGGCCAGTTAAAACTTACTGGATATGATGCGGAGATAGGAATAGAAACTTATGTACAAGCAGAGATTATAGAAAAAGGTGATGTTGTTGTAGATGCAAGATTATTTGGAGATATAATTAGAAAATTACCAGATTCTTTTGTTGAGATAGAAACAGATTCAGAAAATAATATTTACATAAATTGTGTAAATTCAAGATTTAAAATTAAAGGATATGCAGCTAAAGAATTTCCTAAACTACCAGAATTAAATGAAGAAGATTTATACAGCATACCTCAAGAACTCCTAAAAAATATGATTAAACAAACTGTATTTGCTATTTCACAAGACCAAACAAAACCTGTTTTAATGGGAGAACTTCTAGAAATTGTAGATAAAAATTTAAATCTAGTAGCAATTGATGGCTATAGATTAGCTGTAAAAAGCTGTTCAGTTGATAGTTTAACTGAAAATATAAAAGTAATAATTCCAGGAAAGACACTTATAGATGTAAATAGCTTGCTTTCTGGAGAAGATAATGTTAAAGTTGGATTTAACGAAAAAAATGCTATTTTTATAATTAATGATACAAAAATTATTACAAGATTACTTGAAGGAGATTTTATTGATTATAAAAAATTATTGCCAAGAGAGCATAATAGTAGAGTAAAGTTAAATACTAAAGAACTTTTAAATAGTATAGAAAGAGCATCTTTATTGTCTCAATCAGAAAAAAATAACCTTATAAAATTATCTATAAGGGATAAAGTAATGGCAATTACTTCTAATACAGAAAAAGGAAATGTCTATGAAGAAGTTGAAATAGATTTAGATGGAGATTATTTAGATATAGCTTTTAACTCTCGATACTTTATTGAAGGATTGAAAAATATAGATAATGAGGAAATATTTATAGAATTTACTACAAATGTAAATCCTTGTATAATTAAACCAACAGATGATATTAATTATATTTACTTATTACTTCCAGTAAGAATATCATCTAATATATAGTAGATATTAAGGAGTTGTCTTTTGTAGAAAAATTTTTCTAATCTTAGGCAACTCCTTTTGCAAGTATTTTTATGATATAATATACTTTTAGTATATTAATACCTATTTACCTAAAATAATGGCAAGGAGGAACTCTTATGACTGAAATAACTATAGAATCAGACTATATAAAGTTAGATCAATTCCTAAAACTAGCAGAGATTGCATCAACCGGAGGTCATGCAAAATTTTTAATTCAAGAAGGTTTAGTGACTGTAAATGATGAAATAGAATTAAGAAGAGGGAAAAAGATAAAATCAGGAGATATAGTTGAGATAGAAGGAACTAAAATAAAAGTATTGTAAAAAAGGAGAACTTTTTGTGAAACTTAAAAGTTTGCAGCTTGTTAATTTTAGAAATTATGAAAAGTTGCATCTGGAATTTAATGGTAAAGTGAATCTTCTTGTTGGAAAAAATGGTCAAGGAAAGACAAATATAGTAGAATCTATTTATATGCTTTCTTTTGGCAAGTCATTTAGAACCAACAAAGATAGAGAAATGGTTAGATTTAATAGTGAAAATTTATATGTTGGAGGAAGTTTTTCAAAATATAATAAATATAGTCTAATAGAGCTAATTATTGGAAAAGATAAAAAGGGGATACGAATAAATAAAGTTCCTTTGCAAAAAATGCAGGAATTACTTGGCAACTTAAATGTTGTCATATTTTCACCTGAAGATTTAAGACTGGTTAAAGAAGGTCCTAAAGAGAGAAGGACTTTCATAGATAAAGAGATTAGCCAAATTATTCCTAAATATTATAATTATCTTACTAATTACAATAAAATACTTTCTCAAAGAAGTAGAGTTCTAAAAAGCATGCATGTTGATGAAGCTTTATTAGATGTATATGATGATACACTAGCAAAATACGGAAGTTATATTTATATTTTACGCAGAGACTTTATAAAAAAGATAGCTAATATATCTGAACATATGCATATGAATTTGACTAATGGAGTTGAAAAATTATCAATCAAATATAAAACTCAAATAAATATAACTGACGAAGATACTATAGAAACAGTATATAATAAATTTTTAGCCAAGTTGTCATCAAATAGACCTAATGATATAGAATCTAGAACTACTAGATATGGTATACACAAAGATGACTTAAATATATTCATAAATGATTTAGATGCAAGACTTTTTGGTTCACAAGGTCAACAAAGAACTGCTTCAATATCATTAAAGCTATCAGAGATAGAATTAATAAAAAATGAGGTTGAAGAATATCCAGTATTAATTTTAGATGATGTTTTTAGTGAGTTAGATGAAGCAAGACAAAAACTTTTAGTAAATAATTTAAGCAATGTTCAAATGTTTATAACAAGTGCTGAAATTTCACATAAAAAAATATTTGATGAAAAGGATGTTACAATATTTAATATTGAAAACGGCAATGTTATTAGCATAGAGAATGGAGGAAATTAAATGAAACAAGAATACGGTGCAAGTCAGATACAGGTATTAGAGGGATTAGAGGCCGTTAGAAAAAGACCAGGTATGTATATTGGTAGTACAAGCCCAAGAGGTTTACACCACTTAGTTTATGAAGTTGTAGATAATAGTATCGATGAGGCTTTACAAGGCTATTGTTCAAATATATATGTATCTATTAATGAAGATGGCAGTATTTTAGTAAAAGATGACGGAAGAGGTATCCCAGTCGAAACACATCCTAAGACTGGAAAATCGACTTTAGAAACAGTATTAACTAATCTTCATGCAGGAGGAAAATTTGGAGGCGGAGGATATAAAGTATCTGGAGGTCTTCATGGAGTTGGTGTTTCTGTAGTTAATGCATTATCAAAATGGATGATAGCAGAAGTTTATTTAAATGGAAAAATATATAAGCAGACATATGAAAAAGGTCTACCAACATCTAAGATTGAGATAGTTGGAGAATCTCAAAGTACAGGAACAATAATTCAATTTATGCCTGACGCTACTATATTTGATGAAATAGAGTTTAAATATGAAACATTAGAATATAGACTTAGAGAACTTTCTTTTTTAAATAAAGGAATAAAAATAGTATTTGAAGATAAAAGAGAAAATCAAGAAAAAAGAAAAGAATTTCACTATACAGGTGGTCTAGTAGAATATATTAAGTATTTAAATAAATCTAGAACTGGAATACATGATGACATAGTTTATATAGATAAAAAAGTTGATGATTGTATTGTCGAATTAGCTATGCAATATACGGATGGTTATACAGAGAACATATATTCTTTTGCAAATAATATAAATACGCATGAAGGAGGAGCTCATTTAAGTGGATTCAAAGCAGCTCTTACTAAAACTGTAAATGATTATGCTAAAAGAAATAAATTCTTAAAAGAAAATGATGTTAACTTATTAGGTGAAGATATAAGAGAAGGACTTACAGCTGTAGTATCAGTTAAATTACCAGAACCTCAATTTGAAGGACAAACTAAAACAAAACTAGGTAATAGTTTTATGAGAGGTGTAGTTGATAGTGTAACAGTTGATGAACTTGGCTCTTTCTTAGAGGAAAATCCAGCAACAGCTAGAATAATAGTTGATAAAGCTTTGAGAGCACAAAGAGCTAGAGAAGCTGCAAAGAAAGCAAGAGAATTAACAAGAAGAAAGAGTGTTTTAGAAAGCACATCTTTACCTGGAAAATTAGCAGATTGTGCAGAAAAAGATCCTGCTAAAAGTGAAATATTCTTAGTCGAAGGAGATTCAGCGGGAGGTTCCGCAAAACAAGGTAGAGATAGAAATAGCCAAGCGATACTTCCATTAAGAGGTAAGATACTTAATGTCGAAAAATCAAGACTAGATAGAATATTATCTTCAGACGAAATAAAAAATATGATAACAGCTTATGGTTGTGGTATAGGAGAAGATTTTGATATAGATAAGGCTAGATATCATAAAATTATAATTATGACCGATGCCGATGTAGATGGAGCTCATATAAGAACTTTGCTATTAACATTCTTCTTTAGATACATGAGACCTCTTATAGATGAGGGGTATGTTTATGCAGCACAACCTCCTTTATATAAAGTAACAAAGCAAAAAAAGGAACATTATGTTTATTCAGATAAAGAATTAAATGTTTTATTAGATGAAATTGGAAGAAATGGTGCAGAACTTCAAAGATATAAAGGTCTTGGAGAGATGAATGCAGAACAATTATGGGATACCACTATGAATCCTGATACAAGAACTTTATTGCAAGTAACTGTAGAAGATGCTGCAATTGCAGATGAAGTATTTTCAATGCTTATGGGTGATAAGGTTGCTCCAAGAAAAGAATTTATAGAAGAAAATGCAAGATTCGTTAGAAACTTAGATATATAGAGAGAGGGGATTAGTATACATGGAAGAAAATAACAAAATACTCCCTATTGAAATAGCGGAAGAAATGAAAAAATCTTATATCGATTATTCGATGAGTGTTATAGCTGGACGTGCTCTTCCTGATGTTAGAGATGGTCTAAAGCCAGTTCACAGAAGAATACTATACTCAATGAGTGAATTAAACTTAACACCAGATAAACCATATAGAAAGTCAGCCCGTATTGTTGGGGACGTTTTAGGTAAGTACCATCCACATGGAGATACTGCTGTTTATTTTGCAATGGTTAGAATGGCTCAAGACTTTTCAACTAGAGCACTTTTAGTAGATGGTCATGGTAACTTTGGTTCTGTTGATGGAGATTCACCAGCGGCAATGCGTTATACAGAAGCTAAGATGAGTAAATTATCATTAGAATTATTAAGAGATATAGAAAAAGAAACTGTAGATTTTAAACCAAACTTTGATGAATCATTAAAAGAACCTTCAGTACTACCAGCAAGGTATCCCAATCTATTAGTGAATGGGTCTAATGGTATAGCTGTTGGGATGGCAACTTCAATACCTCCACATAACTTAGCTGAAGTAATTGATGCAACTGTACATTTGATTGACAATCCAGATTGTAGTGTTGAGGACTTAATAAAATTTATACAAGGTCCAGATTTTCCTACAGCTGCAATTATAATGGGAAAAGAGAATATAGCAGAGGCATATAGAACTGGAAGAGGTAAAGTTAAGGTTAGATCTAGAGCTTTTATAGAAGAACTTCCAAAAGGAAAACAACAGATAATAGTTACAGAAATACCTTATCAAGTAAATAAAGCTAAATTAGTTGAGAGAATAGCTGAGTTAGTTAAAGAAAAAAGAATAGAAGGTATATCAGATTTAAGAGACGAAAGTAATAGAAATGGTATGAGAATTGTTATAGAATTAAAGAGAGATGCTAATGCTAATATAGTATTAAATAATCTGTATAAACATTCTCAAATGGAAGATACATTTAGTATAATAATGCTTGCTCTTGTAGATGGTCAACCAAGAGTTTTAAATCTTAAGCAAATACTATATCATTATATTAAACATCAAGAAGATGTTGTTACAAGAAGAACTAAATTTGAATTAAACAAAGCTGAAGCAAGAGCACATATTTTAGAAGGATTAAAAATTGCTTTAGATAATATAGATGCTGTTATAAGCTTGATAAGAGCTTCAAAAACAGGCCAAGAAGCTAAGATAGGTTTAGTAGAAAAATTCAATCTAACTGAGATTCAAGCTCAAGCTATACTAGATATGAGACTTCAAAGACTTACAGGTCTAGAAAGAGATAAGATAGAAGCTGAGTATGAAGACTTAATAAAGAAAATAAATAGATTAAAAGAAATTTTGGCTGATGAAAGATTACTTTTAAATGTAATAAAAGATGAAATGACAATAATAAAAGAAAATTATTCTGATGAAAGAAGAACAGAAATAAGACATGCTGAAGGCGAGATAGATATGAGAGATCTTATAAGTGATGAGGAAATAGCCATAACTCTTACTCACTTTGGATATATAAAAAGACTTCCATCTGATACTTATAAGAGCCAAAAAAGAGGTGGAAGAGGTATCTCAGCACTTACAACTAGAGAAGAGGACTTTGTAAGACATTTGATAACTACAACTACTCATAGTAGATTACTGTTCTTTACAAATAAGGGTAGAGTATTTAAATTAAATGCATATGAAATACCTGAAGGTAAGAGACAAGCAAAAGGTACTGCTATAGTAAACTTACTTCAATTGTCAGCAGACGAAAAGATTGCAACTTTAATACCTATAGATGGTAATGATGAAAATGAATATTTATTACTTACAACTAAAAAAGGTATCGTTAAAAAGACTAAACGAGAAGAGTTTAAAAATATAAACAAATCTGGTCTTATTGCTATAGGTTTAAGAGATGATGATGAACTTATTGGAGTAGAGCTAACAGATGGAAAACAGGAAGTACTTTTAGTAACTAATGAAGGTATGTCTATAAGGTTTGATGAAAATGATATAAGATATATGGGTAGAACAGCAATGGGTGTAAAAGGTATAACTTTAAGTAAAAAAGACTTTGTTGTATCTATGAATCTTTGTAGTAAAGGTACAGATGTATTAGTTGTCAGTAGAAATGGTTTTGGTAAAAGAACAAATATAGAAGAATATAGAAGCCAAATAAGAGCTGGAAAAGGAATTAAAACTTATAACATATCTGAAAAAACTGGTACAATTGTTGGTGCAGAGATGGTCAATGAAGATGATGAGATAATGATTATAAATTCTGATGGAGTTCTTATTAGAATAAGAGTTAATGAAATTTCACTATTTGGAAGGGTTACAAGTGGTGTTAAATTAATGAAGACTAATGAAGAAGTGAATGTAGTTTCGATTGCTAAAATAAATATTGAAGAAGAATAGGATAAATATCCTATTCTTTTTGTATAATGTACTTAGATAAAAATTTAAAATTGAAAGGAGTAGTTGTTATGTGTAATAAAAGAGGTTGTAAAAAAGGTGGATTTTTATTAATAGGAGCCATTTTAGGTTTTATATTTGGTATGTTTCTTGCACCAAAAAAAGGTTCTGAGTTAAGAAAAGAGACAAAAGATAAGTTTGATAAAGTGAAAGAAAACCCAAAAGAAGTTCTACATGAAACATTTAATGATGTTAAAGAGAGAATAATAACTTTAGTAGATGATGATAATAATGAAGAAGATATAAAAATTTCAGAAGAAGATATAGTAATAAGTAAAAGTTTTGACGACGAGGGAGATGTTAACTAATGAATGCATGGGGGTGGCAAATAGGAGCAGTGTTAGTAGGTAGTTCGGCTCTTATAGTAGCAATTTATTTAGCTAAAACTCTAAATAGTTTAAATAAAGTTGTTGAAAAAGCTTATAAGATTGTAGATTACAATGAAAGACATATACAAGATATTGTTGAAAATGCATCATCAATATCAAAGGGAATAGATGATATAGTTTATGTAATTAATAAGATATTGAGTATAGGTAATATATTTAAAATTATTAAGAGAAAATAGGAGGTTTTTACATGTCTATGAATATAGATTCAAATTTAGATTCTCAAAATAAGTTTTGGAATGTTTGTATTGATGGAGAACTTGATGTCTCTACAGCAGATAAATTAAAAGAACATTTACATGGTTTAATAGAAAGAAACATGTTGGATGTAAAGATTAATCTTAAAGATTTAGATTATATAGATTCTACAGGTTTAGGAGCTATGATAGGTGTTTTAAAAAAACTAAAAATAAATGAAAAAGAGATATACATAGTAAATCCTAAGAGTAATGTTAGGAAAATTTTTACTATAACAGGTCTAGATAAAATATTTAAAGTGGAGGGATAAATTTTGGCTTGTGAAACTATAAAGATGGAAATTACTACAAATCCAGATTATGTAGGCATAATAAGATTAACAGCGTCTGGGATTGCAAATAAAATGGGGTTTCCAATAGATGATATAGAAGATATAAAGGTAGCAGTATCAGAGGCATGTACCAATGCAATAAAACATAGTAATGATGATGTATTCAATATAGTATTTAATATTTTAGACGATGCAATTAATATAGAGATTCAAGATAATGGAAAAGGATATGATGTTAGCTCAATAAGTACACCAGATTTAGAGAATCCAAAAGAAAGTGGTCTTGGATTATTTATAATTAAAACTTTAATGGATGATGTAGATATTGAATCAGAATGTAATCAAGGAACAAAAATAAAAATGACTAAGTATTTAGGAGTTGATATTTAATGAAAAATGTAGCTAATGCTACACATTACCTAAATATGGATACAAAAGAGCTATTTAATTTATATAATACAAATAAAAACGTAGATATCAGGAATATTCTTATTGAAAGACATCTATATTTAGCAAGGTTGTTAGCTAAAAAGTATATAAACAAGGGTGTTGATTTTGAAGACATATATCAAGTTGCTTCATTAGCATTAATTTATGCTATTGATAGATATGATGTTGAAAAGGGATTTGAATTCTCCAGTTTTGCAACACCAACTATAGTAGGAGAAATTAAAAAATATTTTAGAGATAAAGTATGGACACTTAGAGTACCAAGAAGAATACAAGAATTAAGCAAAAAGATAAGTGATGCGAAAATTAAACTAGAGCAAGAAAATAAAAAACATCCAAAGGTAAAAGATATCGCTGACTATATAGGAGTTAGTGAAGAAGATGTACTAGAGGCTATGGAAGCATCTTATGGTTATCAACCTATGTCTTTAGATTCATCAAGTAATGATGATTCAGAAGACAAAGACATAACTCTTATTGATAAAATAGGAAAAGAAGAAGGTAATTTCGGAAGTATAGAATACGAAGATTTTATTAATAAGTTTATTGAAACTTTAAATGAGTTAGAAGTAAAAATATTTAAAGATAGATTTTTCTTCGATAAAACCCAGTCTAGTATAGCTAAAGAATTAGATATATCTCAAATGACTGTTTCTCGCTTAGAAAAAAAGGTCGTAGAAAAGCTAAAAAAAGAATATGAAAAAAATTTCTAAAAAATAATAAAAAAAGTATTGACCTACTGTTTGAATGATGGTATAGTATTACTTGTCCTTGAAAAAAAGGAACAAGAAAAAATACGAACATTGAAAATTAAACAGTAGGTTAATTTATATTAAGAAACAAACCATAAAGCCAGATATTTAGATAACAATAGTATCTGAGCCTGATAAACTTTTATTTGAGAGTTTGATCCTGGCTCAGGATGAACGCTGGCGGCGTGCCTAACACATGCAAGTTGAGC